>CAZDWM010000113.1:6042-7214 GCA_964509145.1 uncultured Eubacteriales bacterium | reverse complement strand
AAATGCTGCCTAAAGTACTCACAAGTACCTGACCGAGCCTTGAAACGGATATGCTGACATACTCTAATGCTGTTATGTTTTTCTGAATTTCAAGAGGCTGGTTATGGTCGATATGCTTGCCGGATTCCCTGAATCGCGTTAGCGCTGCCGATAAGTTGCCCATATAGCGACGACCTTTCAATTCAATTAGTTACATTATACAGAATGAAATGGAGAAAATCAACTTTTTTTGTAGCATTAAATAAATAATTTAAATTATATCAATGTTTTATATTGAATTATATTGACGGATAAAATTATAAATGATATATTGATAAAAAGGAGCGGTGTTTATGTTTGATAAAATATTACAAAAGTTTTTCTCCGCGTTCATGTCCATCGCGATATTTATATCGGGCTTGCTGATGCCCGGCATGACGTCCGGGGGTGTTCCCGACGGTGCGGTACGTATTAGTTACGGCGAAAGTGATTCACAATATTTAGACCTTTATCTGCCCCAAAACAGCGGTGAATCAACGCCTGTTGTCGTGATGATTCACGGTGGTGGTTGGATGTCCGGTGATGCGTCGATGTTCGGCACTTATTGCCAGACGCTATCAAGCGATTACGGTTACATAGCCGCTTCGGTGGATTACCGCAAATTGACCGACGGTTCGACGTGCGTTGATATGGTCGGCGACATTACCGACGCTGTATCATGCGTTAAAGAAACCGCTGTCGAAGAGGGTTATACCGTTGAAAAAATGGCGGTTATCGGCCATTCCGCCGGTGCGCAGCTCGCGCTTATGTATGCCTACACTGAATATGCCGCCTGTCCCCTGACGCTTTCGTTCGTCATGTCGGTTTCAGCACCGTCCGATATCCTTGACAAGGGCGACACAAGGACAACAATAGGCTCATTTCGCTACCTTGTGGTCTCCGCACTGGCAGGTGTCGCCATCACGCCATGGAATATGGACGACCACACAGATGACCTCAACACCGTTCTTGCGGTAAACCATATTGACGCCAATGTGCCGCCGACGATTGTTGTTCACGGCGACGCGGACGAATTGGTGCCCTATCAAAACTCCGTCAAGCTGTACACGCTGCTTCAAAACGCTCAAGTTGACTCAATGTTTGTAACCATATCCGGTGCCGGTCATTTCATTTCGCAGACCGAGGGCGCCATT
>CAZDWM010000113.1:0-6032 GCA_964509145.1 uncultured Eubacteriales bacterium | reverse complement strand
TCGCAGAGTTCTGCGGAAAATATTTCTAACAGCTCACCGTCAGTCGCGTTTATCTTCGTTTGTCAATATAATAAAATTAAACTCCTTCGATTGTTTGGCATATTTATGTGTATATTCCTGATAAAGTGCACATAATATGTGTGATTCCAACCGAAAGGAGTTTTTTATGGACAACAATAAAAACAACCAGAACAACAAGAAAAACGACAACAAAAACAAGAACAAGAACGACAACAACAAGAACCGCGGCGGCAATCAGGGCAATCAAGGCGGTAACCAGAACGAGGGTCTCAAGAACCAAAAGGACAATCAGGATTTTTAACAGCAACCATCCTCCTCTGCCGCGCCAACCGGCAGACATTCAACACAAAGCCGAAAGCCCCTGCGTGTCAAGGGCTTCCGGCTTTACATATTTTTATTCAGTTTAGTTTTCAAGTCCAGTTCCGTCTTTGTTTGCCATATACGGATTAAAAACAGCGTTTTTGATGCGTCTGGTCGCAATTTCCGAACTGTGCGCACCTGTAGCAGACTTCGTTTTTCAACTCAGCGCCGTCAAAGTACGCCTTGAGGTTGTCGAGCGTCGTTCGGGCGATGTTTTCGAGCGCCTCCTTTGTTAAAAACGCCTGATGCCCTGTCACGATGACATTCGGCATTGAAAGAAGCCGTGCTAAAGTGTCGTCCTCGAGCACCTCGCCGGAAAAGTCCTCGAAAAACACCTCTGTTTCCTCCTCGTATACATCCAGCCCGACAGCGCCGACATGATGGTCTTTAATGGCTTCGATAAGCGCCTCGGTGTCGATAAGCGCGCCGCGTGAGGTGTTGATGAGATACACACCGGTTTTCATCAGTGACAACGCGCGCGCGTCAATGAGGTGATGCGTTTCCTTTGTCAGTGGGCAATGCAGCGAGATAATATCCGAACGCGTGATAAGCTCGTCGAGCGGGACATATTCAATACCGCTGTCTTTGGCGGGAAACGGGTCGTAGGCGACGATGTTCATTCCGAAGCCGCGGCAGATGTCGATGAACACGCGGCCGATTTTGCCCGTACCGATGACACCGACGGTTTTTCCGCGTAGGTCGAAGCCGATAAGCCCGGACAGAGCGAAGTTGTACTCCCTCGTTCTGTTGTAGGAACGGTGAATTTTTCGGTTTAGCGTAAGCAGGAGCGCGGCAGCGTGCTCCGCGACGGCATAGGGCGAATAGGCGGGCACACGCAGCACATGGACGCACTCAAAGGCCGCCTTGATATCGACATTGTTATAACCCGCGCTGCGCATGGCGAGCACATGTATACCCATTGCGTCGAGCTTAAGCAGCGTTTTTTCATCCGCCGTGTCGTTGACGAACGCGACAACGCCGTCACAGCCCTCCGCCATTACCGCGCTTTGGACATTCAGCTTGCTTTCAATGTATTTCATTTCAAAGCCATATTCCAGAGAAAGAGGGTCAAAGTTGATTTTATCATAAGGTTTGACGTCGTAAAAAGCAATTTTTTTCATGGTATGTCCTTTCAAGAATCCTGTCATTATGAATATATTATAACCGCCACGCGCTTAATTTGTATTTGTCGCTGTTTTCAAGAAGCTTTATCTGCTTGAGGATTTCCGCGGTGTCCCCCTCGTCGAGCCGCTCGAAGCCGTCGTAAAAGCCGGTTTCCTTTGCGGGGAAAACGAGTGCCTCCGGCCATGTCTGCGTTTTAGGATGCTCGGTTCTGCCATACAAGTGAATGTGTAAAACCGGCAGCCGGTTTGATTTATGCGCCCAGTTACCGTTTTCCTGATAGTTGATTCTGACAAGCTCAATGCCCCTGTTTTTAAGCCCCGCCGTCATCGCCTCGCCCGTCAGCATCGTAAGGCGCATCAGCTCGACGGCCTCATCGGGTGGCAAGTCGCATCGGTTCGAATACGCCTTGTTTTTTGCCCTGACCCAAAGGTGCCCCCCGTCCCCGCGCGGAATATGCGGGCTTCCCGGAATGCAGACGGTGAAGTTATCTGTTTCGTATATTACTGTGTCGTTCATATTGACCTCCGTGTGTATGTTAAGTTTATGTTTTGTCCTAATATCAATAATTTGTTATTAAAAAGGCAATTCATTTTCGGCAAATAAAAATCTGCCTTCATATCTATAATATTTCTTTAGCTCATCTTTGATTGTTTCTATCAATGTTTTATCGGCATTTAATTTTTTAATAATATCGTCGATGATATTATACAAATCCCAATACTCCACACAGTAAATAAACAGACATTCGTCTTTATAATTATACTCAAAGTGCTCCGCTGACTGTACAAAATTATAACCATATTTCGTTTGCACTGTATAATTAAAAGTTTGACGAATACTGGAAGAAAAGTCTGACCAAAACAAATCAATCTTTTTTTTGTTTAAAAATATGTTATCGTAATAGCGTTCTATAAGACTACCATATATATCATAATTAGCATCATTGAGCAAGTCATAATTATATAGAAAACTGTCAAAGGTTTCACTGTTTACAAAGATAATTTTATAAAAGCACTCTTTTTTATTAACTATATGCCTATTAATATAAACGACTTTATCTCCTTCATTTACTGTAATGTTGTTGGTTGAGTTAAAATAACCTTCAAATAATGTACTGTCAAAAATTGATAAAAGGTTAAAATTATAGAAAACAGTATCAATACCTTCTATGTTGCTTTTTGTAGGTCTGATTTCTCTTTCGTACTCTAATGCCTTAATAGTTGTGATAATTGAGTCATAGATTCGTTTATCATCTTCTGGTTTATATGAATTATTGTTTATTTGTTGAAAGCCAAAAACCTTACGTTCAACACTAAAAACAGATGACAAATTCTTGTTTCTTTCAAACTCCTCCTCTATAGCTTTTTGCTCAAGTTTTAACATAAATTCTATTCTTTTATCGTTCGTTTTATTGATAGTTACAAAATAATTGAAATTTGGATCTTTTTCAGGTTTATCAATTGTCATAAATATCCATGAAGATGATTCGCTTCTTTTGCAACTAATTATTAACGTAGTATAGTATGCGGCCTTATTATCCCAATCAACATAACTCTTATATGCCAATATGTCGATTTCTCGCTCAATTTCGCGTGCGTCGTCAATATAATAGCGATTGTTGATAAGTCGCCAACCATGTTCTTTTAATATGCTTGACATCTTATTTTCAAGAGGGAAACCAGTTTTATTGATTGCAGAGATAATTTTTTCATTATCCATGGTTTTTACTTCCTCATTTCCACAAAATATTTACTTTAATAAATTTCAGTTTTTTACGCAAACGTAACGCCGTCCCAAGCCGTCACCTGTTCAACAACCTCATCCGACGGCGTTTGCGGCGACCACAGCGTTTCGGCAAACAGCGCCACGGGCAGCCACAGATAACGCTCAAAGCAGGCGTCCTCACATAAAAGCGCTGCGGTACCTGTACATTTACCGCTCTCGGCGGCGGTAAGCGCTGTTTTTTGCAGACAGTCAAGGTTCTTGAGCCAGCCTGACTGCTCATACCGCAGGAACGGGCGGATTTCGGCGGCTCTTTTTTTGATGGTTTCACCGTCCGCTTCACCGAGCAGATATGTACCCTGCCGGCTCTCAAATTCCGGCCAGTAGAGCGAGCAGAAGCCCTTGAAAACAAAGCCCGCCGTCTCTTTTTCTCCGCGCAGTGACAGAACCTTTTTTGTAAATATCTGCGTTTCGTTAAAGCCGTCCGTGTTGTTTGCGTGATTGCTAAACGGAAACGCTCCGAGATTTTCCCACGTGATGCAAACACGCGGGTCAACCCTGCCTATTGAAGCTACATGCGATTTGACCGACGTCGCGTGAAGTCCGAACTCAATATGCAACGTCGGATAACGCTCCAAAAGACTTTCGGCGATATCATTAACCCAGCCGACAACCTTTTCGGCTATCGGTTCACGACCGGCTCTGCCCTCATCAAACTCTGTGTCGGTCTGGAAATAAATGCCGTCACCGCCGAGCGGAGCATAGTTTTCTTCATACTCACTGATGACGCGTTCACGCCAGAGACTGACAGTGTCCGGCTCAGCAAAATCGATTTTCCCGACGCCCCAGCCCCACGAAAAGCCCCAAAGCACACGCACGCCGCATCCGTGGGCATACTGAACGATATCCGCGCCGTTCACGGGCGGAAAGTCGTTCCAGACAATAAGCGTGTTCAGCTTCAGCCGAGCCATATTATCAATGTATCCGCGATAATCGTAAATGACATGCCCCCATGTCCACAACCCGCGCCGTGGCAGCATGGGAGAGGAGCAATAATCATACGCGGGGCAGCCATCAATAAACGGTCTGAACCGTTCCGACCTATAATCATCCTGAAACCGAAGCCTCTCGGCGTAGCGATGGATAAAATCGCAGACGCCGTAAAGTACACCGCTTGTGTCGGCACCGCAAATGACGATGGTCTGCAAGCCGTCTTTGTTTGAATCACCGACGGAAATTAAACAGCTTTCGGGCTTTGATGACACTCGCTTTCCCTCTTTGGTGAGTAGCTCTGCAAGGTGTAGATTTGATTTTTCAGTACCGACGAACAACAGATGATGGTTTTCGGGCGGCGGACATGTACCGTCAGCGCAGGAGCAGGTCAGCGTATAGGGCAGCCAACGCGACATGGCGGCGTAACACTCACGGAAAGCGAAGCGCTCTGTCTCGTCAGATGCGCCGTAAACGATATGCCATCTTGTTTTGCTGTTATTCATCATTTATCACACCTGAATAAATCATATATTCATAATTACAAGCAATTAAAGCCCGAATTCCTTTAGCTTCTCGGCAACCTCATCAGGCTTTGGATGATAGCCAAGGTAAGCACAGACACAAATATTTTTATAGTCGCCCACCTGCTCGCCTACAACCTCAAAGGTTTCAAGATCCGTAAGCAACTGAATCTTTTTACCCGCCGCGTGAATCTTTTTGTACACCTCAGGCCAGTGCTTGCAGTCGGGCTTTCCGTCGCCGGGTATCCATTGAATGCCGTCGAGCTCTGGTATCGCCAACAGCGAATCCAAGTGCGGTAGCTGACCGACGCCGTCGAGATGGTAAATCGAGTGACTTAACTGCCTGCACTGGCTTGCTATCCACGGTTTTGTAAAATCGTCAAACATGCTTGTGCTTATCATGTAGGAAAAATCGCTTTGAAGCGTGTAAAACGGTTTTTCGCAATACAGTCCCGCCCAGTCGCTGTAGCCGGGGCTCATGGGCTGCAAAACCTCGTCTATTTCACGGTAGAACTTAAACCAAAGCGTGTCAAGCTCCCGCATGAGCCGCTGGACCTCCTGCGGGCTGTCGTATAAATCAATGCAAAGCTGCTCTGTCCCGCGGAAGGATGCAAGCGTATCAAGCCCCATGCCGACGTCGGGCATGCTGACAAGAACATTGCCCTGCCAGCGCTTCATCGCGGCGGCGCATATATCCTTAATACGGCAAAGCCACTTGTTGTTCGGTTCATATTCAAAATGGAGGTCGGCAATGTCGTTCGGCGCGTTTTCAGGCGGATAAAACCACACGGCACCACTTGAATTATCAATCCTTGCGCCTAAAAACGCCGCCATAACGCCCGGTCCGAAGCAGGAGAGATTAACCCTCGGGAAAGAATCACCTAAAAACATGAGTGAAGATAGCTCATAGTCAAGCCTGTCAATCAGCTCGTCGGGCGTATATGAAAAATCCGCGCAGCATTGCTGCGAAAGGCAGGGTGCGTCCGGCTGCTCACGCTGCGGAAAATCGTCAAAAATCACCGCCGAAACGATGGGGCGCTCTAGCGTGTTATCCCACCATTTCGAGTAGCTTTCCCTAAGCTTATCCCAGCGTTCGCGGTTGAAATCAACGGACATTTTTTGATTCCTCCCATAAATAGTTAGGCATTTACCGCCGCCACAATTTAAATAATACTATTATTTTACTCTTTATTAATAGCATATTTAAACCATTTTGTATCATTATAATTATTTTTTAAAATATTAAAATACATATCAATACCATATTTATAGTTTATGTGTCTATATAAA
>CAZDWM010000112.1:0-7243 GCA_964509145.1 uncultured Eubacteriales bacterium | reverse complement strand
CGTTCTTTTCAGACTTCTTTACACCTGTGGGATGCGTCCGAACGAAGGTCGTGAATTGAAAACAGTTGATATCAATTTTACCACTGGAGAGATTTTTATCAGGCACAACAAGCAGAAAAAAGAGCGTATTGTCGTTATGTCAAAAAATATGTTGGAAATGTGTTGTGAGTACGCCGAATGCAGAAAGACATTTGCTAATGACAGCGAATATTTTTTTCCATCTCCAAAAGGCAAACCCTATACACCAACACGCTTGTATGACATTTTCAAAAAATGTTGGAAATCAGCTAACCCTGACATTCCCGACGCTGAATTGCCGCCTGCCAGACCTTATCCTCGGCATCGTGCAGGGCATACTCGACAATCTGCCGACGTTGATTCTTTTCGCGCCGGAAATCATCACATCACTCATAACGGGTTTAATCGGCGCGATACCGCAGCTTATCCTGGCTCTGCCGCAGGTTATCATGTCCATAGTCGACACCTTCCGTGAATACGACTGGGCGTCGATAGGCACGAACCTCATCAGCGGGCTTATCGAGGGTGTCGGCGGCATGATTGAAAAAGTGGCTGCAAAGATACGCGAGGTCGGGCAGGGCATTGTACAGGAATTCAAGGACTTCTTCGGTATCAACTCTCCGAGCACCGTGTTCGCGGGCTTCGGAGAAAATCTGCTGGAGGGTCTGTGGAACGGCATTCAGAATGTCAAACAGTGGCTTGTTGATAAAATCAGGTCACTCGGAAGTGCTGTGACGGATGCACTCAAATCCGTGCTCGGCATACACTCACCCTCGACGGTGTTCGAGGACGAAATCGGAGTCAACCTCGGCTTGGGTCTCGGCGCAGGCTTCGAGAAGTCGATGAAGCAGGTCTCGAAAGATATGCAAAAAGCGATTCCAACCGACTTTGACATCCAAACCAACATAAACAGCGCAGTCAGCGGTTCTGTGTCGCGCCCGGACGGCGGTATCTCCCTCACGCTTAGAATTGAGAACTTTTACAACAATTCGCTTCAGGACGTAAAGGAACTCGCCGAGGAGATTTCAACGGTTTTGGCGAGTGAAATAAACAGAAAGGCGGAAGCATTTTAGCGGAGGAGACATATGAATTACTTCGAATTCAACGGTGTTCGGTCAAGCGATTTCGGCTTAATTATTTCAAGTAAAGATATTTACTCCGCGCCGGCTCCCGATGTCTCCTTCGTGTCCGTACCGGGCAGGAACGGCGACGTGCTGATTGACGGGAACCGCTTCAACAACGTCACCATTTCATACGACGTCGCTTTCAGAAACGTAAAAGGCAGAGCCGCGGCAATCAAGCTGTGGCTCTGCAGAGCTGGATATTTTGTTTTGACCGACACCTATCAACCGGAGTATTTCCGCATGGCGGCATTTTCGTCGAACCTCAAAATTGACGAGTTGATTGAAAACGTCGGGCACGCGCAGATTTCATTCAACTGCAAGCCGTTCATGTACAGCTTCGCGGGATGGGAAACCATCACGCTGAACAGTCCGGGGACGGTGACAAACCCTGAGGCGTTCGCCTCCCTGCCGTACATCAAAATCATCGGCAGCGGCGACATCACGCTGTTCATCGGTGCCCGTGCGTATGCCGTCCGGTCGGTCGAGTCATACATTGAACTCGACAGCGAACTCATGGCGGCGTACAAAGGCTCCGTGCTCTGCAATGATAAAATCAATTTCACGGAGTTCCCCGCGCTCCCGTCAGGAGAAAGCAATATTTCGTGGACGGGCGCGGTCACTCGAGTTGAGATTGTGCCGAAGTGGAGGACGGTGTGATAAGTTTAATTTTGCTTCGCTTTATAATTATCAGTACCAAATCCAGCCGAACAGCAATATCTTTATCAGCAATTGCCACCAGGCAACCTTGACCGTAACCGTACATTGCGCCGTATATCCGCCGTCTTGGCTTGTGGCGGTGATTATCGCCATGCCTATGCCTGTTGCGGTAACATTGCCATAGGCATCTACTGTCGCGATGCTTTTGTTACTTGATTTCCATGTTACCTTTTTGTTCGTAGCATCGATCGGATTAAATGTCACGGAGAGCTTTCCATAGCTGTTATATGGAAGGGTAAGCATCTGTCTGCTTAACGTTATTCTGTTTACCGCGACTGGCACGATTTCAAATGTCACAGTTTTTGTGCCTGAGAAATTGCCTATACCCGTTACCGTGACTGTCGCCGTTCCTATCGCCATATTGCTGCTGTATCCCACCGTGTAATCGGCGTCCTTTACTAGCGCCGAACCGTTTAAGGTCACAGTAATCTCAGGCGTTATGCTTGTGCCGGTGTACGGCTGGTCTGAAATATCGGTAACCTTCAATCCGCCCAAATTGACCGGTGTAATGCTGAACGGCACCTTGACAACGCCGCAATAGCTGCCGATACCTGTGACAACAGCCTCTGCGGCGCCGACGGTTGTGTTGTTTTTATAATAGACGGTGAAATGTGTGTTCTCGATAAGACGTGAACCGTCCACAATAGAAGAGACACACACAATTGGCTTGATTTCTGTGCCCGTGTATGTTTGATTAGAAATTGAATCTACGGTGATGCTCATGCTGTCCAAAGCTCTAAGCTTCGGATATAAATATTCCGAATTTCCGTCCATTGTCCATACGCCGTCAAAGTCCCAGCCTGTAAATGAAGTCTGCAGTTTCATCTCTTCGTCTGAAAGTGCTGTTGTCTTTCCCTCAAAGTCAATGCCGTCTACACCGCCTGCCGCCGTACCCAAGAGATAGAAACAGTTGTTTATTGACAGTGACGACGAGTTGTACCCTGTAATGCCGCCGACTTGGCTTGATCCTGTAACTTTACCCGAATTGTAGCTGTTGCTGAATGTTCCACCCTGTCCGGACAAACCGCCGACAGTCTCTGACGCTGTAACACAACCCGAATTGTAGCTGTTGCTGATAGTACCGTTCTGGTTAAACCCAGCCAGTCCCCCAACAACATTATCGCCCTCGGTATTGCCCGAATTATAGCTATTATTGATTTCACCCAGGTTATTATACCCCACCACCCCGCCGACGGAGTATAATCCGTTCACGCTGCCTATGTTAGAGCTGTTTAAAACTATGGCTTTAAAGCTGTGTCCCGTAACACCCCCAACGCAACTTTTTCCGATTATCCTTGCCAAGTTGCGGCAGCCGCTTAATTTATCGTTGACTGACCCCGCAACACCTCCAACAACGCTGTTGCCTGTTACGTACCCAGAGTTATAAGAGTTTGTCAATTTGCATCCAGAACCGGCCACACCACCGACAACACTTGACCCGCTCACACGACCTGTGCTACAACTGTCGCTGATTGTGCCAATGCTTTCGCCCGCAATTCCTCCGATTTTGTATGTGCCCGTCACAGCGCATGAGCTGCTGACATTATTAATTGCTCCGCTGATGTACCCCGCGACGCCGCCGACATTGTCGTCCCCCTTAATGTACGAGTCGATAATGCTGATATTCCTGATGCTGCCGCCATATGCAAGCCCGAACAAGCCCTGATAGGTGTCCGTATTATCAATGTAAACGCCACTCACCGTGTGACCGGCGCCGTCAAATGTACCGCTGAATTTTGATAAATAGTAATATGTGTTATAATTCGAATTGTAGGTATATGTTGACTGATATAATATACCGGGAAAATAATACAGAACACCGTGAGCTGCCATAGCCGCAGAAAATTCATCATTACTTTGTATGCTTATCGGTTGATAACTACCATTCCCAATTGTTATCCATTTGACGGCGTTAAGTATCCAATATTTCGCGTTGTAATCGTTCATCGTTATATCGTTCTCAAGCCTTATGAATTTACCGCTGTATGTCATGCCATTGTTGACCGTTTTTGCAAGATAAGCAAGCTGACCGACTGTCTTAATAATAAACGGGTCTGTTTCGTCTCCCGTACCTTTCGCAAAACCGTCGGCTATGATACCATCCCATTTTGCCGAAATTCCACCCATATTCTTGTTAATAAACTTTATCAGCCGAGGGTATTCATATCCGTCAGCGTCGTCAATTGTCCATGTGTCGCGAAAATCCCAACCCTCAAAGCTGTTCTTATCCTTCATTTCAGAGTCAGTCAGTTCTTTTACCTCAGCCAAGCTGCCGTTTACGCCTACTGATGCGGAACCAGTCAGAAAGTAACTGTTGATGATTTTACCATAAGAGTTTATCCCTACAACACTGCCTGTATAAGTAACACCGTTCACGTTTCCCGTGTTATAGCTGTTATTTATCATACCATCATCGTCGATGTTACCGGCAATGCCACCAACATAGTTTTTGCCTGTCAAGCTGCCTATGTTATAGCAATTCACAATTGTACAGATGCTGCTTTTTCCTGCAATACCGCCAACAGCATCTACCCCATCAATAACACCTGAATTATAGCAGTTGCTGACTGTACAGTCATAAACCTGACCTCCCACGCCTCCGACACCAACACCTTCGTTATAATTAATACCGGTCACACTTCCGGTATTATAGCTATTGCTGATTGTGGCGTAAGCGTTGGACCCTGCTACACCGCCTACAGAGGTTCCTTTACCCGTAACACTGCCTGAGTTCCGGCAGTTGTTGATTTTGTGACCGTTGCTACCTACTACTCCTCCGACGGAACTACCCGTTCCGGTCACCCGACCGGTATTGCTGCAATCTTTGACTGTACTTTCCGGTATACGCCCTGCCACACCGCCGACTTCGTATATTCCGGTTACGCTACCTGAATTACAGCTGTTGCCGACGACTCCGTACCTACTGATTCCAACCACTCCGCCAACCTGATTTGAACCTTTAACATATGAATTGACAATGTTAATATTATAGATTGAACCGCAATAAGTCAGCCCGAAAAGGCCTTGATAATCGTATGTCGTGTCAATATACAGCCCCCTCACGGTGTAGCCGCCGCCATCGAAAACTCCCTTAAACTTAGAGCAATAATAAAAGCCGTATTTTGTACCATAGAATGAGCTGTATATTGATATTTTATTATAGGATGAATTTTTTTTGTAATACAATGTTCCGTAAATCAACATTGCCGCCTTGAATTCCGTTTCATCAGATATGCTTATCGGCTTATAACCTCCTATAGATATCCACTCGTTTGGCGTTTTGCCGTCCGCTTTTCCCATTATGTTTCCGTCGATGTCGTACTCGAAAACGTCCTCGGGGTTTAAAACGATATCGTACGCAAGCCTAATATGCTGATCGATGTAATAAGTGGCGCCAGAATTGACTGACGAAGATAGAAATGCCAGTTGCGGTGCCGTCTCAATTATGAAGGGGTCAGCTTTCGTACCGCTGCCGGACGCGAACCCCGACGCGATGCTGCCGTCCCACACATCTCCCACCGCGTCCGCGTTAAACGAAAACGGGTTCTTGAACCTCCCCGACAGACTTTTATCAAGCTCTGCCAGAGCGCCCAAAGGCGCGCCGCCGAACACCATGATAACCGCGAGAAATACCGCTAAGGTTCTTTTTAAAGCGTGTTTCATTTTTACCCCTCCATATTCTGCCAGAGCATACATCAATTATATGTGATTAGGATAATACTGTCAAGAATTATCCTGGATTATTTAACCAAAATTAATAATATTAAAGCTCATTTAAAAATTATATCAAAAATCACTGGAGTGATTCAATTTGATACCCATCCTACTTTCCGGTACCACCGTGCGCGGTTTTCTCGCCGAAGCTTTGACCTGTGTAGTTACGGAGGAGCGCAACGGTGTTTTCGAACTAGAGCTGACTTATCCCGTCTCCGGGTTGATGTTTCCGGAGTTAATTGCGGACAGGCTCATCAAGGCTAAGCCCAACGACACCGCCGACTGCCAGCTTTTCCGCATCTATCAGATTTCGAAGCCCCTGAACGGCATCGTCACCGTATCGGCGGCGCACATCTCCTACGCACTGTCGCATTACCCTGTGTCAAACATCAGCATGACAGGAATAACGGCGACGCAGGCAATCAACGCTGTGCTGACAACCGCCGCAGGCAACCTCGCTTCACCGCACGGCTTTTCCGTCGGCACAACTGATATGACAGTTCTTCGCGATTTCTCCGTTCAGGTCTGCTCCGCGCGGGCGGCGCTCGGCGGCGTGAGTGGTTCCATCCTCGATGTTTACGGCGGCGAGTTTGAGTTTGACAATTACATTGTCCGCCTACATACACATCGCGGCTCCGACACCGGCGTTATCGTCAGCTACGGCAAGAACCTCACCGACGTGAAGCTCACCACCTCCACGGAAAACAGCTTCACCGCTCTGTTTCCACACTGCCTTAAAGACGATGTCCTGACCGTACTTCCCGAACGCAGGATTGATGTTGATAATACCGCCGCAATCGCTGAGCGTGTTCTGCTGAAGGATTTCACCTCGCTGTTCGAAAGCGGCGATGAAATAACCGAAGCGGCTCTGCGTGACAAAGCCTCCGCGTGGCTTGCCGAAAACGACATAAACTCACCGACAATCAATATGACGGTGAGTTTTATACATTTATGGCAGTCGCCGGAGTATGCTTCGTTTGCTGCGCTCGAAAAGGTGTCGCTGTGCGATTATGTCACCGTCCGCCATACGGGGCTCGGCATCGACATTAAAGCGCAGGTCATCAAGACGGTTTACGATACGCTCGGTGAGCGGTATCAAAAAATCGAGCTCGGCTCCGCAAAGGCGAATTTCGCCGACACTCTGAAGCAGACGACAAAACAGCTTGAGGACGCCATCAAAGCGGTTAAAAGCACTGATGTTTCCGCGATAACGCAGGCGTATTTACAGGCGATTGACGACGCAACGAACGCCATAACGGGCAACAGCGGAGGGTACGTCGTGCTGAACCCGCCGCTCAATCCGCAGGAGCTTCTTGTGATGAACGCCGCAGACATAAACGTCGCGACAAAAGTCTGGCGGTGGAACGTCGGCGGCTTAGGGTATTCCTCACACGGCTATGCAGGTCCTTTCAGTACGGCAATCACCATGAACGGCGCCATCGTCGCGGATTTCATCACAACAGGCACACTCACGGCGAATATCATTAATGCGGGTATTCTCTCCTCCACGGACGGCTTATCATACTTTAACCTTGAGAGCGGAGTTATACACACCGCAAAGGCTGAGATTGTCGGCGGCTCGATTGAAATAGGGTCAGACAACTACAAAACGACAATTGCAAACGGAAGCATCCGGCAGTATCTCGGCAATTCAACCTCGCTTATCGGCG
>CAZDWM010000111.1:0-7254 GCA_964509145.1 uncultured Eubacteriales bacterium | reverse complement strand
ACGCGCCGACCAAAGGCTCCGGCAAACCTGCCGTCTATACCGAAACACAGAAAGCGCTGCTCGCAACGGTTAACAATATGTTCGGGCGCGTACTGTTCGTCTCCGACAACGCGGGCGACTACGACTACAACCGGCTTGACCAGCTCAAACGCTATTTCAAGCAGTCAAACGCAGTGGTAACGGACGCCAACTACCTGTCGTCCGAGAGCATCCGCATCAATTTTACGCTTGACGGCGCTTCGCATGTGTTTGAGTTCAACCTGCGTACCGGCGAGCACATCATGACCTGAAACGCTTTTCGTCGTTTCTTACAAAATAAAAAACAGTTGCACTTCTTTATCGGTTGTAATATAATCAGTTCGTTATACTACTTTAATTAAACAGGTGATACAATGTCAGGACACAGCAAATGGAGCACTATTAAACGCAAAAAAGAAAAAACAGACAACGCACGCGCCAAAATCTTTACGAAGGTAGGCCGCGAAATCGCCGTCTCCGTACGCGAGGGCGGTCCCGACCCCGACAACAACTCGAAGCTTAAGGACGTTATCGCCAAGGCGAAAGCCAACAACGTCCCCAACGACAACATTGAGCGCATAATCAAAAAAGCCGCCGGTGAGGACGGCGGCGCACAATATGAGGATATCGTTTACGAGGGTTACGGTCCTTCCGGCGTCGCCGTTATCGTTGAAGCGTTAACCGACAACCGCAACCGCACAGCGAGTGATATACGGCATTATTTCGACAAATACGGCGGAAATATGGGGCAGTCGGGCTGCGTGTCGTTCATGTTCGGGCGTTACGGTGTGCTGGCCGTTGAGTCCGAGGGCGTCGACGAGGATAAACTCATGGAGGACGCGCTTGAGGCGGGGGCGTCCGATTTCCTGACAGAGGACGATGTTTTTGTCATCCGCACAGAGCCCAACGACCTCGGCGCCGTGCGCGACGACCTCGACGCGAAGGGCTATCAATTTGTATCGGCGGAGGTCGAGTACATACCGTCCACATATACCAAGCTCACAAGCGAGGACGACATCAAGAACATGTCGCGTATGCTTGAAATGTTCGACGACAATGACGATGTTCAGGACGTCTGGCACAACTGGGAGAACGAAGAGGACGCGGAGTAAGTGATTTATCGGAGCTGTGTTTCATCCGAATCGCCGCTATCGTTTGCAGCCTCCATAACCTCCCGCCACACCGCCTTTTCATTGACCGACAGGCTGAACTTTCTGCAAAGCTCATATTTCAGGCAGGAGCAGGACTGCTTATAATACGGCCACACATAAAATATCGGCAGCACCGCAAGACAGAGCAGAAACCACGGCAAGAAGCTGAGCCGGAACGCAAGCGTCCGCGCGCAGCAGCCGTTCATGGCTTCTATGCTCTGTCTGATTGCTTCTCCGGTGGTTTTTTTAGGGTCGCGGGCAAGCACGGCATAAGCAAGAAAATACCGCTGAACCATCAGCAGGCAAAAATATAGTCCGAGGAGGAACGTCAGCACACCGCCGGCGACGGACACCGTGAGGAGCTTCACCGCGATGCCCTCGGTCATCAGCATATATAAAGCCCCGCCGACAATCGACAGACCCGGCGCGAGAAAAACAACCATCCAAAGCAGCTTCCTGAACAACAAAGAAATGCGCATTTCAACGCTTTTCATCAGCTTTGAGGGCTTGTACCAGAACGCCACTTGCATCGCCGAAGGTTCCCTGCCCGAAGCGCCGCACAAAAACCATGCCTCACTGCCCGTCCTTAAGGGATGAATTGCAAGTACGGCCAGAACGGGTGCCGTCAGGTTTAGCGCAAACCTTACCCAGAGGGTCACTCTGTTGTCCGGAGCCAGAAACCCGGTCAGCGACGGTACTGTCCCAAGCAGCGCGGAAACAGCCACTCCGGCCAGCAACAACGACGACGCACGCATCGCCCTGCCCGTTATAATGCTCCTGCTTTTTATTTTCAACATCGTATTCACGGTTTTGTTCCCTTCCTTTTGACGTTTGTACTTTTTGCATATTTAGTTTTAATTTTTTTTACAGTATTATACAAAATTTAGTTACAAAATAATTACAGTCTGCCGATATGATACCGCCGTCTTCAAACCGTTTAGTAATTTTGTACAAAGGTAAACGCGTCGAAAAACTCATACTTTTTTGTAATATATTGATAATTTTTGAAACAAAACATGAATAATTGCACAAATTGTTTTGAATTAAACGTTAATTTTTTTTAAAATGGGTTGCATTATATGCGCGAATTGTGTAATATGTATATGTTACTGTTGTCAATATGCATAAGTCCGAAGCTTAAAGACGTATCAATAACTTTGCAGAGGGGTAATATTTAATGTCAAACAGGCTTTTTCAGGGTGTGATTCACCAGATGCGCGACGCTGTCGGAAAAACCATCGGTGTCATCGACGAAACCGGCACCATCATCTCCTGCAGTGAGCTTGGCAAAATAGGCGAGGTCTTTCCCGCCGTAACAAACGATATTTTTTCCGAGCATGAAATCGTGTGTTATGCAGATTATTGCTTCCGTTCGTTCGGTTCCAACCTTCGCTCTGAATATGCGGTGTTCATCGAGGGCACGGACGAGCTGTCCAAAAAATACGTCGACATCTGCTGCGTAGCTCTTAGCAACATCAAACAATTTTACGACGAAAAATACGACCGCAGTAATTTTATTAAAAATGTCATCATGGACAATATTCTCCCCGGAGATATTTTTCTCAAGGCCAGGGAACTGCATTTTAACAATGAGGTCTCCCGCGCCGTGCTTCTAATCAGAGTCGTCGACAATAACGATATTTCCGTTTTCGACGTTATTCAAAACCTTTTCCCCGACAAGAATAAGGATTTTGTCGTCAATGTCAACGATACAGACATTGCTCTTGTTAAGGAGGTTCGTCCCAACATCGAGACGAACGACCTTGAAAAGCTCGCCCGTTCCATTTCCGATTCGCTCACCACCGAAATCTACACCCAGCCTCAGGTGGGCATCGGCACAACCGTCACCGATTTAAAGGATATCGCCCGCTCCTTCAAGGAAGCGCAGGTAGCCCTTGAGGTCGGCAAGGTATTCGACACCGAAAAGGTTATAGTCAGTTACGACAATCTCGGCATCGCCCGTCTTATTTATCAGCTTCCAACAACCCTGTGCGAAATGTTCCTGCGTGAAATTTTTAAACGTGATTCAATTGAAAGTCTTGACGCGGAAACGCTTTTCACCATCCAGCGTTTCTTCGAAAACAGCCTCAATGTCTCCGAAACTTCACGCAAGCTGTTTGTACACAGAAATACCCTTGTTTACAGGCTCGAGAAAATTAAAAAAATTACCGGCCTCGACCTGCGCGAATTTGACGACGCCATCGTCTTTAAGGTCGCGCTTATGGTTAAGAAATACCTCGACGCAAAGCCTGTCAAATATTAAGCATTCGTCACCAGCGGATACCCGGCGTCCAACAGCTGAATAATAAGACCTGACGGATATTTGCCATTCAATTACGTTCGTTAAGGATGATTTCTAAATGATTGAATTCAAGCACGTTTCAAAGGTCTATGACAACGGCACCCACGCGCTTCAGGATGTTAACATCAAAATTGAAAGCGGCGAGTTCGTCTTTATAGTCGGCGCTTCCGGTGCCGGTAAAAGTACGTTTCTCAAGCTTATGATGCACGAGGATGTTCCCACAAGCGGATCTATCACCGTGAGAAAATACAATCTCGGCGAATTAAAGCCCCGCGAAATTCCCCGTTTTCGCCGCACGATGGGCATTGTGTTTCAAGACTTCCGTCTCATACCCAACATGACCGTTTACGATAACGTCGCTTTCGCGATGCGTGTTGTCGGTACTAAGGAAAACCAAATCAGAAAGCGTGTTCCCTTCGTTTTAAACCTTGTGGGACTTGCGGTAAAAGCACGCTGTCATCCCCCGGAGCTTTCGGGAGGTGAGCAACAGCGTGTCGCTTTGGCGCGTGCTTTGGCGAACAACGCCGAGCTTATCATCGCCGACGAGCCGACGGGTAACGTCGACCCGCAGATGTCCATGGAAATTGTTGAGCTGCTCACACGCCTCAACGACGGCGGAACCACCGTTATCATGGTCACCCACGAGCATGATCTGGTACGTAGGTTTGACCGGAGGGTCATTATCCTCGAAAACGGTTGCGTTGTCCACGACGGTTTATCCTCAACGAGCCAAAAAGTCATAAAATCGTCGCAGGGTCACCTCGATAAGGGTTATGTCGACGTCTTTGAGCCTCACATTGTCGTCCCCGAGACTGAAACGGCCGACATTGATGAATCCCTTGAGCAACTGAGCGCGCCCACCTTCCTCGCCGACGAGGGCGACGGAGTAGACTTCACCGTCTATCTGTCGGACGATGACGAAACTGTCTCGCCGTCTGCGGAACCCGAAGCTTCGTTAAAGAGAGATAAAAAGGCCTCTAAGAAAAAGAAAAAAGGAGATGACGCAAAATGAGCACGGGAAGTATCGGATATCTGACCAAGGAAGGCTTCCGCAACGTCTGGGTCAACCGGCTCATGAGCTTCGCCTCCGTCGGCGTCCTCATGGTTTGCCTGCTCTTAATCGGTCTCGCGTTCCTCAGCTTTGTAAATGTACAGGCGCTGCTGGACAAGGTTGACGACCAGAATGTCATTATGGTGTTTGTTGAAAACGATTTGCCGGACGAGGAAATTACGCGTATCGGCAAGGATATCAAATCCATCAGCAACATCAGTGAATATATCTATCATTCCGCTGAGGAAAACAGCAAGGCCTTTTACGACGAGATGCAAAGCGAACTGCTTGTGGACTACTTCAACAAGCAGGAAACCAACACCATCCCCGCATCGTTTGAGGTTCATTTGAAGGATATGGCGCAGTTCGATGTCACTCTTACAAAAATTAAAAGCATTTCAAACATACAATATATCCGCGAAAGCCGTGAACTGGCGTACCTGCTCGTGACGATGCGCAAGGTTGTATCTTACGTCAGCTTGGGCGCAGTCGCTCTGTTTTTCCTAATTTCGCTTTTCATCATTTCAAACACCGTTCGCATAACTATGAACAGCCGGAAGCTCGAAATCAGCATCATGAAAAACGTCGGTGCCACTAATTCGTTTATACGATGGCCGTTTATGGTCGAGGGTATGGTGCTCGGTGCCATATCCGGGCTGCTGGCGTTGGCTGCTGTTTATGGGATTTATGAGCTGATTATCAAGTCCTTAAGCACTGTATCCTCCGCGCTTGATATGATTCGGCTTGTACCGTTCGTCAACTACTGCCTGTGGCTGCTTCTCGGCTTTGAGTTGATCGGTATTCTGACGGGCGGCTTCGGAAGCCTTATATCCATTAAGAAGTACCTCAAGGAGAAAGATTACAATGAAGTATCCGAGGAGCATTAAGGGTTCGTCGGGGTTCCTCCGATGGGCGGTGGTACTGCTGACGCTTTGCGTTGTGTTGTCCGCCGCTGTCTCTGTTCCGAGGGTGGCCGCCGTCGAGCAAACAACACAAAGCACGCTTGACGACCTTCAGGATCAGTACGACAACCTTGAACAAAAAATCAATCAGAGCCAAGAAAATTTAAAGGTCATCGAAAACGGCAAGACCGAGCAAAAAAAGAACATTTCAGCGCTTGAGAACCAAATCAGCGACCTTGATTCACAAATCGGCGTGCTCGAAAAGCGGATTGATGTGCTCGACAGCGACATCGGCAAGCTCAATGTTTCAATCAACACCCTGAACACTGAAATTGACAAGCTCAACGGGCAAATCGACGAAACCGAATCGCTTGCTTACGAAACACAGCGCAGTATTGATTTGGTGTCCGACAAGATATACAGCCGTCTGCTGATTTCCTACATGACCGGTCCTGGGTCAAAGCTTGAGCTGCTCGTCGGCTGCAAGGATATGTATTCCCTTTTAACTAAGCTTCAGATTATCAGCAACATCTCCGAATATGATTCGGCTCTCGTCGACGACCTGTCGGAGCAGCTTGCCCGTCTGGACGAGCTTAATGCCACTCTTGATGCCGATATGGCCGAAATCAAGGAAAAAAAAGCGGAGCTTACAGGCGAACAGGACACATTATATACAAGGCAGGCCGATGTTGAATCATCGGCATATGTCCTTAAAATGAAAAAGCAGTTAAGCCAGTATAAATACAGCGAGGCAACGGCCTATTTTAAAACGCTCGACAAGAGCAGCGCCGATTACGCGTCCATGCTCAAGCTGTTTTCAGATGAGCAGGAGAAAATCGACGCAAAGATGAACGCGTACCTGCTTAAATACGGTTCTTCCGCCGACGACGCCGAAACTACAGCCACCACGTCCGCCGAGTCTGTCACCGGCACGACCGAAGAGGGCGATTCAACTACAAATACAACAACGAAGAAGGTCACCACTACCTCCTTTACCACCGTCAAATATTCGCCGCAAACCATCGGCTCCATGTTCACCACCAAGCCGACAACCACAGCAACCACCTCTTTGGATATGGATTTAACCATACCGACAACGACAGTCAATGTCATCACGCCTAGCGCCGGCCTCATATGGCCGATGCCATATAAAAACTGCTACATATCCGCCTACTACGGCACCTATCCGTCCGGCGGCGTCCACCGCGGTCTCGACATATGCGTGCGCGGCGGAACAGAGGGTAAAAACGTCATCGCCGCCGGCAGCGGCAGAGTAATTAGCTACGGCTTCAACCACTGGTCAATGGGCAATTATATAATCATTGACCACGGAGCCGGAATATTCACCGCCTATTACCATCTCAAGACGCTTTATGTTGCCGAGGGCGACACCGTCAGCCAGGGGCAGGTAATCGGACTGGCAGGTGCCACAGGCAACACAACGGGACCCCACCTTCATTTTGAGGTTCGCGTCAGCAAGAACGGTTATGTTAATCACACCGACCCGCTAAAGTGGGTCTCGATGCCATCATAAGCAAGCCGAAGGGAGCTTTCAGACATGCGCAAATTAACGGTTGGCAAACGCGTCAGAAGACTGATTTCTTCGACGCTTATGTTCTCGATGATTCTTTCCTGTATCGTTTTTCCCGGCATATCGGTTCACGCCGACACGCTTGAGGATTTGGAACAGCGTTATAACGAAATTGAGGACCAGATGAAGGAAAACGAGGAAAAAATGGACGACATTGAGGAGGACAAAAACTCCCAGAACAAGGTAGTCGACGCGCTTGAGTCCGAAATCGACGGGCTTAACAGCCAGATTGATATCCT
>CAZDWM010000110.1:7072-7363 GCA_964509145.1 uncultured Eubacteriales bacterium | reverse complement strand
TCCGGTGAGCAGCACAGACGGCATGAGGTGCGTCCCGGTCTTTCGGGTCTTGCGCAGGTCAGCGGCAGAAACCTTTTATCATGGGAGGAACGGTTCCGCCTCGACGTCGAATATGTTGACAATGTCACCTTGCTGGGCGACATGAAACTAATCCTTACGACCGTCATCAACGTGCTCCGGCGCGACGGCATCAACAGCGAGACCGCCGCCACGATGGAGCCTTTCAAAGGGGTTACGGAGAAATCCGAGCCGATTAAGGTTTAATATGAGGAGAATTAAAAAAGTATTTGC
>CAZDWM010000110.1:2869-7062 GCA_964509145.1 uncultured Eubacteriales bacterium | reverse complement strand
ACTTGTTTTAGCCGTTGCGTTTTCCGCGACGGTCTATGCCTTTTCACCGTCCGATACACCGTATGACGACAGCCTATTTTACAATCAGGGTGAATACGACATCCATTACAGAGTTTTTGAAGCACAGGGTGAAAGAAAAGGCAGAATCATGTTGATTCACGGCTTTTTATGCTCAACCTACGCGTGGCAGTCGATGGCGGAGCTGCTTTCGGCGGATGGCTACGAGTGCGTTTTAGCCGACCTGCCAAGCTTCGGCTTCAGCACCAAGGA
Organism: uncultured Eubacteriales bacterium; assembly: GCA_964509145.1. Taxonomy (GTDB): domain Bacteria; phylum Bacillota; class Clostridia; order Oscillospirales; family Acutalibacteraceae; genus UBA1425. The sequence goes on along the minus strand of CAZDWM010000110.1, from coordinate 6,792 downwards.
AACGGCCGATATGACACATATCGACCGCGAGACGCTCATTGAGGGGCTGATGGCGTCCATCGCGCCACTTGACGAGTGGATAGTGGCGGGGCATTCGATGGGCGGGGGCGTCGCAATGAACATAGCAGTCGACTGCCCGCAAATCAAAGCGCTGATGCTTTTCTGCGCCGCGCCGATTCCGACATTTTCAGATTCGCGAGAAAACGTGATAACCTCAAAGCTGATGAATGGTCTCTTATCGTTTGGCTTCAACGTGGGAACAAGAATCACGCCGCTTGTACGGCTGATGGTTTATTTCGCCTCGGCGGACTGGGATTTTGCAATGCATTATGATGTCAAAAAGCTGGCGGAGCCGATGCAGCTTCCGGGCACAGGCGAAGCGCTGACGTATGCAATGTACAACGCTCGCCCCAACGACCTTGAGGCGGTGTCTGCGCTCAATATGCCGGTGCTAATCGTCAACGCCGCGCATGACAGTATCATTTCACAGGGCATGAGGGATCGAATCGGCGGTGCGCTGCCCGGCGCTGTCGTTTACAACTGTGAAACAGGCGGCCATATGTGCATAGAGAACTGCGCCGCCGAGTTGGCAGAAGTGACGTCAGGCTTTCTGGTCGGGTAAATAATATAAACACAACAATCAAGGCTGCATCAAATAATGATGCAGCCTGTTTTTTGCTCTCCATGGGCGATTAATCACGCTTGCGCATGTTTTTATCCGCCGCGTCGAGCGAAACGCCGAGCGCGAGCCCCATTGCAACACCGAGGCATAAGCCGATTGCAATGTTGTTAAATGACGTCCCGAAGCATAAGCCGACGCTCGTGCCGAGACACATATATATAGACATCCAGACCGAAGCGGGCTTTTCACGCTCATAAAGGATACCCTCGTCATTGTTCCCAACCGGCTTGAATTTGCATTTTTCAAGCAAACGTTTTGATGCGGCGTTGTCATCGCCGGTTACGGCGCGTATATAATAAACGTCTTTTTGCGTGTAAGCCCAGTTGGTCATTGCGTTGAGCGCCTCTGTGGCGTAGCCCTGACTGCGGTAGTTTTCGTCAATGCCGTAACCGATCTCAACCTCATGGCGGCTGTTCGGCGCGCCCTTGAAGCCGATACCGCCGATTTTAACGCCGTTGTCCTTGAGCGTTATCTTCCAACAGGTATGCCACAACGCGTTTGACGGGTCGTTTTGAACACCTGTCAGCATTTCGGAGTAGGCTGCCTTTAAATTATCGTCGGACTCGGAGACAATTAACTTTTCAAGCTCAGAGGCGTCCATCGGCTCGATTAAAATTCGCTTTGTCTTGACACTGACCTTTTTTGCCATCGTTATCAGTCCTTATATGTTAATGTATATACTATATCATAAATTGTGCCGTTTGAAAAGTGGTATGTGGCTATAACTGATATGAATCGCAAAAATTTCTTCTCCTTTGTCATACACAAGGGACATGTTGAATAGACATTACTAAGATTTATTTAACGGGAGGAAAATCATGGAGGGTAAAAATATATATCAAGATATAGCGCAGCGCACGCAGGGCGATATTTATATCGGCGTCGTCGGACCTGTGCGAACCGGTAAGTCCACTTTTATCAAGCGTTTCATGGATACACTCGTGCTTCCGAATATGGGGGAGAGCTTTAAGCGCGAGCGCGCCACAGACGAACTGCCGCAATCGGCGTCCGGCAGAACCATCATGACAACGGAGCCTAAGTTTATACCGGAGGATGCCGCCGACATCATGCTGCCCGGTAACGTCTCGTTTCGCGTGCGGATGATCGACTGTGTCGGATACATCGTCCCGAGCTCGCTCGGCTACATTGAGAACGACCAACCGCGCATGGTTAAAACTCCGTGGTTTGAAAACGAGATACCCTTTAACATGGCCGCCGAAATCGGCACCAAGAAGGTAATCAGCGAGCATTCGACCATAGGGCTTGTCATCACGACCGACGGTTCTATCAGCGACATTCCGCGTGCCGAATACAAGGAGGCGGAGGAGCGCGTTATCAACGAGCTTCGCGAAATCGACAAGCCGTTTATTGTCCTGCTCAACTCCACCGACCCGCGTTCGCCCAAAGCCAAGGCGCTGGCCGCCGAGCTGACCGGCAGCTACGGTGTGCCCGTCATGCCTGTCAACTGCCTACAGCTTGAGGAGGACGAAATCAGGGATATTCTTTCGCAGGTGCTGTTTGAGTTCCCGGTGAAGGAGGTGTCGGTGGAGCTGCCAGGCTGGATGATTTCGCTTGACCGCGACCACTGGCTCAGGAGCGCCGCACTCACGGCCATCAAGAATTCCGCCAAGGATTTGAAGCGTGTGCGCGAGGTCAACAAGGTCGCCAAGGGAATGGAGGACTGTGAATATATCCAGTCGTCATCCGTCAGCTCGATGAATCTCGCCGACGGTAGCGCGCGCATCATAGTCACGATGCTGCCGGATCTGTTTTATAAAATATTAGCCGAAACGACAGGACTTGAAATTGACGGCGAGCAGGGGCTTATGACCAGCATGAGGGAGCTGGCTGCCGTCAAGAAGCGCTACGACAGGCTTCATGACGCGCTCGACGAGGTCGACGCGACGGGCTACGGCATCGTCATGCCGACGCTTGACGAGCTTAGCCTTGAGGAGCCGGAAATTATGCGGCAGGGCGGGCGCTACGGTGTGCGTCTGCGTGCGTCGGCACCGTCGTTGCACATCATGAAGGCGAACATAACCACGGAGGTCGCGCCTGTTGTCGGCTCGGAGTCGCAGTCCGAGGAGCTTGTGATGTACCTTTTGAAGGAATTCGAAGAAAACCCGGCAAAAATTTGGGAGTCGAACATCTTCGGCAAATCGCTGCACGGGCTTGTCAACGAGGGATTACACAACAAGCTGTTCAGAATGCCCGGCGACGCGCGCATGAAGCTTCAGGAGACGCTCGAAAAGGTTATCAACGAGGGCTGCAGCGGTCTGATTTGCATAATCCTCTAAACCTAAATAAATGTACGAAAAGCCCGTCGGTTATACGCCGGCGGACTTTTCGTGTTGTATTGATAAACATATATCGATATATTTGACTTGTTGAATGGAAAGTGATATAGTCTTATTATGCACGACGTTCTATACGCCGTAGCGGAACACTGAATTTACGGAGGTATGGCCATGGAAGAAAAGACAATATCGGTTCAAACCCTGCGCAGGCTTCCTATATATCTTCATTATATCAACTCAATCAAGGATAAGCAGAAGAACGTTTCGGCCACGGCCATCGCCGAGGCTTTCGGGCTCAACGATGTTCAGGTACGAAAGGACTTGGCCGCTGTCAGCGGAACCGGCAAACCCAAAACGGGTTATGTCGTGTCGGAGCTTTCCGAACAAATTGAACGCTACCTTGGCTGCAAGCACGAGACAAAAACGGTGCTTGTCGGCGCGGGTAACCTCGGCAAGGCGTTGCTTTCCTACGACGGCTTTTCGGACTACGGGCTGAACATTATCGCGGCGTTCGACAACAGCGCGGACGTCTGCGGCACCATCATCAACGGTAAGCCTGTGCTGCCGCCGGTTGATATTGAAACAGTATGCGCTAATAAAAACATTCAACTGGGTATCATCACTGTGCCCGTTTCGGCGGCGCAGGCCGTCTGCGACGAGCTTGTCTCCTACGGCATCAAGGCCATATGGAACTTTGCGTCAACCATCCTGCGTGTGCCGGAGGGTGTCATTGTGGAAAACGAAAACCTCGCGTCATCGCTTGCCATCCTGTGCAAGCATCTGCTCAAGGACAAGTCTATTGATGAATAATGATTATTGCCCTCTGCGCTCCTGAAGAATACGAGCGGTTTCAAGCTTTTTCTTGCCGACAATATCGTATTTAAAAATCGGAATTGTCGCGAGGAAACAGAAGATACCGGGGAGCGCTGTATAAGCAAAATAAA
>CAZDWM010000110.1:291-2859 GCA_964509145.1 uncultured Eubacteriales bacterium | reverse complement strand
CGGTATATCCCGAAAACCTGAGCGCAATCAAACCCAGAGCCGTCGCCAAGGCAAGCCCCAGCTTGATGGTCGTGCTGAGAACGGCGTAGGAGATGCCCTCTGTTCTTTTACCGGTTTTTAATTCATAGTCATCGACGCAGTCGGCAGTCATAATTACGGGCATCAGCGTCAGCGCACCGCACTGGAGACCGACGAGGAAAAGAAAAGCGAACATTAAGACTCTGTTTTCTGTACCGATAAAATATGTTATTAACGATACGACAAAACCGAAAAGAGACATTCCGATAAAAGTCCGCTTTTCGTTAAATTTTTTAACGAGTATCGGTGTGAGCGCCATGCTTACAACCGAACCTATGCCAGACAAAATGCCAAGGAAAACGGCATAATTCTGGCTGCCGAGCAGGGCGTTTGACGACTGAATAAGAATGCAGGTTGCCATAATACGGCCGAAGCCGAGAAAGTACGAGACGATGACGAGCAAGAACGGCTTGTTGTCCTTTAAGGTGCGGAACATTTCGGTTAAGGTCATTTTTTCTGTCTTATATGGGACTCGTTCCTTGCTCTTAAAGTAGACAAGCGAAAACAGAAGGCAGCCGAGAATGCCTACCGCGGCGGCGGAAAAGAGATATTCGTTGCTGCTGATGGGCGTGTCCTTGTCGCCGGAATAGCCGAAAACCTGAGACCCGCCCGGAACAAGAAGACAGACAACAGGAACGATAACATAAGGGACGGAAAAACCGATTGATTTAAACGTGTTGGAAATTGAAACGACATTCGTACGTTCCGTCGGGTTTGGCGTCATGACGGAGGCAAGCCCGAAGGACGGAACCTCGCCCAGCGACACCGCAAGGCTCCACGCCAAAAAAAGCACAAAAAAGTAGACGTTAAGCAAAGCTCCCCGGAAAGGAACGGATAAAAACAGAACGATTGTCAGCGCGGCAAGCGGAATGAGCGAGTAGCCGATAAAGGGCTTCAGCTTTCCCTTTTTGCTGTTTTTTCGGTCAATCAAATTGCCGATAATCATATCGAATATAGCTGAAACCGTCTTAGCCGCAAGAATTATGATGCCGATTAACGCGAGGTCGACGGACAATGTGGCAGCCGTAAATTCCGCGAAGTAGGAGTTAACATAGCCGACGATTGCCTGAAAACCGAAAAGCCCCGCGGAATACGCGACAAATTCGGATGGTTTAAGATACTTCTGCTGGGCTGACTCCATATAAGCAAACCCCGTTTCCTTTATTTTACAACAATACATTTATCATAACATATGATAAATGGACATGCAAGCATTAATATGACCATCCTCTCGCAGAAAAGATTGAATGATTTATCATTCAATCTTTTTCCGCCAGCCGAGCTCCGCAATTGAAACGCTGCCGGGGTTCGGGTTCGGCTTACCGTTCCAGCCGCAGGTGGTGATAAACCAATTGTCGCACTCGCTGACAATTTCAGGCGCATGGGCGTACAGCTTCGTTATGGGCTGTGTGCCATCCATGCCGCCGGTGTAGCTGCCAAAGCGGCGGGGATTGTCGGACGCGAACACCAGCGTGTCGTTATAGGTTTCGTCGGAGCAGTCGGTATAGGTCACAAAAAGGTAGTAGAACGCATCCTTTTTGACGACATACGGCGACTCAAACGCGCCCCACGGCGGGGTTAGCGGAGCGCAGACGTCGGAAGTAAGGGCATATCCGACAAACCGCCAGTTAATAAGATTGTCCGATTCAAGCAGTGATATGCAGCCGCGCTTGTCGAGGATGCCGCTTGCGTACATCAGCCAGTGACCGGGCTCAATTTCAAGAACAAAATGATCACGGTGGACGGCCATTGGCGGCTCGTTTTCGATGCGGATGTTGTAGTTAAACCATTCGTTGAGCTCCGGCGAAACTGCCATGGCGGTGGGGGAGGGACCGTAGTACATATAATAAAAACCGTCGTGCCTAATGACACACGGCGACCACGCAAGTGTCCCGCGGTCTATCAGCTTAGTACTTTCGTGAAGCGGACTGCCGAGCGTTTCGCCGTCGGCACGGACAAAATAACGTTCGGTGACAGGACAGCTGTCGAAGCCCGTTATCCCGATAAAATGCCACAGCCCGTCGTCGCCGTAAAAAAGCGTGTGGTCGTTGACATAGTTCCCGTACCGTTCGGGTGTGAACAGCGTTTGATAATCGCTCTTGAGATAAGGAATCAGCATCACAAAACCTCCCCTATATATTATTTGAGATGAATATATCACAGTATAACAGTTTAATCAATCAAAACAAATATAGATATGATTGATATGTAAGAAAAATTATGATAGAATAACATATATAGATTTTTAATGTCGGAACAGGGGATGAGCTTATGTGCGGACGATATGTCGCACCGGAGGATCATGAGGAGATGCAGAGCCTTTTAGCGGCGCTGTATAAAAACAGGGATGAGCCGCGCGTTAAAACGGGTGAGATCTTTCCGTCTGATACGGCGGCTGTAATTGTCGGCGACCAGGAGGGAAAGCCGGACGTTGTGGCGGCACGGTGGGGCTTGCCGTCAGGAGAAAAATCGAGGCTTATAATTAACGGA
>CAZDWM010000110.1:0-281 GCA_964509145.1 uncultured Eubacteriales bacterium | reverse complement strand
CGCGCCGAAACGGTTCGGACGAAGCGGACATTCGCGCCGATGCTCGAACGGGGCAGATGTGCCGTTCCGGCGTCTGGCTTCTTTGAGTGGAGCCATGACGGTGACAAGCAAAAATACCTGTTTGACGAGGGTGGGACGCATCTGATATATATGGCCGGGCTTTGGCGTTACGATGAAGATGAACGCCGTTTTGTAATTCTAACGACGGCAGCAAACGACTCGATGAAGGATGTCCACGACCGTATGCCGCTGATGTTGATGCGGGAATTCGTAAGGGTGTG
>CAZDWM010000109.1:4169-7433 GCA_964509145.1 uncultured Eubacteriales bacterium | reverse complement strand
GCCGGCCGGTGTAACTATGCCGTCGGAATAACGCGCGTCCTTGACATGAAGATAGTCGATGTATGTTTCAAGCATTTCATAAGCGGGCAAAATGTCGACGTCGCAGTGGATATAGTTGGCGGGGTCGAAAATGCCGCCCAGCTTATCTCCGAGAGCCTTGTGCAGCTCAAGGCAACGCTCCGGAATGTCGCCGTAGATACCGCACTCGTTTTCATGGCAGCATTTAACACCGTTTTCTAGCGCGTAGTCGCACATAAGCGTCAGGCGGCGGATGACCTCATCCTTGTATTCCTCGTAGCTTTCTCCCTTCGTAAAGTAAAAGCTGAACATTCTGATGTTCTTCGTACCGAGGATTTTCGCCACCTCTACGGTGTTTTTGAACGCCTCGAAATGCGGCTCAAAGTCGTCTGTGATTTCGATTTTGCCGTAGCCGGAGCCTATGGCCGAAACGCCGATATCCGCTTTTTTAAGTATCTTCCGAAGCTCCCTTGCCTCGTCGGGTGTGATTTTGTTGATGCTTTTCTTGTTGTCGAGACCGCGAAGCTCAATGTGTGTGATACCGTTCTTTTTACAGGCTTCAATCTGCTTGAGGATTTCGTGCGAAGCCTCGTCGGTAAACGCCGAAATGATAAATCTAGCCATCAGTCCATCTCCTTTTGATTGATGATTTCAACATTTTCGTAAATATATTTTTTAACGGCGGAAAGCCATTCGTCGCGCTCGCTTTCGAGCGCCTTTTCGTAGGCTTCGTCGAGCGCATTAACCGCGTCCGGCACAACTGAAACCTCCTCGTTGTCGTCGTCAAACATATCGTAGCCCTGATGAAACAGTTTGAAAAAATCTCCGCCGATAATTTTTCGGGCGGCATCATCTGCTTCGGTCGTGAGCGGTTTCCCGTTTTTTCTAAAAAATCCGCTTAAGCTCTCGGCATCCTCGTAAAAAACGAAGTCGAGCGCGTAGACGAAGCGCTTCGCCTCAGGCATTGTGGTAAAGGCGGCGTTCATGTCGCCGCTCTTTTCAAGACAGCGCTGTATGTTCAGCGCAACGCCATGGATGAGCCGCTCCGCCTGCGCCGCCGACGCCTTTTCGGCGGTTAAACAGGAAAAAACGTCGCACAGCTCTTTTTCTTCCTTGAGCTTGGCTAAAATCGCATCGCGCTCCCTGCCCTTTTTTCTGGACGCGCCGACGGCCTTAATCCAAACAAAAACGGCGGCAATGAGGAAAATCACAAAGATGATTGTGATGTAATAGTATTCGCCGAAAGCGGCTATCATGTCCTTGAGCATTTTAACCTCCTGTCAGTCTATATTGGTCATTTCTTTATAAATATCGCCCTTTTTAAAGCCTGTCTGCTTGGCTGCGGCCTTTGCCGCGTCGCTGTGAGATAAACCCTGCTCCTCTGCCAGCCCTAGCGCGATAGCGACGGCGTCTTCAAGCGTCTGTTCGCTTTTAGGCGGCTCCGGTGCGCCGTCAATGACTAAAACAAACTCACCCTTCGCCCCTCCGTCTTCGTAGCGCTTAGCTGCTTCGGTTAGCGTTGTGAGGACAACCTCCTCATGTATCTTAGTAAGCTCGCGGCAAACCGCAACACGCCTCTCGCCGAACGCCTCCGCCAAGTCCTTTAAGGTAGACGGTAGCTTGTGCGGTGCCTCGTAGAAAATCATCGTCCGCCGCTCGTCCTTGAGCGACGCCAGATGCGCCCGTCTACTTAATTTGTTAACGCTTAAAAAGCCCTCGAAGGTAAACCGTCCTGAGGGCATACCCGATATGGCCAGAGCCGTCGCGAACGCGCACGGCCCAGGCACGGATTCGACATCAATACCCGCTTCGCGGCATTGGCGCACCAGCGCCTCGCCGGGGTCGGACACTGCGGGCATACCGGCGTCGGTAACAAGAGCGCAGCTTTCGCCCTCAAGCATCCGCCGGATAATCACGTCGCCTCGCTCGCGGCGGTTGTGTTCATAGTAGCTCACCATCGGCTTTTTAATGCCGAAGTGATTTAATAGCTTCAGCGTCACACGTGTATCCTCGGCGGCGATGAAATCGCAGGATGACAGCGTTTCGACGCCCCGCGGTGAAAAGTCACCGAGGTTGCCTATAGGTGTGCCGACGACGAATAATTTTCCGCTCATTTTGTTCCTTTTTTCTTATCGCAGTGAATACAAATTTGCCTTTGTGCAACAGCTCGCCTTGTTTTTTCCGTCAACGGCAATGAGCTCGCCGTCTGTCAAGTCTCATGACTTGCACAGGCGGACGAACTCACGAAACAGCTTTTGCAAAGGGCGGGTAAACGGATTCCGTTTTCGTTATCGTAAACAGAGTATCCGGTCACTTTGCCAATTGTAAATATTATATGTTGTTTGGATAATGATGTCAAGGAGCATTCCGGAATTTTTAGTTGGTAGCCAATTAGAGATGTCCGACTTTTATTGAGATATAATAATATACCCCGCCGTCTCCATCTCCGGGAAGCCTCCGTCCGGGTCGGGTATGATTTTCGCTATTTTGTAATACTCAAACAGCTTCTCGCCTGTGCCCATGCGCGTCTGCCAGTCGGCCAGACGGACAGTCGCCTTGAACACCGCAGCGGGTTCGCCGTCGTGGCGGGCTTCGGCGCTTACAAGCGCGTAGTCCGCTTCGGGCAGCTTAAAGGCTTTAATAAAATCATCAGCCGCGCCGCCCTCATAACAAGGACAGCCGCGGCTGTTTTTTAACATCCATTTTGCGAGGGCGACACGCAGGTCTTCCTCGTTAACCACATCAAAAGCCATAGCTTCATCCGCGCTTTCTGTTTATCCGAACAGGTTTTCGGTCGTCATGATTTCGTAAAGCAAATCCGGCCTTTGGGTCAGGATACCGTTGGGGTTTTGCGACAGAGCACTGTAAAGCTGATATTTATTATCCGCGCCCGTTAAAATGCAAAGCAGGTATTTTTCTGTAAGAAGGCTGCCGAATTCCGCAGTGTAGGCGTTTATATCGCACTCGAAGCCCATCGCGCTGTAATTGAGCGCGTCGTCCACAAGGGCGGCGCGTACCTTTTCGTCACTCAGGTCGGCATCCTCCGGCACCTTGAAAATCATATAAAAATCCGGGTAATTCTCTAAAATGTATGCGGCGCTGTCGCCGTCGATATCCGAGATGTAGATGTTATTGTTGAGCATTCCGGCCCAACTGGTTCCGATGGAGAACACGAAATCCTCCAGCGCTTCCCGCAGATCCTCATCCGTTCCTGCGATCTTCAACTTCATCGACAACCTAAAAATC
>CAZDWM010000109.1:0-4159 GCA_964509145.1 uncultured Eubacteriales bacterium | reverse complement strand
GAGGTTTGTCAGCTCCTTAAGGTTGAGAATCAGCTTCATATAGTTATATTTTTTAACAAACTCAAACACGCTTTCAAGCGTGGGGGAGCGTTCCGTGACAAACGCGTTGCCGCGTGCGAGCACGGGCACGCCGTCCTTACGGAAAGCGACATTGACCTCAAGATAACCGGCTCCGGCCTTGTAGCCCGCGTTGACGGCTTCAAGAGTGTTTGCCGTTTTGCCGCAGCAATCGGCGCTCGCGACGCTCATAAAACCCCGTGGCAGATTAAACGTTTCGCGGAACGACAAAAGCTGCTCATCCGAAAGATGGGACGACCTGTAGCCCGACACTGCCGTGTAAATCCCTCCGGAAGCTATAGCCGCCATCAGCAGACATACAATTATGATGTCGGGTCTGAATCTCATTTTTTGCTTTTTCTCGGCTTTTTTTTGGGTTTTATTCATGGCTTTCAATGCGGCTACTCCTTTCGGTGAAAGGTGAAATGGTAAAAGGCGAAAGGTGAATTGCTGACAGCAACATTCCCTGACCCATGTCAAATGTCTAACATCTAACGTCTAATGTCTATTTTGCGCATTTACGCGTTATCTCAATCATTTTATCTAACTTTTTCTCGATGTCCTCAACTAACTTGAACTGTGTGCGGCAGCGGTCTAGGTTATGCTCCGGGTATTCAATGCGGAAATAGGTGTCGCCGTTGAGATAGTCGCCCAAAAAGCGGATACCGCATTCATATGTCATCAGCTTCGCCGAAAACGGCAGCAGCTCAATCTCGCGCTCCGTGAGGCTCTCGCCCGCCGCGCCGAGATAGCCGCGCGTATACTCCTCATATAATTCAAGGCTCAGTGAGACCTTTGACAAATCCTTTTCATCCTCGACCGCCGTGTTTGCGCCGAAGCGAATGCTGTCGCCGAAGTCGTAAAGCGACAGACCTGGCATGACGGTGTCGAGGTCAACAACGCACACGCCCTCGTCGGTGTTGTTGTCGAACATGACATTGTTGAGCTTTGTGTCGTTGTGCGTCACACGCAGCGGCAGCTCGCCCTTTTCGAGCAAATCAACAAGGACACCCGCGTCCTTTTCACGCGCGAGGGCAAAGGCTATCTCGGGCTGAACGTTTTTTGCCCGTCCGGCGCGGTCATTTTCGACGGATTTTTTAAAATCTGCAAATCTTGAAAGTGTGTTGTGGAAATTAGGTATCGTCTCGTGCAGCGTATCACAGGGGTAATCGGCAAGCATACACTGGAATTTTCCGAAGGCCTTCGCAGCGTTGTAAAATTTCTTGGGGCTGTCGATACTCTGGCAGGTGTAGGAGTCGGTGATAAAATTATAAACCCGCCAGTATCGTCCGCTTTTGTCGATATAGTACGGTCTGTCGTCGACAGTTCGGAACACGTGCAGCGTCTCGCGGTGTATGTCTCCGCCGGAGGCCGATATGATGGCTGTCAGATACTCCGTCACCCGCTCGATGTTTTCCATCAGCTCTTCGGGTTTTTTAAAAACATTGACGTTAATCTCCTGTAGAAGATAGCGGATTATGCCGTCGTTCTTACCAAGCTCAACAACATACGTGTTGTTGATGTGACCGTGTTTTAAAGGATACGCGTTTAAATATTCGCCCTCAAACTCGAATTTTGAACATATTTCGTCAACATCAAAGTAGTTTTCCCGCATTCATGACCACCCTTAAAAATATATGTATCTAAAGCGTAATGAATATTATAGCGTTTTAAACGAAGTTAGTCAATAAAAATATGATGCTGTTTGGTAATTAATGGTGCTTGATTATATGACTTCAAGTTCATCACGGCTGCCGAGCGGCTTAAACGGCGCGTGCGGCTCGGTCTGATACCAGTAAGCAACGGACGAGATGTCGTCCTGAAGCGGGTTGTAGCGCCCCTCCGAGCGCCAGCCGATGGCCTGAATCGTGATTTTAAAATCCTCGGTAAATCGGATTGGGTCCGGAATGTGGAAGCGATACATCGAATGCCGGTTGCCGACGTGGTTGGTCGGTATTCCGGGTTCCGTTTGCACAGTCATGTCCTGATAGCCGAGGAACGGGGCGGAATAATTACTTTCGAAGCCCCACGCGCCGCCGAAATAGTCCTCGGTGCCGGTGCCGATGTAGGTAGGGTATTCGCGGTCGCCGTCGATAAACGCCTTGACCTCGCCTTCGCCCCACCAGCCGCTCGTGTTCTGCTGCCAGCCCAACTGTGTGCCGACATACTGTCCCCTGCCCTTAACGCCGTCAAGAATGACATAATCCTCCATGTACGGCAGCGGGTTACTCCTGTTGAACTTCGCATGGAAATAAGCTTCGTCGGGCGCTACTTCACGCTTTTCACAGCTTATGGCGTAATATAATCCGTCGAGGTCTCGCTCGGAATTTCTGTTTTCAACCGTTATCTTTGCGTGCTTTCTAAACGGCATGGGAAAATAGCTGTTCATCGCGCGCGTTGGATTGACATTGATGGGAATTGATGTAATTTCAAGCTCTCGGCAAAACGCACAGCAGAAAAAATCTCCCACAGGCGACTCGATACTCGGTGTCGTTTCACCGTCCCAGTAGGCGCGCAGAATGATGTCACGCATAAAGCGTCGGTCGAAGGTTATCCAGAAATGCGTGATAGCGGCGGGACCATCAAAGTCCATGATTGTGACTGTTGACGCCTTGGGTACCCTGATACTCGGGCGAACCTTCCAGCCCTTGCCGAGCTCACGCGCGGCGCTCTGCGGGCAGCCCCATAACTGACCGATTTTTTCGACCTCCGGCAGAGGTATTTCGGTCTGGTCTGCCATGCCGCCTTTGCCCTTTTCACCGTAGACGTTTTCGGCCGTAATCAGACAGGTCGTTCCCTCTTTTAACTTGGCGATGCTTTCAAGCATATGCTTTCGTCCCCCTGTTGTTTTATTCGGCGCTACTTTTATTATCATACCATATAACAAGCGTTATTTCAATCAATATTTACCACGTCAAGGTTGACAAGCCGCGTGTTTCATGCTAATATAAACCATAAAGTCAGCTTGAGGCTGATACGGTTGCAGCAGCAACCCCGCTATATATGTCCGCGGACAAAATTAAACAATCGACGCTACTATGAAGGTTAAAATTTTTCCGCACGAAAAATGAGCCTTTTTTTGTTTTGCGTCGCGGGCAAGCCTGTAAATTTAAAATTTTGGAGGTCTTATTATGGCATGTTTTGCAGTTCCGACGGCTGAAGCCGTCATCGTCACAGCGGTCGCCTACGCCATCAGGGCGAAGCAGAATAACGCGGCACTGACCGCGCCCAAATCGGGCTTCGCGGCGAAGGACACAAAAATCGACTTTTCGACAAAGCTGATGTGGCTTGCCCGGATGCTTTGGGGCGGCTCTTTTCTGCTTGCCTTTGAGCATGTTTGGCACGGTGAGGTAGTGCCGTGGTTCCCGTTCCTGACAGCGGCAGGCAATCCCGCCGACGCCGTAGTGATGCTCCATGAGATGGCTACAGTCGGCGTCACAATGGCCGTACTTGTCACGCTCATATGGGGCGGCATGGTGCTGGTCGCGGACGCCCTGACTAAACGGACACCCAAGGTCGAGTTGGAGGCATAGGGATGACTTTACTAATAACCCTTTTCGCGGCCATCGTCTGCACCGTCGTCTGGTACAAAAAAGCGCCCAACGACGAAATGAAAGTCAGCATCCTCTGCTTTATGTTCTGGGGCGCGTCAATCATGTGGCTTGTCGACGCTATTTTTGAATACGCCGAGCTTCACGACGCGTTTTTCAGGCCGGTGCTTGCGGATATGCTCAACGACACATACCTCGGTCTTTCCGTGGTGGCGCTCGGGCTTGTCACATGGATTGTCATTCTGCTGGTTAAGGATCCGAAGGGCGTCGTCAAGGCAGCGCTGCTTAAAAAACACGGAAACTAATCGTCTGATGGGGCTGTATCACAACTTAGAAAAAAGTTTGATACGCCCCGTTTTTAAATTGGAGGAACACAGTGAACGGCAGTAAAATCAAGGCGGTTCTTGAACAGATCAGGAACAACGAAATAAACGATGAGGAAGCCATCCTACAACTGCGGCTGACACCGTTTGAGGACATCGGCTTCGCGAAAATCGACCATCACCGCGAGCTGCGTCAGGGGGCGGCGGAGGTTATTTACGGCGCGGGGA
>CAZDWM010000108.1:6599-7530 GCA_964509145.1 uncultured Eubacteriales bacterium | reverse complement strand
GAGGTAAGTATATGTTAAAGGTTGGTATCGTCGGCGGCAGGGGCTTGAGCACCATCGCGGGCTTTAAAAACAGACCGGAGCTTTGCGAGGTTGCTGCCGTCTGCGACCTCGACGACGGTGTGCTCGACAGAGCTGTTGAAAAGCATAATATTCAGAACCGTTTCAGAATTTATGAGGATATGCTCGAAAGCGACATCGACGCGGTTGTCATTGCCACGCCCATGCAGTGCCATGTTCCCATGGCTATACAGGCGCTTGAGTCCGGAAAACATGTGCTGTCTGAGGTGACGGCGGGCGTCACTATAGACGAGCTTTGGTGGCTTATTGAAGCTGTCGAAAACTCCAAAAAAACGTATATGTTCGCCGAAAACTATTGCTACATACCGCAAAACCCCGTCATCAAAGCGATGGTTAAGGACGGGCTTTTCGGTGATGTCTACTTCGGCGAGGGTGAATATCTGCACAATGTGACGCACATGATAAAGCGTTCCGATTCAGGTATGTCCACCTGGCGAAAATACTGGCAACTGGGCAAGCGCGGCAATTTTTATCCGACGCACAGCTTTGGTCCCGTTGCCCAGTGGTTTGAGGGCGACCATGTCAAGTCCATAATAACCTGTTCAAGCGGTCAAAACATGGCAAATATCGAGGGCTTGCGTCAGGACGACACGACGCTCACTATGTGCCAGATGGAAAGCGGCGGACTTATAAAAATCCGCGTAGACTGTATGTCAAGGCGTCCGCACAACATGTCTTATTACAGCCTGCAAGGCACAAAGGGCTGCTACGAAGCGCCGCGCGGCTTCGGCGACGACCACAAGGTGTGGCTTGATTTGCCCGGCGGAAGCGATGACCGTCAATGGATACCCCTGTCGGATTATTACGACAAATATCTGCCCGAGCGTTATAAAAACGCGACAGAGGAACAGAA
>CAZDWM010000108.1:0-6589 GCA_964509145.1 uncultured Eubacteriales bacterium | reverse complement strand
CTGTTCATCGTCACCTCCATCGTGGCCCTGGGCCACTGGGGCGGCGACTTCTTCCTTGTCGACGACTTTCTGGACGCGGCAATAAACGGTAAAAAGCCTGTTATCGACGTGTACGACGCTTGCGAGTGGACGGCCGTCGGGTTGCTGTCGGAGCTTTCTGCCACAAACGGCGGAAAAGTTATCGACATGCCGCGCTTTCGCCCCGGCACGCCTGTGAAGGAACAAATTATTAAGCTCCGATAGCTTTAGCGTATTCGCCCCTGACCTCGTCACGAACGTTGTTCTTCAAAAGATTAAGCTTCAATATCCGGCTGCATTTCATGTCATCCTGCGTCATGAAGTCGCCGGATATTATATTGGCGCACTCAAGGTAAAAAGGATTGGCGGCGATGGCGTCGGTAATCTGCCCGAAATACGGGCGTCCCATCAAGTCGAGCTTGCGCGGCGTCTTGAAGCCGACCTCCGTGCCGAGGTTCGGCGTCTGCTGCGTCTGGAACCAGTAAAGTCCGTTCGTCTGATAACGGTCGTACAGCGACGGAATGGCTTTGACAAACTTATCCGGCGTTGAGCCGTATATGGTTTTGTCCCACGGGAAGATGTTTTCGCACTTGTGGCTGTGCTTGTATGCCTCCTTGTAGTTGACAAGGAGAAACCGTTTGCCGGAACGCCGGATATCGCCCATTGTGACATCGGAAATTTTATCGAAGTCGTCAAACGCGTTTTTATCGGTGTCAAGGTATTTTTGTAGCAGACTGTTTACCTTTTTCGGCTCCGCCTCGGAATGAAGCTTAACTGGACCGAAGGATTGCTGATAATATTCGCGGATATCAAAAATGAAAAACTCGGTCGGATTTTCGTCCATTGCCCGACTAAGACCCTGGAGTGCGCTTTCGAAAGTAACGCCCTTTGCCACACCGTGGCTCATTACAATAATGTTCTTGCGGTTGGTGTTGAGCCGGATACAGAAATGACGCACGCCATAACACACCTGCTTATAGAGGTCGCCGTCCTGACAGCAAGCCATGGCGTTCATCCCATAGCTTCCGGCGTTGTGCGCGCCGGGCATGACGAGCTTTGTCAGCCTGACATCGTCCTTGATATAAGACATCCAGTTGCGGTAAATCATAGCTTTCCTCCCCGCCGTCGCTACGGCCTGTAAAATAATTGAACGCAATAGACAGTGCCGTCCGAAGAAACAGCGCACCCCACACCGATTGCAGTATAGTCCGAGTTTAAGATATTGGTCTTGTGTCCCTCCGAGCTCATCCAGAGCTCCATCATGTAGTCGGGCGTATCGCAGCCCTGCCCCGTGTTCTCACCGTAGTTATAATTCTCCGTGATTCCAAAGACTGTATACCAAGCGGAGCCGTCGGGTCTGGTGTGCGGTTTTCCGTTGACACGGATGTTATCGATGGCGGCGCATTCCTCGGCTCTGGTCTGCGCGGCGTTCATGAGTGTTGTGTCCCGCGAAAGCATGCCGACGCCCGCGTCGCTTCGGTAATCGTTTGATATTCTTATAACGCTGCTGATATAGTCGCTTTTACTGAACTGTGAAGTCTGCGTAAACCGCGTTGTATGCGTGGAAGAGGTTGTTGTCTTTAAAGAGGTTTTTATAACTGCTGTTGTTGTTTGGTAAGCCGTAGTCGGTGCTTCGGTTATTTCAGTCTCGACCTCGGTGACGGTTTCTGAAATACAAGTTTCTGTGTCCGAAATATCCGTCTCGGATGTTTCAGTGAGCCGTCCGCCAAGCTTTCCGTTTAGCGTGCCGGGCAAATCCTTATTTCCGCAATAGATACAGGCTGCGAAAAAAATGGCGGCGACAACCGCAACCGAAAGCGCCGGCTTAAGGATTTTAAACACCATTTGTGGGAGTTTGCGCATTGTTACATCTCCAGAATGTTGATATCAGAAATTGCCGCCGTTCCATCCCCAATGGTCGCATTCCTCGTATTTGACATAAATTCTGTCCTGCGGTATCTCCAACGTACCGCTGATAATTTTACACACCTCGGCGGTCATTTTATCAAATGACGTCGAACTCCCCTTGCCTAGGAGCATGACTTCAACAAACGCCGCGGAGGCGTCGGAACCGGCAAAGTACATCTTGATATTGTCTTCAAAGCTGAGCATTAGCCAGCGTTCGCTTTTCCCCGGAAATATCTCAATGGCCTTACCGAAAAGCTTTTTTATCTCTTCACGCTTCGCGTCTGAAACGGAAACTGACGTTTTTGTGCTGATAAACGGCATATAGCATCTTCCTTCTAAAAAATATAAAACGAGTATATCATACTAACCATTCGTTTGCAAGATTTCATTGCTTTTAAACAGTCATCATGGTAAAATATTTCAGTACGTAGCCACCTTAGTTGCACATTTCATCTTCATAAATCATATAATAACATGATGGAATGAACGGAGATGGGCGGCATGAGGCGGCTTTCACGCAGAAGCAGATACTACTCACCGTATCAAAAGCGGCTTATTTTCCGTGCCTTTGTCTTATTGGCATTGTCGTTAACCATTCTGTTGCTGGCCGACGCTAAGCTGCGTCCGCAAATCAACGCTCTTGCCGTCTCCCGTGCCGTCGCCTTGGCCGAATATGCCGTCGACAGCTCGGTCACCGATTTGTTAAGTACAAAGGGCGCGCTGTATGACGAACTCGTGACCATAGATAAAAACAATGAAGGACAAGTCACTTCCATAAAGACGGACGCGCTTAAAATAAATCTATTTAAAGCCGAACTTGGCAAGAAAATCGAAGGTCGCATTTCGGCATTCCGCCGTTATAACATCGCCATACCGACCGGCTCGCTGACTGGTGTATATCTTCTCTCCGGTCGAGGACCTTCAATCAACGTTAAAATTACGCTCACAGGCTACGCCACCTGCGATATATCAAATCAGTTTCTTTCCGCAGGCATTAACCAGACACTTCACCGTATGACGCTAAACGTTAACGCAAGCGTCAATATCGTTTTACCTAATTACAGCACAACGCGCAGCATCAGCACACAATTCTGCATTGCCGAGACGGTCATAGTCGGTTATGTTCCAGATTTTTACGCCACAGGTTTTAAAGAGACTTCGGAATGACAATACAAGGAGATTTATATATGACGGATTTTGAAAGCGCCGCGCAAAAGGCCGCCGAGCTGCGTGACAAGCTCAATTATTACAGTAAAAAATACTATGTCGACGACGACCCGGTAATCGGCGATTACGAATATGACATGCTTCAACGCGAGCTTTTAGCGATTGAAACGGACTACCCTGAGCTTATTACCTCCGACTCTCCAACTATACGCGTCGGTGGTAACGCCGACAATCTGTTCACCCCCGTCGTCCATGCGGTTGTGATGGAAAGCCTACAGGACGCGTTCGGTGAGGACGAGCTGTACGCCTTTTCAAAAAGAGTTACGGATGCTGTCACAGACGCCGAATATGTCGTTGAGCCGAAAATCGACGGTCTTTCCGTGTCGCTCGAATATGAAAACGGTGTGTTCGTCCGTGGCTCCACGCGCGGCGACGGCGTCACTGGCGAGGATGTAACGGCAAACCTGCGCACCATCCGCTCAATACCACTGCGTCTAACGGAAGACGTGCCTTTTATTGAGGTACGCGGCGAGGTGTTTATGCCCCACAGTGTTTTCAACCGTCTCGCGCGCGAGCAGGAGGAAAACGGGGACAAGCCGTTTAAAAATCCGCGCAACGCCGCCGCCGGATCTCTTCGCCAGAAAAATCCGTTAATCACCGCCGCGCGTTCGCTTGACATCTTTGTGTTTAACATTCAGCGTATTGAGGGCGCGGAGATAGTCGCACACAAGCAATCGCTCGACTATATAAAAATGCTTGGCTTCAAAACCGTTCCGTTTTATACGAAATTTTCGTCGTTTGACGACGCTGTCGCGGAGGTGCGCCGCATCGGTGACATACGCAACAAACTGCCGTTTGACATCGACGGCGCGGTAATTAAGGTTGATTCCTTATCCCAGCGCCGCGCGCTCGGCAGCACCTCGAAATTCCCCAAATGGGCTGTCGCTTTCAAATACCCGCCGGAGGAGAAGGTTACAAAGCTTCTGGATATAGAAGTCAATGTCGGCCGGACAGGCGTCCTGACCCCGACAGCCGTCCTCACCCCCGTCAGTCTCGCCGGAACAACTGTCAGCCGTGCGACGCTCCACAATCAGGATTTCATCACAGAAAAGGATATTCGTCTGGGCGACGAGGTTATAGTCCGTAAAGCCGGAGACATCATCCCTGAAGTCTTGTCCGTCGTCAGCCATGTCGACGGCAGTCTCCCCTATCGCCTGCCGGATGTCTGTCCCTCCTGCGGTGCCGGAGTTGTGCGCGAGGAGGGTGAGGCAGCCGTACGCTGCATCAACCCCGAATGCCCCGCTCAGCTGTTGCGTAATTTAATCCATTTCTGTGCGCGCGACACAATGGATATCGAGGGGCTCGGTGAATCGATTCTTGAAAACCTTGTCAACAACGGTCTGATTAAAAACCCCGCCGACATCTATTCGCTAACATCAGAAAAAATCGCCGCGCTTGAGGGCTTGGCCGAAAAGAGCGCCGCAAACCTGATTTCATCAATTGAACGTTCTAAAGGTAGCAGCCTGTCAAAGCTTCTGTATGCCTTGGGCACCAGGCATGTCGGTGAAAAGGCGGCAAAGCTTCTCGCAATCCATTTCGGCACGATGGATAAACTGCTTGAAGCCCCCGCAGAGGAAATTTCCCTCATTGAAGGCTTTGGCGACATAACAGCACGGAGCGTCGCGGAATTCTTCCGCTTACCGCAGACCTTGGATCTTATAGACCGTCTGAAAGCGGCTCATGTCAATATGACAGCGCTTGAGGAGGTGCGCGACACACGCTTTGCCGGCAAAACCTTTGTTCTCACTGGCACGCTTCCCACATTGTCACGCGCTGAGGCTACGGAGCTCATCGAACGCTTCGGCGGAAAAACCGCCTCGTCGGTTTCCGCTAAAACAAGCTATGTCCTCGCCGGAGAGGACGCCGGAAGTAAGCTGACAAAGGCGCAGTCGCTCGGCGTCCCCATCCTCACCGAGGACGATCTTCGGACTATGATAGAATAAGGTTGGTCTGCGTCTAAAAGTTTTCACAGTATAGCTCATAAAAGCCCTGCGGATAGGCGCATACAGGGCATATAGTCGGCGCGCATTTGCCGAAATAGAGGTGACCGCAATTGAGGCAAATCCACCAGTGCGCTTCAGGCTTGCAAAAAACTTGATCAGTGTTGATGTTTTCAAGCAGAATACTAAACTGACGCTGGTGATTTTTTTCGATGGCCGCAATCTGGTCAAACAGCTCCCCTACCTGTTCAAAACCCTCCTGCCGCGCGGTCTCGGCATATTTCTTGTAAAGCTCCTGGAACTCGGCAGTTTCGCCCGCAATAGAATCCTCCAGATTTTGCTTTGTAGACGGAATTTCATAAATAAGCTCGAGCATCATCTCCGCATGCTCTTTTTCGTTGTGCCCCGTTTGATCAAAAATGTTACCTATTTGCTCATAGCCGTCCTCTCGCGCCTTTTCCGCGAATATTCTGTACTTGGTGGAAGTCGAAAGCTCACCCTTATATGTATTCAGGATGTTCTGGTACGTTTTGCTTTTTTCAAAATCCAAAATTACCACTCCCAATCAAAGAATATCATTATATGATATGCCGCAAAACGAAAAAGTTTCCATTTATTTCGCCGATTATACAGCAAATGAGCCGGTATAATATCTTTGGTGATTTGTTTGGAGATATTGAGAATAGCGATTACGACAGTCGTCGCGTATGTCGTTCTTTTCGTCCTCTGCAAGCTCATCGGCGATAAGCAGATTTCGCAGATGAGCATGTTCGATTATGTCACAGGAATCACGATAGGCTCTATCGCGGCGGAGCTGGCAACAGAGCTTGAAGCACCGTCAAAGCCGCTTATCGCCATGACGGTTTTCGGATTTATCACGTTGTTGCTGTCGATTGTAACGGACAAGTCTACCGCGATGCAGAAAATCATCACAGGCCGCAGCCTCATATTGTTTGACAACGGTGTTTTCTACCGTAAAAACTTTATCTGGACTTTTTTTCGATTTTTTCTTAGCGTCAAGCGTGTCTTTACCTGCGTCATTTCCAATTGCCGTTAAACGAAAAACAGAATCAGCATTTTCAAGTGCAAAGTCATATAACTTCTGTAAATAAAGGCCTTCACCAATTTTATCTTTTAGTTTGCTATACGGTTGATGAGTGGTGTCAGGGTCAATTCCTTCCTCTCGACATAAAATTTTTCTTATATCATCTATTTTCCAATCATCAGGTTTTTCAGAGATGTTTTCTATATAACCAGAATAATTTTCATCATATCCAGAATCAACGTACTGAACGTTATAAACAAAATCATTCTTTGATTTTCCATACATCAAAACATATTCCGCTGTTTCAAATAGTCCTAAGTTGACTGTTTTGAATCCCGAAGGGGATTTGGTACGGACTGAAATGATATTTACGAAATTTTCTTTTCCGAAAACTTCATCAAGTAGAACCTTTAAATATGTCTGATTGTGGTCATTGATCTGTACGAGCAGA
>CAZDWM010000107.1:669-7552 GCA_964509145.1 uncultured Eubacteriales bacterium | reverse complement strand
TGTAGCCCCGCCGTATCGGACAGACGCAGTACGACGTTGCCAAGGCGCACTGTCTCCTCCACAACGTCGCGCGTCGTTCCGGCATAGGGAGTCACAATAGACCGTTCGTAGCCGGTCAGCAGGTTCATAAGTGCCGACTTTCCGACGTTCGGGCGACCCGCTATGGCTGTAGGCACGCCCTCGGTAATGGCTTTACCGGCGTCGAAGCATGTGAGAAGCCTTTCAAGCCTTAAGCGCACATCCTTAAAAACAGTTCTGAGATGCTTGTCGTCGACCTCCTCGACGTCCTCGTCGGGATAGTCGACCCACGCCGCCAGGCTCGCGGCGGCGGCAACAACCGCTTTAACCGCTTCGCCGATTTCACGGCTAAGCGCGCCGTCGAGTGCGTTGAGCGCCGCCTGCGCCGCCTGTTCGTTCTGCGCCGAAATAATGCCCATGACCGCCTCCGCGGCGGAAAGATCGATTTTACCGTTTAAGAACGCACGTTTTGTGAACTCGCCCGCCTCTGCTGGACGCGCTCCGGCTGTAAAAACAGCCTCAAGCGCCTTTTGCATCACAAAAAGCCCGCCGTGCAGCGACAGCTCTGCCACATCCTCACCCGTATAGCTGTGCGGTGACCTGAAAACGAGACAAACCGCCTCGTCAATGTCCCTTTTACCATCGGTCACCCGGCCGAAATACGCCCGATAGCCGGCGGAGCGCGCAAGGGAAGCGCCGCCGACAGGCTTAAAAACCCTGTCGGCGACGGTTAACGCGTTTATGCCGGAAATGCGGATGATGCCGATGCCGCCCGCCGCCTGCGGCGTGGCAATCGCGGCGATGGTCTGATTATCCATAATATTAAAACCTGTCAAACGCGTTATAACCGAGAGCGAAGTATTTGAACGCCCAGATAACCGGGTTAAACTTGAAGAACAGCGCGTCGATGACCGTTACAAGCTTACGCAGAAAGGTGGAAACGTCGTGCGTTTCCGGTACGTTGACGGGGGTAAAGGTCTCGCCCTCGACGCCGACGACAAAGGGTTGCGAGTAGCAGATACCGGCTGCTCCTGTGATATAAAATCTAACATAAAGGCTGACGTTCTGCGCATAGTCATCAAGGTCAATAGTCGCCGTGTTGCTGCTTATGCCGTTTTGCCTTAAAATAACATTGCCGTTTGAGATCCAGACAATCCTGTTAAAGTTGTCGCCGGTGACGGTGATGGTATTCGCTTCTTGGTCGACATCGACGCGCGTCACCATCGGCGTATCCATCCTTGTCGCGTCCGGCTCATACCCCTCGGGCATCTCGGCAACGCCGTCGAGCTCAACACCGTTCGAGAAGTGAGAAACGCTGAAGAAACGGCCGTTCTCAAGGCTGTCCCTGAAGTCGTCTAGCGTGAAATCCTCCATAAGCGTATAGGTGTAGGCGTCGTTGAGCGAAGTGTGACTGTGCGAATCCGAGAAGGTAAAACCCCACGGGGTTACGCCGTTGGGAATGGTTTTCTGAAGAATCTGGTCGTAAAGAATCCTGTCGCAGCGGGTGTGATCGTCTCCCGCGCTGTTAATACCCGTACCGAGGCTTGAACCCGCGTTGTCTAAAAACAGACGCGCGAATTTGGTGGGATAGTAGTCGTCCACCCTTTGCCCGACATGGTCTTCTGAGTCCTTGTCGGGGTAGACATATTCGCCGACATGGGACAGCATTGAAATACCTCCGGCGTCCTTAACGCCCTTTGAAGGCGTCTCATAGTCGCCGTAAACGCCCGCGAGCCCCTGACCGTACTCCGAGAAGTAACCCGTTAAATGGCAATCGGTAACCGGCGTAGCCATGTTCAGTTCAATGCCCAGCGGTACGTCGAGCATTCCGTTTTCATGCGTGCGCTTTTCTGATGACGCCGTTCCGCCGAGGTAGGCGTTGTATTCGTTGTCTGTGAGCGGAATAATGTCTGCAAGCTTTGTGCGCTCTTTTTTGACAAGGCGAATCAGTGGCACGAGCTGTGGTTCGTTGTTCCAGCCGCGGTTCAATGTGCCGTGGTCGGTTAATGCGACGATGTCGTAGTCGAGGTCGTAGTGCTCCTGAACAAATTCATGTATGGTGAGATAGCCGTCGCTCGCGTTTGTGTGGCAGTGAAGCTGTGTTTTATAAGAACCCCATGTCTCCCAGTTGACAGCCTCATAGGGGTTTGTTATCACAAAATTTTTGTCGTTCTCACCCGTACTTTTTACCGCTTCTTTAGCCGCCGCGCCGGGCAGCATCAGTGAACACATCATGGTACCGCACAGCGCCATCGAAACGTATGAGCTTAAAATTTTTACGGCTTTTTTCTTCAACTTAATAACCTCCTGATTTTTATGACCATCTAAGGCAACACCGCACAATTATTGTTGTGCGATTGCGCCGTCAGATTGTTCGTCAGATTGTTCAAAAAACGCAGGCAATACTTTGTGTATTGCTGAGTATTTTTGGGCGATATGACGGAAAAGATGCAAGCAAGCGTGCAACAAAGGCTTTAGCCGCTAATTGTGCGGTGTTGCCTTAATAATGAATCAGTTATAAAGCCCCATCGCTTTTTCAAAATCGCCGCACACAAGAAGATTTACCGCGTCGCAAGCCTTGTCGGATGCCTCGCGAAGCAGCTTTAACTCGCCGTCGGTCAACGGCGACAGCACCCAGTCCATCATGTCCCAGTCGGGATTCGGCTTGCCGCCGACGCCGAGCTTGACGCGCGGAAAATTGTCGCTGTTTAACTGAAATATAATACTTTTTATACCGTTGTGTCCGCCGTCGCTGCCCTTTCTTCGTATGCGCAGCTTTCCGCACGGCAGGGATACATCGTCGAAAATGACAATAATCCGCTCCGGTGGTATCTTGTAAAAAGACGCGGCTTCGCGCACCGCCTCGCCGCTGTTATTCATAAATGTCTGCGGCTTTAAAAGCAGACATCGGTGACCGTTAAGGTTTGCCTCGCCGAGCAGTGATTTGAATTTTATGCGGTTAATATTAACGTTTTCGGACCTTGCGAGCAGGTCGAGACATAAAAAACCCGTGTTGTGCCTTGTAAACTCAAACTTTTTTCCGGGATTGCCAAGGCCGACGATTATAAATTCCGGCGCTATAGACGTTTCCGTCCTGTCGGCTTTTAAAAAATGAAACATCCGATGATATCTCCGATTTTTATTTGATTGACGAATATTGCTTTTGCACCGCGTCGTTGTCGTTTCCGGGCGTCCTTGAGTAGACGAGCGAAGCGTCCATCGACTTGATGGTTGCGATGACTGCCGACTCCGAAAGACTGCCGTTGTTTACAAGCACATTGAAGTAAATGCGCTGCGACGCTTTGTCTCCGGCCGTATATCCGCTAACGCCGGCACTGTTGGGTGCCACATATACGCCGCTTTTTCCGTTTTCCGTAAGCTTAAGACCATAAATGGTAACATTGCTTCCGGTTGTATTTTTAAAATCGACGGCTATGGTGTAGGTGTCCCAGCTTGATGGATTATTCTTTAACGACGTTTGCTTATCCGCCGGCAGCCCGAAGTCGGACAGAGTGCTGCTCGACGCAAAGTATGACGCCTGATCCGTCGTGTTGAGATAGGTAAAGGCCGCCGATATCTCGGACACCGGCACGTAGGTGGTCGTTTCTTTTGTGGTCGTCACTTTGGTCGTGGTTACCTTGGTTGTGGTTACCTTGGTAGTCGTAACGGTTTTTGTGGTGGATGTCGATGAACCCGTTGTGGTTTTCCCTGTTGTTGACATTGTCGTCGCGGCGGCTTTCGTTGTGGTCTTGGCCGTTGTACCGCTTCCTGATTTTGTCGTTGACGGTGTCGTCGGGTCTAAGATGCCCTGCGTGCTTTTTGTTGTTACGGCGGCCTTGGTTGTGCCCGTCGCTTCTGTAGCTTTCACGGTTGTTGTCGTGGCGGCTCGGCTGTTTGCCTCTATCGCCTCATCCTTGTCGTCGACGTAATACTCGGTTACAACATACTCCTCGCCGGACTCGTCGGTGGCGGTGACTACTACCCTGTAGGACACCTTTGTCTGACCGTTTGCGTCGGTGAGCACAAGCGTCTCAAGCCCCTCGTCGACACTGATGTTTTTATTACAGCCGTAGACCGCCGCAAGCACGCAGAAAACGAGCAGCGCGGCGGCGGCCGATTTTGCGGTTTTTCTGAAATCTCTCAATGATGTCACGCTTCCTATTTGACTTTTTCGTATTTAAG
Source organism: uncultured Eubacteriales bacterium (assembly GCA_964509145.1). Lineage (GTDB taxonomy): Bacteria > Bacillota > Clostridia > Oscillospirales > Acutalibacteraceae > UBA1425. The sequence goes on along the minus strand of CAZDWM010000107.1, from coordinate 3,352 downwards.
GGTTTGTTCGTCGGCGACGGAGAGGCTTTCGATGCCCGTCGACGCGTCGACGTAAATCAGCTTTAGCCCCATGTCCTTCGCCATTTCGAACAGCTCGTCGTTTGTATACTCCCCGCCGTCGGCAAACGCGTCAAACCATACCTTTTGCGGTGTTTCGGTTTTCGCCGGAATTTCGACGACCGCCCGCGGGGTTGTGCTGATGAGCGTCTCGTTCTTTCCGTTGTCTTTAATCTCAAGACCGATAACCCGGATATCTTCATCGGTCTTGTTGACGACCTCGACACAGAGCTTGACGCCCATCAGATAGTTGTATTCTTGAAGGTAGTGAATTTTTTGCTCGTCGGTGAGATTAAAGCCTTCAAGAAGATAGTCGTACTTCTTTTGGTCGGTGTAATACTTTGCGTAAAAATCCGAATTGTTCAGCGCGGCGCTGGTCGCGGTTAACCCGCCGCCGAGGCTACATCCCGCCGCGGACAGCAGCAGCGAACATGCAAGCACCGCGCCGACGATTTTTTTTAATGCTTTCAACTATATGGTCATCCTTTCGCAGAGCGCGGAAGTTTTGACCGGTCGGCGAAGCCGATTTGCGCCATCCTGTATGGCGCGAAAGGACAAAACTTCCTGATTGAAAGATTTATCTTTCAATCTAACCTCATAATCAACGCTTATCTTTGTAGGGTTTTTTGTTTTTTACCCAATCCTTTTTGTTGGTCTGACGTTCCCTTGCCACGGCGAGCGAATTTGCAGGAACGTCTTCGGTGATTGTTGAGCCCGCCGCCGTATAGGCGTTTTCGCCCACCTTGACGGGTGCTATAAGGCTAGTGTCGCAACCGATAAACGCGCCGTCTTCAATTACTGTACGGAACTTTTCTTTGCCGGAATAATTCACTGTCGCGCAGCCGCTGCCGACATTGACGCCGGCTCCGACGTCGGAGTCGCCGATATACGACAGGTGGGAAATCTTGGTGCCCACGCCGACGTTTGAGTTTTTAACCTCGACAAAGTTGCCGATACGCACATTCGCCGAAAGCTTCGTGTCGGGCCTGATGCGGGCGAATGGACCCGCCTGCACTCCGTCGTCTAATTCGGCGTCGACGCAGTATGAGCAGACAACGCGTACATCGTCTCCGATGACGCAGTTTTCGATGTAGCTGTTAGCGCCTATGACACAGTCCTTACCTATAATCGTTTTGCCCTTGATAATTGTCCCGGGCAAAATCTCTGTGTCGGAGCCGATGACAACGTCGGGACCTATCATCACGCCGTCGGTGCAGGGGATTGAAACACCGTTTCTCATGTGCGCTTCAAGCACGCGCATACGTACTTTTTCGTTGAGCTGCGTCAGCTGCACCCTGTCGTTCGCGCCTAATACCGCGTCGCTGTTTTTTGTGTTGAAGGTGGCGGCTTTCTGACCCATCGACTTGAGAATTTCCACAGCGTCGGTCAGGTAATACTCCTTGGCGGCGTTGAGTCGGTACTTCGCGTCCGTGCTTAACCTTTCAAGCGCAACGAGCAGCCCCTGGCAGCTGAACCAGTAGGCACCGGCATTGACCTCCGTTATCTTTTTTTCGTCCTCGGAGGCTTCCTTTTCCTCAACTATTTTTGTAAACAGTCCGTCTGCGTTCCTTTTGATTCTGCCGTAGCCCGTCGGTTCCTTAACATTGGCTGAAATGACTGTGGCAGCGTTGCCCGAGCGAAGGTGATATTCGAGGGCAAGCTTCAGTGTTTCGCTGTCTACCATCGGTGAATCGCCGCTTAGAACAAGTACGTTCGAGTTGCCATGCGCCTCGATAAAGGACTGCGCCTGCATGACGGCGTGTCCCGTACCCAGCCGCTCCTGCTGGACGACTGTTTTAATTCCGTCGCGCAGGTGCTCGCAAAGCAACTCTCGTCCCTTGCCTGTTACGACACAGATGTCGCCGTCGTCTAAGCCGCACGCGGCGGCGCAGTCGACAACCCAGTCGATCATCGGCTTGAAAAGCACCTCTGCAAGCACCTTCGGCTTGGCACTTTTCATACGCACGCCGTCTCCGGCTGCCAGTATAACGGTACAGTTTCCTTTCATTTTCAAAGCCTCCCTTATCAATAAAATATTCAGACTACAATCCAAAATAATTATGACAGATGCTTCGTAAAATTACAAGAGGTAAATATTCAAAATTTAAAAACTCTACATTATACACAAAACCTTATATAAAACTTTCTCGTATTTATTGAAAATAAGGTATGGAATTTGTGGAAATATTATGATATAATAAAGGTTGAGTGCTGAACGTCGGATGCTTCCGGCGTTTAGCCACCGATTGTTGAAAAAGCCTAATTTTAAAATTTTGGAGGTAAATCAATGGCTTACAAGTATGTTTATCTGTTCAGCGAGGGCGACGGCTCCATGAAGGAGCTCCTCGGAGGCAAGGGCGCGAACCTTGCGGAAATGACAAGACTCGGCATGCCCGTCCCCCAGGGCTTCACGGTTTCCACCGAGGCCTGCACCCGTTATTACGACGACGGCAAGGTTATCGGCGCCGACATCGAAGACCAAATTTATGCGGCTCTTGCTACTATCGAGGATATCAACGGCAAAAAATTCGGCGATCCCAAAAACCCGCTGCTTGTTTCCGTCCGCTCCGGCGCTCGCGCTTCCATGCCCGGCATGATGGACACCATCCTCAACCTCGGCATCAAC
>CAZDWM010000107.1:0-659 GCA_964509145.1 uncultured Eubacteriales bacterium | reverse complement strand
CGGTCTCATTGAGGGCAACCGCGACCCCAAGTTTGAGCGCTTTGTTTTCGACTCCTACCGCCGTTTCATTCAGATGTTTTCCGATGTCGTCATGGAGCTTTCAAAGAAGAAGTTCGAATTCATCATCGACGAAATCAAGGAAGCAAAGGGCGTCACCTACGACGTCGAGCTCGACACAGACGACATGAAGGCGCTTGTCAAGCGCTTCAAGGCTTTCTATAAGCAGGAAAAGGGTGAGGAATTCCCGACCGACCCCAAGGTTCAGATGATGGAGGCCATAAAGGCTGTTTTCCGTTCGTGGGACAACCCCCGCGCCAATGTTTATCGCCGCATGAACGACATCCCCTATTCGTGGGGCACCGCCGTTAATGTTCAGCCGATGGTCTTCGGCAACCTCAACATGCAGTCCGGCACAGGCGTCGCTTTCACGCGTGACCCCGCCACGGGCGAAAAGGCACTGTTCGGCGAATATCTCATCAATGCCCAGGGCGAGGACGTCGTCGCGGGCGTACGCACTCCCAGCGTCATTGCTCAGCTTAAAAATGAAATGCCCGAGGTTTACGACCAGTTCGTCGACATCGCCAACAATCTTGAAAAGCATTACAGAGACATGCAGGATATGGAGTTCACCATCGAGAACAGAAAGCTTTACATGCTCC
>CAZDWM010000106.1:0-7748 GCA_964509145.1 uncultured Eubacteriales bacterium | reverse complement strand
CGTTGTTCGTGAAGTCGAAGAAGAAGCCGAGCGAATCCTCCTCGGGCGTCGTCTTGCCCTGCGGTCTCGGATTACGCGCGTCGTTATGGGCGTAGAGGCAATGGTTGAATGTGACCAACTGCCCGTTGCTTCCGTTGACAAGCGAGCCCTTGCTGTGCCTGCCGGAGTGGTGAATGGAATAATGAAGCCCTTCGGTGATGAATGTCCACTGAACGGTAACATTGCCGCAGCCCGTCACCGAAAGCGTCTCGTCCACACCCCAGCTTACGGAGCAGTGATCGATGACGACATTTTCGACGTCGGAAACGCTCATGGCGTCCTTTTCGAGCAGGTCACCCAAGCGCACACGAATGTTGCGGATAATGACCTCGTCGGCCTTGACATACAGCTCGTAACCTTTAAGCGTGATGCCGCCGCCGGGCGCGGTCTGACCCGCGATGGTTATGTAGGGGTTCGTTATGCGGACGGCGTCCTTGAGGACGATGGTTCCGGCCACCTTGAAAACGACGATGCGCGGTCCCGAGGCTTCCTCGACAGCCGCCCTGAACGAACCGGGAATATTTTTGCCGTCGTCGAGCGTCGTGACCTTAATCACCCGTCCGCCTCTGCCGCCCACGGTATATTTTCCCGCGCCGTCGGCCTCCGGAAAGGCGAGGACAGTGTTAACGGCAAAAGCCGTCGTCGAAAAGGACAGCAGCATTGTAAAAACTATCGACAGTGATATGATCGCTAACAAGTGCTTTTTCAACAAAACAACCTCCAGCCTAAATAAACAACCCTGTTAATCCTTTTTGTTTTTTCCGAGCTTCGGGAGGATGACGCAGGCCGCTATAACCGCCACAGCGCCCACGGCGGCGATTATCGGCCACTTCGCCGTGGTTCCGCCCGTCGCTGCGATTTCATATAGCTCGTCCGTCGCAAAGACCGTGTGGAACAGCATGGTGAAGATGCTTAAAAGCAGCAGCGCGGCCATAACAATGGCGATAATTCTAATGGTAAGAGTCCTTTTATCGTTGTACTTCATTTCTTTCTCTTCCTTCTCGGCTCAGCCGATGTTCATGATTTTTTTCATACTATCACCTATCGTCGCCGTTAGCGCCTCGGCGCTTTTTTTGTCGGCGGCGACAGCGGTGATATAAATTTTAATTTTAGGCTCCGTGCCGGAGGGGCGGACTATGACACCGCTGCCGCCGGGGAGCTTATATTGAAGCACATTCGACTTCGGCAAATCGATGGCGGTCTTTTCGCCCGTCTTGGTGTCGACAGTCTCGTTAGCCATGTAGTCTGAAACGGCGAGCACCTGAAGACCTCCGATGTCGGACGGTGCACCGTCGCGCAGGTCGTCCATGAGTGTTTTCATCTTTTCCATGCCGCTCGCGCCCTCAAAGCCGAAGTTTAAGACGGTGTTAAGGTACATGCCGTACTCCCCGTAAAGGTCGTTCATCACCTCAATTAACGTTTTGCCCTTCGATTTGTAGTAGGCCGCCATTTCTGTAATGAGCATTGACGCGACGACGGCGTCTTTATCGCGCGCGTGAGTGCCGGACAGATAGCCGTAGCTCTCCTCCATGCCCGCGATGAAGCGGTCGGCCTTACCGTTCTTCTCAAGACCCGTTATCAGCTCGCCTATATATTTAAAACCTGTAAGCAGGCTCTTGGTTTCACCGCCGTATTTTTTGGCAATTTGGGTCACAAGCTCCGTCGTAACGAAGGACTTGACTACGAGAGGCTTTTCCGGGAGCGTTCCGGCGGCACTGCGGCATTTCATGATATACTCGGTGAGCAGCGCGCCCACCTCGTTGCCCGTCATCAGCTTATATTCGCCCTTGTCAAGCACGGCTATGCCGACACGGTCGCAGTCGGGGTCGGTAGCGAGCAGCAAATCGGCGCCGGTTTTTTCGGCGATGATAAACGCGCGCTCAAACGACTGACGGATCTCGGGGTTCGGGAACGGACAGGTGGGAAAATTGCCGTCGGGCAGCTCCTGCTCGGGCACCACAGTCACGTCGGCCTGTCCGATGCGCCGCAGCACCTCGCGCACCGGCTTATTACCCGTACCGTTGAGCGGCGTGTAGACAAGCTTTAACCGCGACTGCCCGCAGACGCCGGGGTTAATCTGGCAGGACAGCACCCTTTGATAAAACTCCTCGTTAATTTCGTCGCTGATATACTCAATTCTTCCGTCGGCGAGCGCCTTTTCAAACGGGACTGTTTTAACGCCGTCGAAAATATCAACCTTTTGAATATATTCGTAAGTTTTTTCCGCCGCCGCGTCGGTCATCTGGTAGCCCTCCGGGTCGTAGCACTTGTAGCCGTTGTACTTTGACGGGTTGTGGCTGGCGGTGATGATGATACCAGAGCTGCAACGAAGCCGCCGAACGGCGAAGGACAGCATAGGTGTCGGGACAAGCTCGGGATAAAAATAAACCTTGATACCGTTGGCCGCGAGCACCTCCGCCGCGCCGTGAGCGAACACGTCGGAATTGATGCGGGAGTCGTAGGCGATGGCGACGGACGGCGCGTTAAACTCGGCGTTGAGATAGTCGGCAAGCCCCTGCGTCGCCTGATTGACGGTGTAGGTGTTCATGCGGTTTGTGCCGCTGCCGAGAACACCGCGAAGCCCTGCCGTACCGAACTCAAGGCTGCAATAAAAACGGTCGAGTATTTCATCCGGCTTGTCCTCAATAGCGTGCAGCTCGGCGTTGACCGCCTCATTGCCGCGAGTCCTTTCAAGCCAGAGGTGATAGAGCTTGTTAACATCGTTCATTGAATGACCCCCAAAGTTAGATTTTAGACATTAGACATTGGATATTAGACGATGTGATTTGAATAATGGTTAACCAATATTATACCCTTTTTTATTTGTGATGTCAATTAATTGTGCGTCCGTTTGGCGAATGCTGGCAGGGTATCAAGAATCAGTAACGCACCCGTCAGCATAAGCCCCAGCGCCGCGGGAAGCGAGAGCGACAGCCCGGCGGGATTCACTGTGACATCATTGAGAAAAACCTCCGCACCGCAAGGGAAATAGCGGAGAATAACGGAGCAGATAAAGGCCGCCGCCGCGCCGTTGAGGGCGCGCGAAGCGGCGAAAACGGGTACTGAAACGCCCGCTTCAAGGATATAATGAAGCACCTGGCAATGAACTGATATTCCGCCCCAGCCGAGCACGGCGGCAAGCACGGGCAGCGATACACCGTTTCGTATGGCATCGGCACAGCCGGACGTCACCTCAAGCACGCATTTAAGCGGCAGCGCCGCGCCGGACAGACTTTGCGGCAGTAGCGCGAGCGCCGAACACACGCACGAAAAGAGCATCACCCACGCGCATACGGACAGCATGGCGGGCACGGCATCGGAAACGGCGTCGGTCAGGCAACGGTAAAGCGGCGGCCTGACGGAGGTTACAACAGGCACAATATCCTGCCGCTCGGAAGACACTTCTGCCGGAACAGCGATAAACCGGGTTAATATCCCGGTTATCAGCGACGCCGCGCACAACGAGACAAACAGGACAACGCCTGCCTGACGTCTGCCCGTCATCGCCGCGCCCACAGTGCCCACGACGAACGCGGGACCCGCGTTGACGCAGAAAAGCGACAGGCGGTAGGCGTCGGCACGACTGATACCGCCTTGGTTCCAAAGCAGCGATGTCATCCGCGCGCCGACGGGATATCCGCTGAAGAAGCCCGAGGCAACGGCGGAGGCCGATTCTCCCGGTAACCCGAATAAAAACCTTGTTACTGGCGCGCACACACCGCCTACCCACTCCGAAAAGCCTGAATAAATCATAAACGAACACAGTACTGTGAACGGAAAAAGCGACGGAAGCACCGCCTCGCCGCAAAGGACAAGTCCGTCGCGCACCCCTGCCGCTGTCTGTGCAGGGAAACGCAACAACAACGCCGCAAAGCAGACAGACCCTACGGCGGCGGGGATTAACCGCAGCCTCTGTTTACCCGTCGTCCGCGGCACGGAAAGTAGCTTCATGTCATCACCCTAATCAAAAAACCTCTGTAAACAATCTTATGCCCAAGCGCCCTGTAAAATGTACTGCCGTGGTCGAGTTATGCATAATATTTGATAGACCTCAAAGGGGGCATATGAAGAAATGGCTTGGAGCAGGGCAAAAAAGGCTGCCGGAAAAATCGGCGGCGTTACCGAGCGTCTGTCCGACGAGCTTGAGTTGCCTAAAAACGTCATGCCCGGCGTCGTCCACATCGAAATGAACGGCAACCGGGAGGCTGTTGTCGACGGCGTCCGTGGCGTTCTCGAGTACGACGAAAATGTCATCCGCCTGAATACCGGCAGGCTTGTTGTCCGCTTTGCGGGCAGCTGTTTGATGATTAAGACGCTCAGCCTTAATCAGGCGCTGGTGTGCGGCAACATTATGTCGGTGGATTTTACAACTTAGAAAACGGAGGGATCGCCGTTGTTTGTTATACGATTTTTTCATTTTTTACTCGGTTATGTCGTCTTTGAAGCCGAGGGCGGCTTTCCGGAACGCTTCATCAACCTGTGTGCGCGCGGCGGGATTCCCGTCTGGGACATCAGGAGCCGCGGCGGCGTGCTTTTCGGCAAGACAAGCGTCAAGGGGTATCACGCGGTGCCCGTTCCGGCACGAAAATCAGGTATGAGGGTACGCGTCGCGCGGCGTGTCGGAGTACCGTTTTTCCTCCACAAATACCGTCGCCGCGCCGGTCTTCTGGCGGGGCTTTTAGTTTTTGCCGTTTTTACCGCTATGATGTCGGGCATGGTATGGAGTGTCAAGGTCGAGGGTAACGCGGCGGTGCCGGACAGTGAAATCGTCGCGGTGCTTGAACGCCTCGGCGTCAAGCCCGGCATTCGGGCGAAAAACATTGAGGCGACGGCACTTGAACGCACGGCGCTTGAGCTGCTGCCGGGCATTCAGTGGATTGCAGTTAACGTTGAGGGCAGCACGGTGACCGTCGAGGTGCGCGAACGCGTTGTCTGCGAGCCGGAGGAGGATTATGTTCACCCGCATCACATCGTCGCCGCGCAGGACGGGGTTATCGAGATTCTCGAGACCTATGAGGGCACGGAAATAGCCAAGAAGAACTCAGCTGTCACAAAGGGCGATCTTCTCATCAGCGGCATCTCCGAGAATAAGGACACCTCCGTCGTTTTCCATCACGCCAAGGGTTACGTTGCCGCGCGGGTGAACGAGAAGCTGACCTCACAGGCCGTCGCGTCAAGGCAGGTTCGCACACTTTTAAAGACAAAGTACCGTGTTACGCTGATTGTCCTCAACATAAAAATACCCCCGCGCGCGGCCAAGGCCGAGGCGGGAGCGGAGCTGTATGAGAGTACCTATTGGCTGTGTGCCGGAGGAAAGAGGTTACCCGCCGGCTATATCATGCACAGAAGCCTTTATTACGGTGAAACTGTCAGAAAGTACACCGCCGCTGAGCAGCGGCTTATCGCCCTGCGCGGACTGATGACGCAGACCGCCGAGATCTTCCGCTACAGCGAAATTTTGGCGCAGGCAGTCACCCTTGTCAAGACGGATAGCGGCATGACGGCTGTCGGCGAATTTACCGCGCTTCGTAACATCGGGCAGGAGCGCCCGTTTACAGTCAGCGAGGTGAACGGAACAGAGTAGTTATGTCAGCAGGGCGGGAGGCACTCGATTGTTGTTATCGTGCCCTCTATTTCAAAATCCGAAGCCATAGCCGGTATAAACAGGCAGTCGCCGCGCTTGACGTTGATGCCGCCGATTGTGCCGTTGCCCTCGACTACGGCGTAAGCCGACGGTTTGCCGGTGCATTTGCGCGTCATATGACCGCTGACATCAATCCTGTTGAGGGCAAAGCAGGGCGTTCTGTCGTAGGTGATGAGGTTTGTCACCCGGCAGCCGTCCTTTTCGGGCAACGCGTTCGGGACAAGCTTGAATTTTGCGAGAAGCTCTGCCTCGGTGTGCTTTGTGTAGCGGAAGCAGTCAAACATTTTGTCGAAACCAAGCCCCATGTGGCACATAAAGTCGGGCATTTTCTCGCCCAGTGTGTTGCATTTTTCGAGGCTTATCGTGTAGTCGGTCGGCTCCTGAATCTCCAACAGGAAACAGCCGGGACCGATGGCGTGGGGAGTGCCGCCCTCAATGATGAAAACGTCGCCGGGTTTGACGGGTATTTTATGCATCAGCTCCGCCATGCCGGGGATATCCTGTTTGTCAAACAGCTCGCGCAGCTGTTCCTTTGTTACATCCTCCTTGAAGCCGAGCAGAATGTGCGGCTGCTCGCCGTCTATCTCCCTGCCGCCGAGGATATACCATGACTCCGTCTTGCCGTAGTCGGAATTAAACAGCTTCCGTGCCGCTTTTTTGTCCGGGTGTACCTGAATGGGCAGCCGCTCTGCGGAATCGAGAAACTTTGTGAGGACGCCGAAATTTACGCCGAATTTCGCGATATGCTCCGCGCCGAGATAACCCTCGGGGTCATTGTCGATGAGGTCTTTTAGATAAACAGTTATGCTGTCACCCGTTTCAACGCGGCTTTGACCCTCGCGCTCGGGCGCGTCGTCGCGCGGCGGGTTTGTGGCGGTGACAACGGACGCGAGCCAGTCCTCGGGGAAATAACCGTCGCTACCTTCGTCTCCGCGCAGTTCGTCAAGCAGTTTTCCGCCGAGGTAGATGCGCCAGACCCTGTTTTCAAGCATTTTCAAAGGTTTAAGTTTCATTAGTTCATACTTTCCTTTCGTCTATATGTCTTTGACAAATGATGTTATAACGACTGTTTTGATTTCGTCAATCACAAACTCCTGCTTGTTTACGAGTGTCATACCATACTTTTTACAACAGTCAATCAGGTTGTCCGAGTTGCTGTACAGACGACACTTTTGAAGTAACACTACCGTTTCATCTCTCGTAAAGCCAAACGGCTCAAGCACATTATATTGCCGCATAAACGCGTCGTTACGTGAGGTGCAGACAAACCGCCCGCCGTTTTTCAGCATTCTTGAGACCTCTGATATCGTTCTTTCGTTTTCTCTTGATTCATCCAGTCCGTAATTTGTGCAAACCGTATCAACGCTGCTATCGGCAAGCGGCATATACCAAAAGTTTGCGCAGACAGGCAGGAGCGTTTCACGCTGCTTTAGATATTTCGCGATTCCGATGGCGTTGCTCAAGCACGCAAAGCCGATATCAACGGTAAACAAAATACAGTCATCCGGCTTGTTCAAAGCGACGGCGGAGGTTCCCCCGCCAGCGCCGGTGGCAAGCTCTATAACAATTTTAGGGCTGCCGATGAGAACTTCACGGGCAAAAATCGAATAGGGTTTAAAAGAACCGGCGGCTTCCTTTTTTGTTTTGACCCGTCTTTTACCGTTTCTCTTTTTGGAGTATTTTCTGAAGTCCTTCATTTGGGACTTTGATATGCTGCCGCTGTCCGTCTTCCTCACAACCCATTGCTGCGTCTCCGAAGCGGCGTATTGCTCCAATGCCGAAACGATGCTTTGTTTGTCGTGCAGCAGCCGCTTAATGTACTTAACATAGATGTCTTCGGGTGACCTTTTGAAATCGATTTCCTTGTACATCTTTTCGATTTCGTCCGGATACTGCCAAAGGATGACCTCCATAAGCTCCCGATGCCAGGCGGGAACGGTTTCGCTGCCCAACATTATAGGGATATCCTTAACGATGTTATAGCTTTCGCCTTTGTTAGCTGTAATAAGGCTGTCGCCGTTCATAATTAGCGGCTGATGTGTTTGCGGCGACACGAGACAGTCAA
>CAZDWM010000105.1:0-7779 GCA_964509145.1 uncultured Eubacteriales bacterium | reverse complement strand
CAAGGTCAGAGACAGCAGCATCGTTGTAGCTGTGGGGGACGCCGTAATGGACTTTAATGGCATTGTGACGCTCAACGCTACGGGTGAGCTGATATGGAGTATGCTCGAATTGGGTGTCGGCGAGGAGGAAGTTGTTGCCGAACTGATGAATAAATACGATGTAAACGAAGCCGTCGCCCGGGCGGATTTAGAGGAATTTACAGGTCAGTTAAAGGGAGCAGGGTTCATTGAGTAAATCGGTTCATCTATATGAGATATCGGACGCAATGAAAGCGGTGCTTCAAAGCGGAGGCGAGGTGTCGTTTGTCACCGCGGGCTTCAGTATGCTTCCGATGCTTCGCAACCGTACGGACAAAATCATTTTAAAAAAGCCAGAGGGACGTTTAAAAAAATACGATGTCCCGCTTTATATTCGCGATGACGGAAAGTTTGTGCTGCACAGAATCATACATGTCAACTGCGACGGCTACATCACACGCGGCGACAACCAAAAAGAAATAGAGCGCGGTGTGAAGGACGAGCAAATTACAGCAGTGCTAAAGTCGTTTGTCCGCAACGGAAGACAGATAAAATGCACCGATTTCGGCTATAGGTGCTATTGCAGGTTTTTACCGTTTGTCCGATTTTACAGACTGTGGCTTTATCCGGTTTATGTTAAAATGGTCACACCCTTTATCAGGAAGAAATAACAATATACAGGGGATGTTTAAGTGAAAGATTATTGTGCGTTTGTCGATGTGTTCCACGGCAGCGGGCGAATCGATTTGCCCGAGCCGGAGGGCATCGCCAAAGCGTGGTATTTTATCAAGGCCATCTGCGGCAACACTCACCCCGGCGCGTGTCTGCCGTTTGGTCGCCTTTCGGCGGGGTGCTACTGCGCCGGATACCCGACGGGTTACGGCAACCACCGGGGCAATTCTTGCCCTTGGAATCTGCGTACCTTCGGCGACAAAATGCGATGCCTCGGCTTTTCACATCTCCAGCAGAGCGGGACGGGCGCCATCGACATTTACTATAATTACGCCGTGACGACGCCGTTCTACGGCGACCTTGTTGACGCGGCGCGCTTTTTTGAGATGACGGACGAGACGGGCAAACCCGGTTATTATGGTGTACGTCTTAAGGAAAGCGGAATATATTGCGAGCTGACCGTCAGCCCCTTGGTCGCCGTCCACCGCTACACCTTTGGCGAAAAGAGTGGACAGATAACCATAGACCTGTCGAACGACGGCTTTTTAAACAACGACCCCAAGCACAGAGGATATTCCGAGCGTTCGGCGATACGCCTTATCGGCGGTGACGCGTTTGAAGCCGAGGTTGTGATGCAGGGACTGCCGCTTTATATTTACGGCAAATGCGAAAACGCCGATAAAAGTACACTTTGGCGCGACTATCTGCCGCTCAAGGGCGAAACAGAGTTTTCAACGGGCAAGGTGAGGGATAATTACGGCGTCTCGTTTAGTGTGCCCGACAAGGGCTCTTATGAGTTAAAAATAGCAATATCAGCTATAAGCATGGAAAAAGCGCTTACCGACGCGCTTTCGGAGACGCGAGGTTTCGACAAAATCGCCGCCGACGCTTACAATATGTGGAACGAGGCGCTCGGCAGAATTGATATCGACGCGCCGACCGAGCGGGACAAGCGGATATTTTATTCTAACCTATACCACACAATTGTAAAACCGTCCGACTGGAGCGGCGAGAACTTTATAGGCGAGGGCGATGACCTTGTCGTGGATTTCGCGACGATGTGGGACATGTACAAAACGCAGTTGCCGCTTGTTTTCACGCTTTACCCCGAGATGTCCCGAAAAATATTAGCGACCTTTTCATCCTTTTGTGAGGCTGAGGGTTTTATGCCCCACACTCTCACCCTTTCGACGCATCATGAGACGGGTCACAGCTCGCAGGCGCGGATGCTGGCGGAGTACGCAATATGTGACGCGTTTTACAGAGGCGTCGAGGGGGATTACGGGCGACTGCTAAAGGCTTCAGAAAAGGATTTGTTCAGCAAGCATTTTCAGGATTTTCATAATGGAGTCATCCCTCGCGCGACACATGTTGTCGATATTGCGGAGGGCTGTGCCGCACTGTCGGCGCTCGCGAAGCGTATCGGCGCGGATGCGTCGGTATTCGAGCGCTACAGCCAAAGATGGCGCGATGTTTACGACAGCGAAACCGGCCTGATGACAGCTGATTCGGATTATTACGAGGGCAGCGAATGGAACTATTCGTTCAGGCTGATGTCCGATATGAAAGAGAGAATCGAGACGACAGGCGGGAACGACCGTTTCGTCGCTCTGCTCGACCGCTTTTTCGGCTATACCCATCCCGAGGACACGAACACCCGCTTTGAGGGTTTTAACAACGAAAGCGACATGGAGACGCCATACGCCTACCACTACGCCGGACGTCACGACAGGTTAAGCGAGGTCGTGGAGGCCGGAAGACGTTATATGTTTACCGACGGGCGCGGCGGTCTGCCGGGCAACAACGATTCCGGAGGTCTGTCGTCGCTTTACATCTGGAATGTCGCCGGTATTTTCCCCGTATCGGGTCAGAATCTGATGATTATCGGCTCGCCGTATATGTTTACAACTGTTTTTCACCTCAACAACGGCAAGACCTTCACCGTGCGTCGCGAGGGTGAGGGTATTTATGTCCGCCGCGCGTTATTAGACGGCGAGGAGTTGCCAGAGCTGGCGTTCACCGTTGAACGGATGACGGCAGGCGGCGAGCTTGTGCTGGAGATGACAATGGAGCCATTGAAATAAGCCTCATCACACAAATCAGAAAAATAATATCCCTCTTGAATAAGAGCGGTGTTTCGGTAAATAATAGGAACACCACACTATGAAAAGAGGGATATCGTATGTCACCAAAGGAATTGCTCTATATTGAGGACGCGCTCAACCACCAGCAGGATTTAAAAAAGAGCTGCGCCGACCTTGCCGGTCAGCTTCAGGATGCGGATCTGAAGCGTTTTGTTCAGGGTATCGCGGACAGGCAGGGCACGTCATATTCCAAGTTTTATTCACTAATCAGCTGATTTGCGAAAAGGAGATTTATTATGGACGACAAAACCATCATGACTACCATCCTCTCAAACGTTAAGGGCGCGTGCGACCTGATGATGCACGGCAGCATCGAGTCCTCAACACCGAACGTCCACACGACCTTTAAAACAGTTCTCAACGATACACTCGATGTCGAAAACCAGATTTACTCAAAGATGAGCGAAAAGGGTTGGTATCCGATGCAGAGCGTCGAGCAGCAGAAAATCGACCAGACAAGGCAAAAGTTTTCAGCGTATTAATACCTTCCCAAAACCTAAACCGTCCTGATTATCAGGGCGGTTTTTTTGTCGATTGGCAGCATATACACAAATTATCTCTTGTAAACGAGGTACAAATAAGTTATAATAATATTCATGTATCGATAAAATATTATTGCGAAAGGGTCTGATTCATATGTCTTGCCACTGCGGCGCAGTAGACTTAAACCTGCTTGACGGTTTGCTCGGTAAATACACCGGCGTTCCGGGCAGTCTGATTACCGTTTTGCAAAAGACTCAGGATATTTACGGTTATCTTCCGACAGAGGCGATTGAATATATTGCCGATGTCATGGATATCCCGCCGGCCAAGGTGCTCGGAGTGGCAACGTTTTATACGCAGTTTCGCTTTGAGCCGGTGGGTAAGTATCTTGTTATGCTCTGCCAGGGGACGGCGTGCCACGTCAACGGCTCGTTGCGCATCGAGCAGGCGCTTCAGGAGGAGTTGGGTATTGGCGACCTTCAGACTACGGCGGACGGCCTTTTTACGCTTAAAAATGTGGCGTGTCTCGGCTGTTGCAGCCTGTCGCCGGTGATGATGATTAACGGCGAAGCCTACGGAAGCCTGACGCCCGACAAGGCGAAAAAAATTATCAAGGATCTAAAGGGGGCGTCGAAGTGAAGCTTTGCGTGGGACAGGGTAGTTGCGGTATCGCTGCGGGCGCCGGAAAGGTCTACGACCTGCTTGAGCAATACATAAATGATAACAAAACGGACGCCGTGCTTTCCGTCACAGGTTGCATCGGCATGTGCTATCTCGAGCCAATCGTCGACATCTACGCGGACGACGGCTCGCTGACAAGGCTTGTCAGGGTTAATGAGAAAAACGTCGAGTCTATCACAAAATACCTTGAGACCGGTGATGAAAATGAAATCGCGGCGCTTGAGGTGAGCGACGAGGACAAGGCGTTTTTAGAGAAACAGACGCGGATTGCCTTAAAACGCTGCGGCGTCATCAACCCCGATAAAATCGAGGACTATATAGCCGCGGGCGGTTATAATGCGCTGCGTAAGGTTTTAAAAGATATGACGCCTGAGGGAGTTATTGAGGAGATAAAAGTATCGGGTCTCGGCGGGCGCGGCGGTGCGGGCTTCCCGACGTGGTTTAAGTGGAACGCGGCACGTCAGAGCCCGGGCGAAACAAAGTATTTGATTTGCAACGCCGACGAGGGCGACCCCGGCGCGTTTATGGACAGGGCGGTTATCGAAAGCGACCCGCATAACCTCATAGAGGGGATGCTCATCGGCGCTTATGCCATAGGTGCGGCAGAGGCGGTCGTCTACGTGCGCGCCGAATATCCCTTAGCAATTAAACGGCTTGAGAACGCTATGGAGCAGGCGCGCGAGATGGGCTACATCGGACAAAACATAATGGGCAGCGGCTTCTCCTGTGAAATACGCATCAAGGCGGGCGCGGGCGCGTTTGTCTGCGGTGAGGAGACGGCACTTATAGAGTCGCTTGAGGGTAACCGGGGTATGCCGAGGTTAAAGCCGCCGTTCCCGGCGCAGTCGGGCTACTGGCACAAGCCGTCAAATATCAACAACGTCGAGACATACGCAAATGTCTCCTGGATTATAGAAAACGGCGGCGAGGCCTTCGCCGCGATGGGAACACCCGACAGCAAGGGCACAAAGGTTTTTGCGCTGACGGGTAAAATCAAACGCGGCGGGCTTGTCGAAATACCGATGGGCAAGACGCTGCGCGACGTCATCTTCGACATCGGCGGCGGCATCCGCGGCGGCAAGGAGTTTAAGGCCGTCCAGATGGGCGGTCCGTCCGGCGGCTGCATCCCAGCGGCGCTCATCGATACTGTTATAGACTACAAAAAGCTCGGGGCTACGGGCGCTATCATGGGCTCAGGCGGTATGGTAGTTATGGATGAGGACACCTGCATGGTGGGCATGGCGCGGTTTTTCCTCGATTTCACCGCCAAGGAATCCTGCGGCAAGTGCGTCCACTGCCGCATCGGCACAAAGCGGATGCTCGAAATCCTCGACCGCCTCACCAAGGGCGAGGGCGAGGAGGGCGACATTGCGCTTCTTGAGGAGCTCTGCAACGGTATCAAGGACGGCGCGTTATGCGGTCTCGGTCAGACGGCACCCAACCCCGTTTTAACAACTATCCGCTATTTCAGAGACGAGTACGAGGCGCACATCAAGGATAAAAAATGTCCGGCGCATGAGTGCCGCGATTTGCTAACCTACAGCATCGACGAAGAAAAGTGCATCGGCTGCACAATGTGCGCGAAAAGGTGCCCGTCAAAGGCGATTTCCGGCACGCTCAAGTCGGCGCATGTAGTCGACCAGTCGCTGTGTGTCAAGTGCGGAAACTGCCTGACGGCTTGCCGGTTCGGTGCGGTTGTCTGTGACTAAAGCGAGAAAAACCTTGTTTTTCTCACCAGAGTTTTGTCCTTTCGTGCCAACGAGGGCGCGAATCGGCTTTGCCGAAACGGACAAAACATCCCACCCTTAAATCATGTCATATTTATACAGATTGGAAGGATTGCTTTGGCTGAAATGATAAAGCTGACGATAGACGGCAAGGTTATTGAAACGGAAAAGGGTACCACCATTTTAACAGCGGCGCGGGAAAACGGTCTTTACATCCCGTCGCTGTGCTATGACGACTGCGTCGAGGTCTACGGCGCGTGCGGGATATGCGTCGTCGAGGCCGAGGGTGTTCCAAAGCTGCTGCGCGCCTGCGCCACAAAGGCGGCGGACGGCATGATAATCCACACAAGAACCGAAAGGGTGCTAAGCTCGCGCAAGATAGCGCTTGAGCTATTAATGAGCGACCATATCGGCGATTGCAAAGCGCCCTGCTCGTTAAACTGCCCTGCGGGGACGGACTGTCAGGGCTACGTTGGGCTTATCGCTAACGGCGAATATGACGAGGCTTTGAAGCTTATTAAGGACAAAATTCCGCTGCCCGCGTCCATAGGGCGCATATGTCCCCATCCATGTGAGCAAAACTGCCGCAGGCGGCTTGTGGAAGATCCTGTGGCGATTGCCCACCTCAAGGCTTTCGCGGCGGATTTAGACCTCCAAAAAGCAGAGTCGTGGCTGCCCGACAAAGCGCCCGATACGGGCAAGACCGTTTCGGTCATCGGCGGCGGTCCCGGCGGTTTGTCAGCGGCTTACTACCTGCTTTTAATGGGTCATCGGGTAAAGGTTTACGACATGATGCCGAAAATGGGCGGTATGCTACGCTACGGTATTCCGCAATACAGGCTTCCAAAAGAGATTCTTGACAAGGAAATTGCGCTGATTGAAAAGCTTGGCGCTAAGCTCATTAACAATATTAGAATCGGTACGGATATCACTCTCGAAGAGATAAAAAATAACAGCGACGCCGCGCTCGTCACCATCGGCGCGTGGACGAGCAGCGACATGCGCATTCCGGGCGAAAACTATAAAGGAGTCATCGGCGGCATCGACTTTTTGCGTGAGGTGTCGCTGGGCAATCCGCCAGATATAGGCAGCCGAGTAGCCGTCTGCGGCGGAGGCAACACTGCCATGGACGCCTGCCGCACAGCCGTACGGCTCGGCGCGAAGGAGGTCTATATTGTCTACAGAAGGACACGTGCCGAAATGCCAGCCGACGCTTTGGAGGTTGACGAGGCCGAGGAGGAAGGCGTCGTTTACAAATTCCTTGAGAATCCGACAGAGGTGCTCGGCGAAAACGGACGGGTAACGGGCATAAAGCTTCAAAAAATGACGCTTGGCGAGCCGGACGCGAGCGGCAGGCGCTCGCCCGTGCCTGTTGATGAGTTTGAGACGCTGCCTCTCGACACCGTTATAATGGCCATCGGGCAAAAGACGAACGCAAGTGGCTTTGAAACACTTGAAAAGACAAAACGCGGAACTTTAGCGGCCGATGAAAATACATTTATGACAAACCTTAACGGCGTTTTTGCCGCGGGCGACGCCACCAACAAGGGCGCGGATATCGCCGTGACTGCAATAGGCGAGGGCGGAAAGGCGGCGGAATCGATAGACGCTTACCTCAAGGGCATTGAGCTTTCGTTTAAAAAGCCATACTATGCCGCACGCGAGGTGACGGCGGAGGATTTAAAGGACAAGGAGCGTCGCGAGCGTCTCCCGATGCCTCAGCTTTCGGCGGAGGAACGCAGCGACAACTTCAAAGAAATTGTGCACGGCTATTCAAAGGAGGCCGCCATTGCCGAGGCCATGCGCTGCCTTGAGTGCGGCTGCCGCGAGTTCTTCAAGTGCATGCTGCT
The DNA here is from genome assembly GCA_964509145.1 of uncultured Eubacteriales bacterium. Taxonomy (GTDB): domain Bacteria; phylum Bacillota; class Clostridia; order Oscillospirales; family Acutalibacteraceae; genus UBA1425. Next base: position 204 of record CAZDWM010000105.1, on the reverse strand, counting down.
TAAAACAGCCAACGAATATGACATCAACCCCGGGCGGCTCAAGGGCGAAAAACTCAACCGTTACGACGGCAACAAAAATGAGTTTATCGAACGTAATCCCGACAAATGCATCCTCTGCGGTCTGTGCGTACGCTCGTGCGCCGAGGTTGCGGGAAAAACGGCGCTGGGTCTCATCGGACGCGGCTTTACAACCGTTGTCGCTCC
>CAZDWM010000104.1:246-7883 GCA_964509145.1 uncultured Eubacteriales bacterium | reverse complement strand
TGATGGAATTGTCGAGAATTACGACAACAGAATTGCTTTTGTTGTAAGCGATGTTGATAAGACCCGTCACGCCGGAATGTATAAACGTCGAATCGCCTATGACGGCCACGCTGTTTTTGGCGTTTTTCTCGTCCGCCTTGTTCCTGCCGTGGAGCGCCGAAACAGACGCGCCCATGCAGATGCAGGTGTCCATCATGCCGAGCGGTTGGAGCGAGCCCAAGGTATAGCAGCCGATGTCGCCGCTGACAAAGGTCTTGAGCTTTTTTAGCGCGTAAAAAAGACCTCTGTGCGGACATCCGGCGCAAAGCACGGGCGGACGCGGCGGGACTGAAGTGCTGACCGACAGCGTCTCTTTCTCCTCGCCTAATATGACCTTGGCAATCATGGACTGCGAATATTCACCTAAAAGCGTAAAGGCCTCTTTGCCGATGACGTCTACGCCGTTCTTTTTACAATGCGTCTCAATAAAGTCGTCGAGCTCCTCAATAACATAAACCTTGTCGCACTGCGCGGCGAAATCCTTAATCAACTTAACCGGCAGCGGCCAGACACAGCCAAGTTTCAGGTAGCTCGCGCCCGCGCCCAGCGCTTCCTTTGCGTATTGATAGCAAACACCGGACGCGATTACGCCGATTTTTTGGCTGTGATACTCGACCTTATTGATGCCTGTTTCGACCGCTCCGCTTTCGCTCCAGTTGACAAGCCTGCTTGTCCGTTCCTCAACGACAATATGTCTGCCCCTCGCCATGGCGGGCATCATGACATATTTTTGAGGGTTCTTTTCGTAGGCAAGCACACCGTTGTCGACCCTGTCGGCCGTTTCGACGAGACTTCTCGAATGGGCAATTCTCGTGGTCAGCCGGATGATGACGGGTGTGTCGTTGCTTTCGGACAGCTCAAAGGCTGTCTTGGTAAATCGCAGGCACTCCGCGGAGTCGGACGGCTCAAGCATCGGAAGCTTCGCGGCTTTGGCGTAATGCCTTGAGTCCTGTTCATTCTGAGAAGAGTGCATTCCGGGGTCGTCGGCGACTACAATCACCATACCGGCGTTGACACCCGTGTAGGAGGCGGTGAAAAGCGGGTCTGCGGCGACATTTAAGCCGACATGCTTCATTCCGCAGAAGCTTCTCGCCCCAGCGATAGCGGCGCCGACCGCCGTCTCCATGGCCACCTTTTCGTTTGGCGCCCACTCGCAGTATATGTCGTCATACGTCGCGGCAATCTCCGTGACCTCCGTGCTGGGTGTGCCGGGATAGCTTGACACCACACGGCAGCCCGCCTCGTAAAGCCCTCTTGCCACTGCTTCATTCCCGAGAAATAGCTTTTTCATGCAATTTACCTCTGCTTATATATAATACTTAAATGCGGTTTATTTATCCTGATTCCTTAAGTCTACAATTCTTTGAGCTTTGCCGACAAAGCGTTCAAGCGTCTTGGGCTCAAGAATGCTGACCTTGCACTGTAACCCTAAAATGGTGTGCAGATCATGCTGGAGTTGCTTGTTAAGGTTTTCAATCGCGCCATAACTCTCGAGCAGCGAGCCGTCGACCAGCTCGACGCGAACCTCAAGGGTATCGGTATAATCCTCACGGCGGATTACCAGCTGATAGTTGCCGCCGATTTTTTCGTTGCCGACGATGACGCTTTCAATCTGAGACGGAAACACATTGACACCGCGTATTTTAAGCATATCGTCGCTTCTGCCCTTGACCTTGTCCATGCGCACGCCTGTGCGGCCGCATTTGCACGGCTCGTAGTTGAGGCGTGTCACATCTCTTGTGCGGTATCGAAGGAGCGGAATGCCCTCCTTGCACAGCGTTGTGACGAGAAGCTCGCCCGTCTCACCCTCCGGCAGACGCTCAAGTGTGTCGGAATTGATAATTTCGGGGATAAAATAATCTTCGTTAAAATGTAGGCCGTCGCGCTCGCGGCATTCGCCGGAAACGCCGGGACCCATCAGCTCGCTCATTCCGTAGTTATCGGTGGCGAACAGCCCCCAGCCCTTTTCTATTTCGGCACGCATCTCGGGCGTGCAGCCCTCTGAACCGAACAGACCGAGCTTTATTTTATAATCGCTCATGGGATAGGGTTGATCCTTTGCGATTTCGCACATATACAGCGCATAAGACGGCGTCGCGACAAGCGCCGTTGTGCCAAAATCACGCATGTACATCAGCGCTTTTTCGGTGTTGCCGCTTGAATTCGGGATGACAGTCGCTCCTATTTTTTCAAGTCCGTAGTGAAGCCCCAAGGCACCGGTGAACATTCCGTATCCGAATGATATCTGAACGATATCGTTGCTCGTGGCACCGGCGGCCATAACGAGGCGCGCTACGCAGTCGCCCCAATGGTCGAGGTCTGCCTTAGTGTATCCGACAACCGTGGGCTTACCCGTTGTGCCGGACGACGCGTGAATGCGCTCAATCTTTTTAAGCGGCTGTGCGAACAAACCAAAGGGATAGTTGTCTCTGAGGTCTGCTTTTGTGGTGACGGGTATGTATTTAATATCGTCGAGCGATTTGATTTTTTCAGCCGTGACGCCGGCATCGCCAAGACGCTTTGTATAAAACGGAACGTTGCGGCAGCAATAGTCGACCGTCCACTTCAGCCGTTCAAGCTGGAGCGCGTCCATTTCCTTGCGGCTCATCGTTTCTATATCTTTCTGAAAATACATATTAAGATTCTTGTCCTTTCCGTGCTTCATGTACCGAATGATTAAACCTGCTTTTACAACTCGCCTTAAGTGCTGTTGAAACAAGTCTTGTAGGCTGAAAGAACACTTCCAGCCTACTCTTGTTAAAAATTATCTAATTTTATCACAATCACTCATTTTCTACAATAGCATTGTAGAAATATTCCGCGTTATCTTTATCCTTTTCGTTCTTGAACAGCGCGGAGCCGACATAGCAAAGGATAATAGAAACAATCATGGCGATACAAGCGAACAAGGGACCTCTGCCCGCAAGGTCGACGATCGTTTCATTGGTTGAGCCTAACAACGTTATAATTTTGCTTGTAGCAGGAACAAGCGCGATGAGGAAGCCGCCTAAAATTCCGCACCACGCGCCGCCCTTCGATAATTTCTTGCTGTAAAGCGCCAGAACATAGGGCGCGAGGAACGAGCCGGAAATGATACCCCACGAATAGCTCATCATGTCGAGAATGGGCGTTTTTGTGTTGGCGACAATATAAGACAAGCCTACAAAGAGAACGCAGAGTACCTTCGTCAGAGTCTTAACCCTGCTGTCGCTCATATCCTTCTTAATGCTCTTGACAAAATCGATTGAGAAGGTGGAGCTGGCAGTGAGCGTTATTGAGCATAACGTCGACACGGAGGCCGCAAGAAGCAGGACAATCACAATACCGAGCAGCACCGCTGGAAGGTTGACTTCCTTAAGCATGGTGGGAACTATGTAATCCTGTACGGGCATTGTTTCTGCCGTAAAGAACCTATGACAGAGTGAGCCGATGAAGTAGCCGCCGCCCGCGACCAGAATTGCGAAAAACGTAGATATCTTGATGCCGCGTTTCGCCTGGGCGTCGTCTTTGATGCCAAAGTATTTTTGAATCATCTGCGGCAGTCCCCATGTGCCGAACGAGGTCATCAGCACCGTAGCAATTAAACCTACGGCGGCATCAAAACCGAGCTTGGGGAGACCCGCTGCTGTCTTGGCATATTCCGCGATACCCGCAAATCCGCCGACCTTATCGCTGCGGATGACAAAGAATATTAACAACGCGACGCCGACCATCATGATGATGCCTTGCGCAAAATCGGCTCTAGCCTGTGCGAGATAACCGCCAAGCAGCAGCAGCAGCGCCGCGACCACGGCGATAATTACGAGGCATATGGTGACGTTAATACCGAGCAAAACCTCTGCAACTGACGCTAAACCTTTATAGACGGACGCCGAATATGGTATTAGGAAAATGAAAATGACGATACAGGCAAACAGCTTCATGGCGTTGCTTCCGTAGCGATAAAAGAAATACTGCGGCATTGTTTTAATTTTTAAACGCTGCGAAACGTCCCTTGTTTTTCTCGCGAGCAGCTTCCACGCGAGCCACGAGCCGAATATCGCGTTGCCGATGCCCGCCGAGATACCCCACAAGCCGAATTTTAAGCCGGTTCCGCCTGCGTAGCCTACAAACATTACCGCCGAGAAATAAGCTGTGCCGTAGGACAGCGCTGAGAGCCACGCCCCCGCGTTTCTGCCGCCGACCGTGATGTCCGCGACGCTTTTAGCCTTACGTCCCGTTACAATGCCGATGCCAACCATAAGGGCGACATAAGCGATAATTGTTATCCATACACTGATTGTGCCTGCCTGTGTGTTCATAAGTTTTCCCCCATATCGGTATTTGCTTTAACGGTTTTATGCTTTAAAGCTTTCATGCGCTAAAGCGTTATAATAATACAACACCATGAACAATTTGTCAAGTGAATTTATATCGCCAATAAAAAAGCCAGCTAAACTGGCGTCAAATAATCCGCAGTTCAACCGGCTATTTCTAAAATGATTAATCAGATGTTGCGGAAACGTGATAGGAAATCCTTCGTTTCGTTTTTCTGCGGGTTGCCGAAGATATCCTCCGGAGTCCCTTCCTCACAAATTACGCCGTCGTTCATGTAGATGACGTGGCTGCTGATGTCGCGCGCGAATGCCATTTCGTGCGTCACAACAAGCATCGTCATACCCTCCTTCGCGAGTGTCTGCATGACGGAGAGTACCTCGCCCACCATCTCCGGGTCGAGCGCGCTTGTGGGCTCGTCGAAAAGCAGCACCTCAGGATCCATAGCCAGCGCCCGCGCGATAGCGACACGCTGCTTCTGCCCTCCGGAAAGCTGCTTGGGCATCGCCTTTACAAACGGACTCATGCGCACCTTTTCAAGGTACCCCATGGCGATATCCTCGGCTTCCTTCCTGTTCCTTTTAAGAACCTTGGTTTGACCTATGACACAGTTGTCAAACGCGGTCATGTTGCCGAACAGGTTGAAGGACTGAAAAACCATGCCTACCTTTGCCCGATAGGCGCTCGCCTTTCCCTTAAAAATATCATTTCCGTGGAAAAGAATTTCGCCAGAGGTTCGCGTCTCAAGCATGTTAATGCAGCGCAGCAGCGTTGACTTTCCCGAGCCGGAGCCGCCGATGATGCTGATGACGTCGCCTTTCGAAACGGAAAAGCCGATATCTCTTAGAACCTCGTTTTTACCGAAAGACTTTGAAAGATGCTTGATTTCAAGTATTATATCACTCATCTTTTAAACCTCCCACCCGTAGTTCCTATAGTGTTCGGTTTCTTGTCTGTTTTTCCCGGGAAGTTATACATGCCGCTCGTGTGGGCAAGGGTGTCGGTGGTTGTGATGTCGTAGCTGTCGGCTCCGTCCATCAGACGCTCCCACCAGCGCAGAAGCTGAGAGCAAATGATTGTCATTATCAGATACAGCACCATACAAATAACTGCCGACGGGAAGTAAAGGTAGGTCGCGCCGACGGTGCCTTTATGTACCGCGAAAAGCTCTGAATAACCGATAATAAACATAACAGACGTGTCCTTGATGTTTATAATCAGGTTGTTGCCGATTTGCGGCAGAATGTTTCGAAGCGTTTGTGGCAGGATGACATGGGTCATCGTCTGCACATGGTTCATGCCGATAGCCTTCGCGCCCTCTGTCTGGCCTGGGTCTATAGATAAAATCCCGCCTCTAACCGTTTCGGCCATATACGCGCCGGTGTTGATAGATACGACAATATACGACGCCGTCAACACATCAAAGCGCAGCATGTTGTTTGAAAAATAGGGCAGTGCGAAATAGACAAACACCGCCTGTAAAATCATCGGTGTGCCGCGAAAAACCTCGACATATATACGAAGTATAGCGCGGACGAGCGCCAAGAAAAACCGTTTTACAGGGTTGTCGCTTTTTACGCCGGGAATGGTCTGAAGTATGCCGCATAAAAGTCCGATCAGACAGCCAATAGCCGTACAGACGACCGCTAAAACAATCGTGTTCTTTGCGCCGCTGAGATATTTCCAAGCACTGACAGACCAAAGCCTAGCAATATCGCCGCCAAGCTCCGTCAACTTATCCATAGCAGGGACATCCTTTCATTAACCGGCTGTAACGGGTTGAATGGCAATGGCCTCATTCATGATTCCGTTAAAATCATCCGCTGTGTAATCCTTTAGCACATTGTCAATCGCGGTCTTAAGCTCCGTGTTGCCTTTCATGACGGAAACGCCGATGTTAATTTCACCCTCGTCTACGGTGAAATCGTCGCCGGAATCGGCAAAGTCAAGCAGCACCATATCGGAATAAGCGATAATCAACGTCGCCTGTCTCTAAAGCCATCAGCATGGTGGCTGCTGAGTCTTTACCAGGCTCGATAACGGCGCCTTCAATCTGCGGCAGGCAGGTATCGTACCAGATGGTTGAAAGCTGTGAGGTGCATTTACCTCCCGCTAAATCGGCAAGGCCCTTCGCTGAAGCGTATGTACTTCCCTGCTTCGCGAGACAAACAATGGTGGCGTAGAGGTACGGACCCGCAAAGTCGACCTGCTCCATTCTTTCGGGTGTCATGGACTGACCGGCAATAACCGCGTCGACCTGCCCTGTCTGGACGGCGGGAACAAGAGAATCCCAGTCGAGGCGGACAATTTCAAGCGTCCATCCGTTAGCCTCGCAGATTTTTTTGGCAATCATAACATCGTAACCGTTGGCGAATTCATTTGAGTCCTTAATCGCCACTGCACTGTTTGACTCATCTGCCTGCGACCAGTTGTAGGGCGTGTAATTGCATTCCATCGCGACAGTCAGAACGCCGTCCTCGACGCCGGATTTTACGCCGCCGCCTTCGCCGCAAGCGGTAAGAGCGAACATCATTACGGCAACCATCAGAAGTGAAATAAGCTTTTTCATTTGTTATCACCTTTGTTTTCAAATTTTTTATACGGCATCCGCCATTGTTGACTGTTGCATAATTTTGTATTTTTTTATTATATCATATAACATAGGGATGTCAAGTACCGTGCAACTCATTTGCTTATTTTTCGGTGCTCATTTGCCATGCTGTTGAACAAAATGATTTGACATTTACACAAAAACGTATATAATGAATGTGTATATTTTTATACAACTAATTATTTTCTGCAAATCGAAAGGAGCAAATCCCTTATGGATGACCCTGGCAGTACTATAGCACATTTACTCGCGGCTTCCCCTATGGCGGCACAAAATGCGGGCGGTACGCTCAACACGAGCCTTCCGTTATCGCTGACATTTTTTATCCTGTTTATCCTCATTCTCGTCAACGCGTTTTTCGCGATGAGCGAGATTGCCGTCATCACGCTCAACGACAATAAAATCGACCGTATGGCTGAGGATGGCGACAAACGCGCCAAGCTTGTTAAAAAGCTCACCTCTAATTCGAGCCGTTTTCTATCCACTATTCAGATAGGCGTTACAATCGCAGGATTTCTGACCTCCGCCGTCGCGTCCGACAAATTTGTGGACTTGTTCGGTTCAAAGCTCGGTTCGATTGGTTTTCTGAGCGCAATTCCGCACTCTGTCCTGTACGCGGTCGCTCTGATTGTCGTCACCTTTATCACTTCATATTTTACGCTCGTCCTCGGCG
>CAZDWM010000104.1:0-236 GCA_964509145.1 uncultured Eubacteriales bacterium | reverse complement strand
TTTAGTGTCGTCGGTGTTCTGCTCTTCTTTGCTAAGATTACAAGCCCCTTTGTTAAGCTGCTGTCGGTCTCAACAAACGGCATCGTCCGTCTTTTCGGCATCGATCCAAACGCGAACATCGAGTCGGTTACCGAGGAAGAAATTCGGATGATGGTCGACGTCGGCGAGGAGCGCGGCGTCATTGAAGATGTACAAAAGGCAATTGATTGGAGACGTAACCGTAATAATCTGATTGA
>CAZDWM010000103.1:7761-8184 GCA_964509145.1 uncultured Eubacteriales bacterium | reverse complement strand
CGACGATGAAAGCTGGCGATAAGGTTGAGGGTGGCGATGTTCTCGGCACCGTAAAAGAGACTGATATTGTGCTCCATAAAGTAATGGCGGTACCCAATATAAGCGGTACGATAAAAACCATTTCGGAAGGCGATTTTAAAATAACAGATACAGTTTGCGTCATCGTCAGCGCCGACGGAACACAAACAGCGGTGACGCTCATGCAGCGCTGGCCTGTCCGTAAGGGCAGACCGTACCGTAAAAAGCTGTCGCCCGACAAGCCGCTTGTTACCGGTCAGCGTGTCGTCGACGCACTGTTCCCGATTGCTAAAGGCGGCGTCGCGGCCATCCCGGGTCCTTTCGGCAGCGGCAAGACGGTCACACAGCACCAGCTCGCGAAATGGGCTGAGGCTGATATTGTCGTCTACATCGGCTGCGGCGAGC
>CAZDWM010000103.1:0-7751 GCA_964509145.1 uncultured Eubacteriales bacterium | reverse complement strand
GATGACCGACGTTTTAAATGAATTCCCCGAGCTTGTCGACCCCATCACGGGTAAGTCGTTGATGGAGCGCACCGTTTTAATAGCAAACACGTCTGACATGCCCGTCGCCGCCCGCGAGGCGTCTATCTATACGGGTATCACGATTGCCGAATATTTCAGGGATATGGGCTACTCTGTCGCGTTGATGGCAGATTCCACCTCACGCTGGGCGGAAGCGCTGCGCGAGATGTCGGGCAGACTTGAAGAAATGCCCGGCGAGGAGGGCTACCCAGCCTATCTCGGCAGCCGGCTCGCGCAGTTCTATGAGCGCGCCGGTCATGTAATTTCTCTCGGCTCCGACAAACGTGAGGGCGCTCTGTCCGTTATCGGCGCGGTTTCCCCGCCCGGAGGCGATATTTCTGAGCCTGTATCGCAGGCTACGCTTCGCATAGTCAAGGTGTTTTGGGGGCTCGACGCAAGCCTTGCTTATAAACGACATTTTCCGGCTATCAACTGGCTGACGAGCTATTCCCTTTACGCCGACTCGCTCGGTTCATGGTTTAATCAGAATGTCGCGCCCGACTGGACAACCTTGCGCGGGCGTATTATGGCGTTGCTGTCTGAGGAGGCGGCTCTAGACGAAATTGTTAAGCTCGTCGGCATGGATGCCCTGTCAGCACCCGACAGGCTTAAAATGGAAGCGGCAAGAAGCATCCGTGAGGACTTTCTTCATCAGCTCGCGTTCCATGAGGTCGATACCTATACATCACTAAAAAAGCAGTATCTGATGATGAAATCGGTGCTTAGCTACTACGACCACGCTTCAGACGCGCTCGAACGCGGCGCAAATATCGAAAAAATTGTCTCAATTCCGTCGCGCGAAGCCATCGGACGCTTCAAATACGTTGACGAAAACGATATTGATAAGGAATATTCAAGAATTCAGGATATGCTCAACCGAGAAATCAGCGAAGCGCTGGCCGCAAAGGAGGAGTTTTGATGCCTAAGGAATACAGAACCATTGAGGAAATTTCAGGTCCCTTGATGCTGGTGCGCGAGGTCGAAAACGTCACTTTTAACGAACTGGGAGAAATTGAACTTGCGAACGGCGAAAGACGCCGCTGCCGCGTGCTCGAAATAAACGGCACAAACGCCCTTGTTCAGCTTTTCGAAAGCTCCGCGGGCATCAATCTATCCGACAGCAAGGTACGCTTTTCTGGCAGACAGATGGAGCTCGGTGTTTCCGAAGACATGCTCGGCAGGGTTTTTGACGGCCTCGGACGGCCGATAGACGGCGGACCCGAAATCATCCCCGACAAGCGGCTAGACGTCAATGGAACGCCGATGAATCCGGCGGCGAGAAGCTATCCCGAGGAATTCATCCAGACGGGTGTCTCTGCCATCGACGGACTGAACACGCTTGTCAGAGGACAGAAGCTTCCGATATTCTCAGGCTCAGGTCTCCCGCACGCGGATCTTGCTGCGCAAATAGCGAAGCAGTCAAAGGTTCTCGGCGTCAACGAGCAGTTCGCCGTAGTGTTTGCCGCAATGGGCATCACGTTTGAGGAATCAAACTTTTTCGTCGAAAGCTTTAAGAGCGCGGGCGCGCTCGACAGGACGGTAATGTTCTCAAATCTTGCCAACGACCCCGCAATTGAGCGTATCGCGACACCAAAAATGGCGCTGACAGCAGCAGAATACCTTGCCTTCGACAAGGATATGCACGTACTTGTCATTTTAACGGACATCACGAACTATGCCGACGCGCTGCGCGAGGTTTCGGCGGCGCGCAAGGAAGTGCCCGGCAGGCGCGGCTATCCGGGCTATATGTACACCGACCTTGCGTCTATCTACGAGCGCGCGGGCAGGCTGAAGGGTAAAAAGGGCAGCATCACTATGATACCTATTCTATCAATGCCGGAGGACGACAAGACGCATCCCATCCCCGACCTCACCGGCTACATTACTGAGGGTCAGATAATTTTAAGCCGCGAGCTGCACCGAAAGGGCATTACGCCGCCTGTAGACGTACTTCCGTCGCTTTCGAGGCTTAAGGATAAGGGAATCGGCGAGGGTAAAACAAGGAAAGACCACTCTAACACGATGAATCAGCTTTTTTCCGCCTACGCCAGAGGTAAGGACGCGAAGGAATTGATGGTCATCCTCGGCGAGGCCGCTTTGACGGACATCGACAAGCTTTACGCAAAGTTTTCCGAAGAGTTTGAAAAGCAGTATGTCTCACAGGGCTTCACCACGAACAGGACGATTGAAGAAACACTTGATCTTGGTTGGACGCTTTTGCGGATATTGCCGCGCAGCGAGCTCAAGCGCATAAGCGACAAGCTGCTCGACGAATACTACGACGCATAATATACCATAGTTTATAGCTGTTAGGGACGGTAGGTGATAGTTTGAAAGATAAATCTTTCAAACGGGAAGTTTTGTCCTTTCGCGCCATAGAGGATGGCGCGAATCGGCTTCGCCGACCGGTCAAAACTTCCGGCTTTCTGCGAAAGGATGGTCATAAAAATGGCAGTAATGAATGTCAATCCGACACGCATGGAGTTGACGAAGCTTAAAAAAAAGTTAGTCACAGCCCGCAGAGGGCATAAGCTCCTCAAGGATAAGCGCGATGAACTGATGCGCATTTTCCTTGAACTTGTGCGCGAAAATAAAAGACTTCGGCGTGAGGTTGAAGCGGGCGTCACCCAAGCCAACCGGCATATGGCTGTCGCACGCTCGGTGATGAGCGATAAGGCGCTCAATGTCGCTTTATTATTACCGTCGCAATCGATGAGCCTTGAAATAACCGAAAAAAACGTGATGAGCGTTATGATACCGCAATACACCGCTAAGTTAAAAACGGCAGACGAACACGATATCTATTCCTACGGTTTCGCGTCCACATCGTGCGACCTTGACATAGCGGTCAAGGCGCTGTCCGACATCATGCCACAGATGCTTCGTCTTACGGAGGTTGAAAAATCGTGTCAGCTAATGGCGGCCGAAATCGAAAAGACACGCCGCAGGGTCAACGCTCTCGAGCATGTGATGATTCCGCAATATGAGGAAACTATCAAATATATCACTATGAAGCTCGACGAAAACGAAAGAAGCGCCACAACTCGCCTGATGAAAATCAAGGATATGATGATTAAAGAAGTTGTTGAAACCAGACACGCGGAGGAATACGGCAGCGCTTAAGGTCGCCGCGTCCGGTAAAGGAGCTTATTGCTTGAAAAGGTTTCATGGCATCACATTACTTAAAATAAATAAAATTACGGCTGTCTTGTGCGTCGCCGCGCTCGTGCTCATAAGCGCTGGCTGTGACGGTACGCGGGACGCCGATATTTTGTCTGTCAGCGGTAAAATGACGGAAAAGAGTGCCGCACTCTCCGATAAAAGCATCCACCTTGTCAATCCCGATAATTTCAACGACACCGTCGCACAGTCGGGTCTTTTAAGCCTTTATATCGACGACACAAGCTACGGTGTCGCGCTTTATCAAAGGAATGCTTCTGAAAGCGCCAAGGCCTATGTCGTTTCAAATGACGAAGACGACGACAGCGCGAAATACTGGTACTCCCTTCCTGCCAAGGCTAATGAAGACTACGATTATTCGGCGGCCTCCTTTACGCTTGATGTTTCGGTCGGCAATACATTGTATCATCTTAATTCGCAGGACAACGCCGTTATATGGGGCAATGTCTCGTGCGACGTTTTGGGCGACAAATCAACCTTCACAGGCTACGACCTTAAATATGTCGTCACCGTCGACAAAGAAACAGCGGCAAAGGTTGACAAGATGAAAATTGCCGACAGTCAGCTGTCCGAAAGCGATTTTTCGAAAACAGATGTCGTCTTTCTCGTCAACCTTAAATATGACCTGCTTGACGGAAATTTTTACGTCACGTCGGATTGGAAAAATCTTTCAGGAAATGGCTCTGCGGTGATTGAAAGGCTTGGTTTGCTCGAATTTTTTGGCGCGAGCGACACGGCACAAGACGGTGATTTTATGCTGGTGCCCGACGGTTGCGGCGCGGTAATCAGGACGTCGGTCGAAGATAAAGCTTTTAAACCGCTAAGCTTTGTCGTGTACGGCGGCAAGACGGACGGCGAAAGCAGCTTTCCGGCAATATTCCCCGCGTTCGGCGCTAAGCAGGGCAGCAGCGCTTATGTGACGATTGTCGAACAAGGCGACGCCTGCGCAACAATCAGCGCCGACAGGGCGACGGGTAAAAGCGGTTTTAACACGGTTGGCGTCAGCTTTAACTTGGCAGAAACAGCGGAAAGTACCGACAAGGGAAAAACGGTTCGGTATACCAACAAAGCGTATGCCGTAAATCAGGTTAAGCTCTGTGTCCGGCTGCTCGGCGGGAGCAACGCGAGCTACGGCGGCATGGCCGCCGCGTGCCGTGAGCAGTTTATGCGGAATAAGCGTATTTCAACCAATACTGTAAAAAACGAGGAGTATATGCCCTTCAATCTGAGTGTCATCGGTGCGTCCACCGGTGTGTCACGCCTGTTTAAAAAAATTGAGGCTGTCAACACATTAACAACCTTCGAACAGGCGCAGGACATGCTGTCGCGTATGAAAGCCAAGGGTATCAACAACGTCAATGTACGTTTTCTCGGTGCGCTGAACGGCGGCATTAACCAGAATAAAACCGGTAAGCTGTCGTTTATTAGAAATCTCGGCGGTCGGAAGGGTTTTGAGGAGTTGACAGAATTTTTAACGGTGCAGGGTCACAGCCTGTTCCTCGATATCAACCTGCTATCGTGGAACGGTGAAAGGCTTCCGGCGTTAAAATCGGCCGAGGATATTTCCGGGGAAAAGGCGCAGACAGTCTTCATAAACGATATGAACGGGGCAATCGGTCCTAAAACGTTTAGCCGGCATCTGTTGCGTCTTTCAAAGCTTGAGGATAATGTTATCAATATGCTTAAGGACGTAAAAAAGATTTCACTCAGCGGCTTTTGTATTGATGACGCGGGAAGCCTGCTTTATTCGGACTATTCGGGCGACTTTACCAACAGGCAGACGGCAAGTTCACTTATCGCCGCAAATATTTCGCCCCTTTCGACAGGTCGCTTGATGATGATTGATACCGGTAATTTTTACGCCATCAAGCAGGCGGACATCATCGACAATTTGCCGCTGTCACCGGCGGCAGGTGAGCGGAAGGGCTGCTATGATGCGGTGCCGTTCGTCCAAATGATTGTTCACGGAACGGTCGACTACTCCGGCGAGGCAGTCAACCTTTCCGACGACTCTGCAACAGCAATGCTGCGCTGTGTTGAATATGGTGCGTGTCCGTCTTACGAATGGTGTTATGAGGATATTGAAAGCGAAAGCAATCCTTTTTTTTATGAAGACTGGCTTAACGGCGCGGCAGAGTTTTATACTCGGGCGAACGAGACGCTCGGAGACTTGCGCGATACGCGGATGACGGACAATTACGAAACCGAGGTCGAGGGCATTTATGTCACCGAATATGAGAACGGTGCCGTTGTATATGTAAACTACAACGATGAGTCCTCAGAATTCAACGGTGTCACCATCGGCGCGAAGGGTTTCATTAAAATAGATTGATTTTATAAACTGTTCACAAAACAGATACACAATGTTTTCAATAATATTGTGTATCTGTTTTTTTGTTTAAGTCTGAATTAAGGTATGCCCGGTATAATTCAGACAACAACAGCAAGGAAGTGTTGATATGAAATACAGAAACGAGTGCAAACACATCATTAACACGGCAGACTATACGGAGTTGAGGCAGCGGCTCCGCGCAGTGTTAAAGACCGACCCAAATGCAGGACCCAACGGGGTTTATCGTATCAGAAGCCTGTACTTCGACAATCAGCGGGATAAGGCACTGATGGAAAAAATCGACGGTGTAAACATACGCGAAAAATTTAGAATCCGCTATTACAATGGCGATACATCGCTGATTCATCTGGAGAAGAAAAGCAAAATCAACAGCCTTTGTGCAAAAGAATTTTCATTTCTTACGACGGAACAGGCACACGCAATTTCGACGGGTGACATCGACTGGATGCTCAAAACGGGCGACCCTTTGATTGCCGAGCTTTACAGTAAAATGCGTTCACAGGGGCTTAAAGCGAAGACTATCGTTGACTATAAGCGGGAAGCCTATGTTTTCGAGCCGGGCAACGTCCGTGTAACACTTGACTACGACGTCAGAAGCGGTCTAACCTGCACCGATTTTCTCAACCCGGATTGCATAACCGTCCCGGCGGGTGATACGGGCATCATCCTTGAGGTCAAATGGGACGAATTTTTGCCTACAATCGTACGAGACATTGTCCGGATTGAAGGCAGAAGAACAACGGCGTTTTCTAAATATGCGGCGTGCCGCATATACGGATAAGCATATAAAAATAATTTAAAAGGGGATATTAACAATGACATTCAGCGACATTTTCAAATCTAGCTTTCTTGAGAACATAACCAGCATTTCGGTTCTCGACATGATTTTAACCATCACACTTTCGTTCGGACTCGGCGTATTCATTTTTCTGATTTACAAGAAGACATACAACGGCGTCATGTATTCCTCAAGCTTCGGTGTAACTCTTATAGCACTGACAATGATTACCTCGCTCGTTATCCTGGCCGTCACAAGCAACGTTGTACTTTCACTCGGCATGGTCGGCGCGCTTTCAATCGTCCGTTTCCGCACGGCAATAAAGGAGCCGCTCGACATCGCCTTCCTGTTTTGGAGCATTGCAGCCGGTATTGTGCTTGCGGCAGGAATGATACCTTTAGCGGTTGTCGGCAGTGTGGTTATCGGCATTATTCTGTTGATTTTCGTCAACAAAAAATCGCACACGAACCCGTATATTGTTGTGTTGAACTGCGCCGACCATGAGAGCGAAAAGACCGCGAAAAGCTTCCTTGATACTAAGGTGTCGCGCGCTGTGATCAAGAGCAAGACTGCTCGTCAGGGTATGATTGAGCTTAACTACGAAATCCGTCTCAAGGACGACAATACTGATTTTATTAACGAGCTTTCAGCCCTTGAGGGTGTCAGCAGCGCCGTACTCGTCAGTTACAACGGCGAATACATGGGATAAATTCACGAAGGAAGGAACTCACCATGTCAAAAAGCAAATATACAACGCCGGTCTGCTGTGTTGTCGTAATCGTTTCACTCCTGATGAGCGTTCTTTTTATGAACGGCGACGCGGTTGGAATTACGGTGTCGGAAAACAACAACTTAGGCTATGAGGACAGAATCTTCGACACATCATATGTGCATACGATAGACATCGTGATGGACGACGGCGACTGGCAAAGCTTTATCGAAACGGCGGAGAACGAGGACTATACGCTTTGTGCAATCGTCATTGACGGCGAAAAGCAATCAAACGTTGCAATCAGGGCAAAGGGGAACACCTCTCTTTCGAGCGTTTCAAGTTACGGCAACGACCGATACAGCTTAAAAATCGAGTTCGACCATTATGACAGTACAAAGACCTATTACGGACTTGACAAGCTTGTACTCAACAACAACATTCAGGACAACACGTTAATGAAAGACTATCTGACCTATCGCATGATGAACGATATGGGCGTCGCGTCGTCGTTATGCAGCTACGTCTGGGTAACAATAAACGGTGAGGATTGTGGTCTGTATCTCGCGCTCGAAGCCGTCGAGGACTCGTTTATGGAAAGAAACTATGGCGGCGAGACGGGCGAGCTTTATAAGCCAGACAGCACGAGCATGGGCGGCGGCAGGGGCAAC
>CAZDWM010000102.1:2710-8390 GCA_964509145.1 uncultured Eubacteriales bacterium | reverse complement strand
TTCGCCGTATGCGCTCCGTCCGCCGACTTGACTTCCAGCGGCTCCAGCCGTCTCCCGCAGCAGGATATCTCCGCCCCGCCCGTAGCCGTCAGTACATTGCCGCAGGACGGACAAACATAGAATTTAATCCTTTTCATATTTCCTCCGTCTGAATCGTTTTGTTCCATTTCACCCTGGAGGATTTTTTCAATGTTAACACCGAACACGTCAGACAGGACTTTAAGCAGCGACACCTCCGGCGCGCCCCTGCCGCGTTCCCACTTTGACACAGCCTTGTCGCTGACGCCCAGCGCCTCCGCCAGCCTGATTTGCGTCAGACCCCGTTCGGTTCGCAAACGCTTAATCAGCCGACCTGTTTTTTCATTGTCCATAATTATGCCTCCAAAGTGATGATAACACGACTATAACACAATTAAACTAGACAAGCAATCAACATACCGTAGAGTTTGAAAAAAGCCTAAAAACGGTTGTATTTGCCGTCAGATTTTGGTATAATATATTTTAATCGGTTTTCCGATTAAAAGGAGGAACATCATATGAACAAGGAAAAGTACTACCTCACCACTGCAATCGTCTACACGTCCGGCAAGCCGCACATTGGCAATTCTTACGAAATTGTGCTCACCGATGCCGTCGCGCGTTTTAAGCGAATGCAGGGCTATGATGTTTTCTTCCTCACAGGCACAGACGAGCACGGGCAGAAGATTGAGGACAAGGCCAAAGCCGCCGGGGTAACACCAAAGGCGTTTGTCGACAAGGTAGCCGGCGAAATCCGCGGCATCTGCGACCTGCTCAACACTACCTACGACAAATTTATCCGCACGACCGACGAAGAACACGAAAAAGCCGTTCAGAATATTTTCAAAAAGCTGTACGACAAGGGCGACATCTATAAGAGCGAATACGAAGGGCTTTACTGTGTCCCTTGTGAAAGCTTTTTTACCGAAACACAGCTTGTCGACGGCAAATGCCCAGACTGCGGGCGTGAGGTCGTCAAAACGAAGGAAGAAACCTATTTCTTCCGCCTGTCAAAGTACCAGAAACAGCTTGAGGACTATATCGAGCAAAACCCCGACTTCATCTATCCCGAATGCCGCAAGAAGGAAATGCTCAACAACTTCATAAAGCCCGGTCTTCAAGACCTCTGTGTCTCGCGGACATCGTTCAAGTGGGGTATTCCCGTCACGTTTGACGACAAGCATGTCATTTATGTCTGGATAGACGCGCTTTCAAACTATATCACCGCGCTGGGTTACGACCCCTACGGCAGCGGTGAGCTTTATAAAAAATACTGGCCGGCGGACGTCCACATCATCGGCAAGGACATCGTACGCTTCCACACCATTTATTGGCCTATTATACTCATGGCACTCGGTGAGCCGCTTCCCAAACAGGTATACGGCCATCCGTGGATGCTCATGGGTTCGGATAAGATGTCGAAGTCGAAGGGCAATGTCATTTATGCCGACGAGCTCGTAAGCCTTTTCGGCGCCGACGCAGTCAGGTACTACATGCTGTCCGAGATGCCGCAAGCCTCCGACGGTTCAATCACCTACGAGACGGTCATTGAGCGCTACAACTCCGACCTCGCCAACACCATCGGCAACCTTGTAAACCGCACCGTAGCCATGGTCAACAAGTATTTTAACGGCGAACTTATCGCGAACGACATTTCCGGCGACTTTGACGATGACCTTAAAGCAACCGCGCTTGCCGCGCTTCCTGTTATGACCAAGGCATTCGACGACTTCCGTATTGCCGACGCCTGCTCCGAGGTGCTGACGCTCGCGCGGAGAAGCAATAAATATATCGACGAAACAATGCCGTGGGTTCTAGCCAAGGATGAGGCACAGCGCGGCAGGCTCGCCACCGTGCTTTACAATCTGATAGAGAGCATCCGCTTCATCGCCGTGCTTGTCAAACCCTTTATGCCCGATACGTCGGACAAGATACTCGCACAAATTAACTGTAAAGTAGATTCGCTTGACAGCCTCTCGTCCTTCGGTCAGATTGAAATCGGCTCAAGGGTAGGTGAGGCGACACCGCTGTTTAACAGAATCGACGCGCCGAAAATGATTGAGGAAATAAAAGCGATGTATCAAAATGATGTCGAGGAAACCACCGAAGCCGACAAGAAGGATATTCCCGGTATTGCGCAGATATGCATAGACGACTTCGCCAAGGTAGAGCTTCGCGCGGCGGCAATCACCGCCTGCGAACCGGTCAAGGGCGCAAAAAAGCTGTTGAAGCTGACGCTCGACGACGGCACATGTACGCCGCGAACGGTGGCGTCCGGCATCGCCAAATGGTATAAGCCCGAAGACCTCATCGGGCGCACGATTATCTGTGTCGCAAACCTCAAGCCCGCCGTGCTCTGCGGCGTTGAAAGCAACGGCATGATTTTAGCAGCCGACTGCGGCGAGGACGACGTTAAGGTCATTTTCATCGACGGCGTCCCGGTCGGTTCAAAGGTTCGTTAATGAACAACATTTTTGATTCACACGCGCATTATGACGACGAGGCATTCGAGCTTGACCGCCCGGATGTCTTGTCCTCTTTGCCGTTAAAGGGTGTTCGCACCGTTATTAATTGTGGTTGCGACGTTAAATCAAGCAAAGCGTCCCTAGCGCTGGCCGCCGCATACCCGTTTATCTACGTCGCCTGCGGCGTCCATCCGCACGACTGCGCGGCGTTTGACAGCGCTTTGGAATTGCTATATAACACCTTCCTACCGTTGTGGCAAAATGAAAAATGCGTCGCCGTCGGCGAAATCGGTCTTGACTACCATTACGACCTTTCGCCGCGAGATCTGCAAAAGGCTTTCTTTGAGGAGCAGATACGGTTAAGCGTCGAGCTCAAAATGCCCGTCATCGTACACGACCGCGAGGCACATGAGGACACAATGGCTATTTTAAACAAGTATAAGCCCGTCGGGGTGATGCACTGCTTTTCGGGCAGCGTCGAACTTGCGAAAGAGGTTATAAAAATCGGTATGTATATCGGCCTTGGCGGCGCTGTGACCTTTAAAAATGCCAGAAAGCCGCTTGAGGTGGCCGCCTATGTGCCGGAGGACATGCTTTTGCTCGAAACCGACTGTCCGTACATGACGCCTGTCCCCTTCCGCGGCAAACGCAACGACTCGTCGCTCATCCCCTACGCAGCCGAAGCCGTCGCCGCAGTGCGCGGTAAAACGGCTCAGGATATACTCGATATCACAACCCAAAACGCCTGTAAACTTTTTTCAATAAAGTGAGTGTTTCGACCCTTTTACGCGAATAATAGTTGTAATATATTTAGGAGCCGATGTATAAACCGCGGCTCCGATATGAAAGGACTGTTACTCGTGAAAAAGGGTTTAACTGTATTCTGCTGCCTGTTGCTTTGCCTGTCATTGACGCTCGGCTTCTCCGGCTGCGGTTCGCTTATACTCACAGCGAGCGCCACCGACCTGATGGAGGGCGTCACAGCGAACACCGTTGAGGGCAAAAGCGCGGATGACCGTTTCGCAGGCCAGATGGCGGCGCTGTCGGCGGAGCTGTTCAGACGCTCGGCGGCGGACGGTAAAAATACGCTCGTATCCCCCCTCTCCGTCGCGCTCGCGCTCGCTATGACGGCCAACGGCGCTTCGGGAAACACACTTAGCCAGATGTCGGCGTTACTGGGCGGCGACATCACGATTGAAGAACTCAACGCATATTTTTACTACTATATAAAAAATCTGCCGTCGGAGGAAAAGTCAAAGCTCGAAGTCGCGAACTCCATCTGGTTCCGCGACGATGAAAACCGTTTAACGGTTGAAAAGGACTTTTTACAAACCAACGCAAACTACTACGGCGCGGGCGCTTACAAGGCACCCTTTGACGACAACACCATTAAGGAAATCAACAGCTGGGTCGGCGACAAAACAGACGGGCTGATTGACAGTATCATCGACGAAATATCCGAGAATACCGTCCTATATCTTCTTAATGCCATTGTCTTTGACGCCGAGTGGGAAAATGTCTACAATATAGAAGACCTGTCGGACGGTGTTTTCACTGCCAAGGATGGCACGAAGCAGAACGTAAAAATGATGCACTCCAAAGAAACGCGTTACCTCGACGACGGACAAGCGACAGGTTTTATAAAGAATTATGCCGACGGCGGTTACAGCTTCGCGGCTTTGCTCCCGAATGAGGGAACCGACCTTGACAGCTATATCGCCTCACTTACCGGTTCCGGACTGCTCGCCTCTTTAAAGGGTGAACAAACCGTAGAGGTTAGCGCAACAATGCCGAAATTTTCGTTCGATTACACGCTTGTCATGAACGACCTGCTTCAGGTGATGGGCATGACCGATGCGTTCGATGAGGACATGGCCGATTTCAGTAAAATGGCAACCTCGACGCGCGGCAACATCTATGTCGGCGAGGTTCTGCATAAGACTTATATCTCCGTTGACGAACTGGGCACCAAGGCGGGCGCAGTGACGAAGGTTGAGATGATGCAAAAGTCGGCAGCCATTGAAGTTAAGTCGGTCGTGCTCGACAGGCCGTTCGTGTTTATGATTATAGATAACGCTACAAACCTTCCGCTGTTCATCGGCGTTGTGACAAGCGTAGGCTGATTATAATTGCACGTGGAAATCACACTTTTCTGCGTCGTCCGCGTCGTGAGTGACGAGGATGACGCAGGCTTTTTTTGAGGCTTCTGAAATAAGTGTGAAAACAGCGTCACGCAGCTCGGAGTCAAGCCCCATAAACGGCTCGTCGAGCAGAAGGATGTCTCCGTCAAAGGCGAGTGCGCGGGCAATGGCGACGCGCCGCTTCATACCGCCGCTCAATTCATCAGGGCGCATTTCGGCAGCGTCCGAAAGACCGACTTTTTCAAGCAACTGTAGGGCGTTATCCCTGTCCGTTACCGCCGCTACGTTTTCAAGCGCTGTGCGGTTCGTGAGCAGCCTGTCCTCCTGAAAAACCATCGATATTTTTTTGCCGCTTAAAAGCACCGCTCCGCCGTCCGGCTTATTGAGACCGGCAATCAGCCTTAAAAGAGTAGTCTTACCCTTGCCGGACGGGCCTGTGACGGCCGTCAGACTGCGGTCGGGAAACGTGTGCGAAAACCCGTCAAGAACCGTTTTTCCATCGAAGCTCTTACTCACATTTTCAAGAATTACCGGCATTGCGTTTCCTCCCTGTGTGCAGCTTTCCCGAAATGAAGCCCTTGAGCACAATCTCAAGGAGCATGCTCATCAGTATGACGACGACGGTCCACGCGAAAAGGTCTGCTGTTTCGATATAGATTTTTGAATTGTACAGCTCCCGTCCGATGGACGAGACGGGCAGGCTCAGAACCTCCGCGGCAATGCCCGCCTTCCACGCGAGACCGAGCGACGTCATGCAGCCCGCAGAAAAATATGGCATGGCGGACGGAAGATAGATGTCCCTCAGCCGCCTGATGTGCGAAAAGCGAAACACGCGTGCCATTTCGAGCAGTCCTGTATCTGTTTCTTTAATACCCTCGCTGACGTTTGCCCAGATAATCGGCAGCACCATCAGAAACGACGCGAAAACCGGCACTGTGTCGCGCTTGAGCCAGACGAGCGCCAATATAATGAACGACGCGACGGGCGTCGCTTTAATAGCTCCGATGGCGGGTCTAAAAAAGCTGCGAAGTGGCGCGACAAATGAAGTCGCCAGCG
>CAZDWM010000102.1:0-2700 GCA_964509145.1 uncultured Eubacteriales bacterium | reverse complement strand
ACCTAACAAAATCCGCACCATCGACAGTCCGGCGGTCAACCAAAATTCTGATTCCCGCGCAAGCTCAAAAAGGCGCGCGACCGTCCGCACGGGCGACACAAGGAGAATTTCCTTGTTGACAGCCATGCAAACAGCCTGCCAAAGTAAAAGCCAAATCGCAACCGAAACGGCTTTACTCAAAAATCTTTTTACTTTTCCTTTATCCGGCGTACCAGAAATCTTCACCGGGCATCGCTCCCCCGACGGATTGTGGATTTGCTTTAAATAGCACCTCAAGGTTCTGTGTGGCGATGGTCTTCATCTTTTCACCCGTGATGCAGACGATGTTGCAGTTGGGCAGCGCCTTTTCCGCTATAGCCGCGGACGATACTATTTCAAGAGCAGCTATCACGTTTGCGGAGTCGGTCGCGTTCATGTTGACATAATCGACAGACGCCTTGTATTCCGTCAGGAACGCGTCGACAGCCGCACTGTTTTCTTTGGCGTACTTTTTGTTGACAATCAGGCAGCCCTGTGCCAGTTGGCTTTCTGTTTTGTTGAGCTTACAGGCCTTTTCCCACTCTTTCGTGAGGTCGAGGGCGACGCGCAGCTTGGTGTTTTTAGACAGCGCGGTGGTAACATTCGGCTCGGGTAGGACGCAGATAGTGGCCTTACCAGCGGCAGCCTTTGTCGTCAGTTCGCTGTGCTGGGCGAGGTATTCCACCTTGACGTCCTTGCCGACTGTCAGTCCGTTTGCATTAAGAATATAATTGAGGACATATTCAGGCGACGAGCCCTGACCTGTTGAATAAATCGTCTTGCCTTTCAGGTCTGCAATAGATTTGATTGTGTTTCCGTTTTCAACGACATATAGCACACCGAGCGTGTTGACGGCCAGCATCTGGACGCTGCCCGACGTCTTTTTATAGAGCACGGCGGCAAGGTTTAGCGGGCAGGCAGCGATATCACACGCACCCGACGATACCGCCGAGACAATTTCGTCCGGCGACGCCATCAGCTCAAAGCTGTAGTCATTGGCCTTGTCCAAACCGGCGTCGACCTCGGCGATGAGCTTTGCCATGCCCATGCCGGTCGGTCCCTTAAGCGCTGCTATGCTCATCGGCGTCTTGCCGGAACCCTCCGTCGTCTCAACCGCTTCGGTCGTCCGTTCGGTCTGTGTCGACGCGTCGTCCGCCGTCCCGTGTGTACACGCCGCGAACGAAAGCACCGTTACGATCGCTAAAACAATTGCCATCAGCTTTTTAATCTGCATGTTTTATCCCTCCGATTGTGTTAATAAATATATCGTTTTTCCGTTACGCTTAATCTTCCCCGATGCCTCAAGGATATCAAGCGAGCGGTAAAGCGTCGCCCTGCCGATGTCGAGCTTCTTCGCGAGCTCGCTGAAGCTCCCGATGTCGCAGCGTCCTGTGTCGTCCGCGCCGGAGGTTAAAAGAATATACAGCTTATCCTCCGCACGCCCCGCCGTAAAGGCCTCGATGCGCTTGTTAAGAAAATAAACACGATTTGAAAGATATTCGATATAGCCCAGCGCCACGGCAGGTTCGTCAGCTATCATACGGCGTACAATGTCGCTGCCGATGAACAGCACGGTACATTTACCGTCAGCCTCGATGTCGTTGACAAAGCCTTCATCGTCGCCGAACAGCGTGACGGTTCCGAACACCTCGCCCGCCGACAGCCTGCTTACAACCAGCCTGTCCTTTAAGACCGAGGCGCTGCCTTCGATAATTAAACCAAGTAGCTTCTCTTCGCTGCCGCGTGAAAATATCGTCTCGCCCTTATTAAACAGCACCGTTCGGCTGTTCTCTACCGCCTTATGTACTGTTTCGGCGGCGGCTCGGCGGAATATTTTATGATTTTTCAGTTGCGATATCGCCTTTTCGTAAATATCCGACAATAAATCGCCGCCTTTTGTCTCATTTGGTACATTTCTTGCTTATGTTAACACAATATCCTCTGTTTGTCAACCACTGGCTTACCTTTTATAGGTTCAAGGCGTTCACTTTTGATATACAAATTGATATAAAAATATTTTTGAAAAACTTATTGACAAAGCTATTTTTATGTATTAATATAATTGAAGTGTCGATGGGACGTTTTATCATCGATGGGGTGAACAGATGGCAGACCTCCTTCTTAACGCACGCAGTGATGAGTCTCTTGCAGAGCTCGCGCGTGGCGGCGACAGCGCGGCGGCAGCGGCACTCGCGGCACGCATGACACCCGTCGTTAAGGCGCTAGCTTCAAGGTACAAAGCCACCGGTGAAACGGACGACCTTGCCCAAGAGGGCATGATTGGTCTTTTAAACGCTGTCGGCAGCTTTAACCCGTCAAACGGCGCGTCATTTAAAACCTTCGCCACGGTCTGCATCGGCAACCGAATCGTTTCCGCGGTACGCAAGAATATTCGCAGCAGAGAAGCGGCTTGTGCCGAGCTCACGCAGACTGATGAAACGGAACTTGTGTCCGGCAGCGCGGACGACCCGCAGAATATCGTCGTCGGCCAGGCGGAGGCGGACAGGCTTTTAGAGGTACTGACCGCAAGTTTATCAAGGTTTGAGCGTGAGGTGCTTCGGCTTTACCTTTCGGGAGAAAGCTATTTATCCATTGCGTCGCAGCTGTCCGCAACAACGAAGTCCGTCGACAACGCGATGCAGCGCATCCGCAGAAAACTCAGATCCTTTCAGTAAAATATTT
>CAZDWM010000101.1:3078-8410 GCA_964509145.1 uncultured Eubacteriales bacterium | reverse complement strand
GAGCATCGCGCCGACACGGTCGACGGCCTGTCCGGCTTTAAGGTCAAGCGTCGACAGTAAAAGTGTGCATTTTATAATCTTTTCTTTATCCGGCTCGACGAGGACAACCTCCGTCGTGCCGCCTGAAACATGAAAGGCGATAAATTTTTCATCAAGCAAATCAAGCCTGTCCGCCGAATATAACGCGGCGGCGACATGACCCGACTGGTGAGAAAAAAGGTAAAGCGGCAGCGTATTTACGGCGGATATGCACCGTGCCGCGCCGGTACCGACAAGGAAACACGGCATGTAGGAGCCCTCCGCGTCTCTCGGACGCGACGAGGCTCCGGCCGCCGTGATTGCTTTTCCGCCTTTACATGCTTTAGATAACAGCGTTTCCGTAACGTCGGGCAGCTGAACGGTGTGGTGGAACACCGCGTCGCTTTGACGAAGCCCAAGCTCACCCGCTTTTACGGGCAAAAGCCTTTTTTCGCTCAACACCGTCCGCTCAACACTGTTATAAATCGCTGCGGAGGTTGTGTAGTTGCTGGTGTCAAAACCGAGATAGAGGCTCATTTCAGCCGTCCTCTTTGCCGCCGGTTTCATCAGCGGGCTTGTCGCCGATATTTCTCGCGACGGTGCCGAGCACACCATTGACAAACGAGGCGTCCTCGTCGCCCGAATAGAGCTTGCACATCTCGACAGCCTCGTTGATGGATACGCTGACGGGCACATCGTCGATATAAAGCATCTCACACAGGGCGAGCCGCAGCACGGCAAGCGAAACCTTCGATATCCTTGTCTTGCGCCAGCCGCGCAAATTTTCCTCGATAACCTCGTCGATTCCAAGGAGCTTTTCGGACGCAATCCTCGCGATTGCACCAACATATTCATCGTTTTCGACAAGACCGCTGTCGAACGCAAGCGCCGCTATGTCCTCAATATCCGCCTCGGGATGAAAGGACTTTTCAAAAAACAGCAAAAACGCCTGCTCTCTGGCCTTTTTCCTTGTCATGTCCTATACCGTCCTTATTCTTTCACACTGCGCGCGGACAAACATACCGCTTTTACCGGACTATTTTTTCTCCGCCTTTTCGTCGCTGAACCTGACATCGGCGACTGTGACATTGACCTTGTTGACAACACGACCCGTCATGTTTTGCACCGCGCATTTGACGCTGTGCTGAACTGCCGACGCAACCTTGGGTATCTTTGCGTTATCGGCGATGACAATGTTGATGTGAATTTTGATGTCGTTATCGTTGCTGACGACGCGCACTGCTTTGTTGCTGTCGCCGCCGATGTTAAAAACGGACTGTACGAAATCGGGAGTTCGCGTTGTGAAGCCTGTGACACCCTCGACGTCCTTCGCGGCGTTGACCGCGATGGCGGCTATAACCTCGTCTGAGATGACAAGACCTCCGATGCTGTCGCTGCTTCCGTTATAATCCTGCATATGACCGAGCCTCCTTCTTCCGTATATTATAACACATTCTTTAAATATCTCAACCTTTTAATTCAATAATTGTTATGTTTTTGGACGAAAGTCCCGTTTTGTTGACGATGATGTCCTTGATTTGAAGCGTAACCGTATCGTCAAGAATTCCCTGCGGCATTATAACCTGCGCGCTTTCACTGTCCAGAATAACAAGACAGCTGCTGCCCGTCTTTGCGTTAATCAACGTTTCGGCGTCAGCCTCCTGTTTAATCTGCTCCGAAAGCTCGGCAAGCTTCGCTGTCGCTTCCTTTATGGCTGCTTCGGAAGAACCCTCATCCTTGATAACATTGTTCAGCAATTCCGCCGCCTCATCATGTGCCTTCTGCCTGTTAAGCGCCGATTCGGCAAACAAATCCTCACCCGATTTGCCGCTGTTCGCAATGACATACTGCGCGTCGCCGAGGTCGTTCGCCTCGCCCGCCTTCTGCGCGCTCTGAGTCGTTTTACCAGCTGTGTCTGCGCCCTCCGTCTGGGGCTTTGTGTAATACCAGTTGACGAAAACCGCCGCGCCGAGAGCCAACACAAGTGTCGCTGTGACAAGCTGCCTTTTTTTAATTATCATGTTCATGGTTATTGTTCCTTTCTCTATATATATTTATTATTGACTATTCCACCGCCATTTTTGTCACACTGACGCGCGCTGAGCTTATACCCAACACAGAGGACACCGCCTCTGTCACGTTTTTCCTGACCTCAGCTGAGCCAGCACCCTCGCATACAACCGCGACGCCCCTCACCTCCGGTTGTATGATTTTCAGAATCAATCCGTTTTCGCCGTCGCCTGTGTCGAGGATGATATATTCCCCTTGTGAGTTGCTTCGAACGCTTGTTTCGCTGCCGCCTGAATTCGACGCCTCGTTTTCGCTGTTGAAGTTTTCGGCATACACCTGTTCTGCGCTGTTTTCGAGTGTTATCATAATTCGCGTTTCACCCGCCCCGTCTATGGACGAGACAAGCTCCGTCAGCCGTGCCTCAAGGCCGTCCGCGTATTCACCGACATCCGTTTGTTTCGCAGCAGTTGTGGTTTCAACGTCGTCTTTTTTCGGCTCTTTGCCCGTTAGCTCCGACATAAGCAGTAAAATAATAGCCGCAGTGCCTATAATGATTATCAACAGAAGCCTTTTGTCCTTTTTTAACTTTTCCGGCAATAACGCCGCAATCTTATTCAAGCACGACATCCTCCGTTCCCGTCATTTTGGTGATTTCAGATTTGATGCTCCGTTCACAGCCAAGATAGCCTTCACGCGAAATTACATTTATTCTTGCAGCATATACGACGCCGTCGCTTTGTGTGACGTTGACCTCAATACCGCAGTCTTTTAGCCCGTACTGTTCCAGAACATCCTTTGTTTGAACCTTCGCAGCCTCCGCTACGTTGTCGGCAATCTGTTCGTAAAGTGCGTCGCTCAAATCGCCGCTGTCGGATATTGCTTTATCGAAAATGCTATTCGTCGAAAAAGTGACGCTGCCGTTCATAAACGGCGAAAGCGCGGTAATCAGAATAAACAGCGACACGGCTATGCGCACGCTTCTGTCCGTCGCCCCCTTCGGTGATAGCATATAGACCAATCCGCCTGTCAACGCCGCAAAGGAGATGCCAAGCAGCCAGCCTCTGATACCATCCATTTTTATACCATCCTCTATAGATCAGCTTTTATGAGCAACATAAGCGCCGTCGATACGATTGTGAGCACGGCGTTAAAAATAACGCAGACGTTTAATAGCGAAAGCGACATAGCCACCGTTCTCAAAAGACCCGATGCCGACTTGACCTCAAGAATATCGGCGCACACCGCCGCGACACGCAGGGCGGCCATCCAGAGTACAAGCTCGGCGATAACCGGCAGGTTAATCAGCGCCACCGCCGCGATGGCGAACGCGCCGACGGTTGTTCTGACAATCATCAGACTACCAACCACCGAAGCGTAGGCGTCGCTTAGCTGTGAGCCGACGACGGGTATGAAGCTGCCGATTGCGAGCTTAGCGCCCTTCGCTGCCAGCGTATCGGCTGAGCTTGCGAGTATCCCCTTAAGTGACAAAACGGCGGTGAATAGCGTCGCGGCGGAGGCGAAAACCCAGCTCGCGGTCTTTTTAACTAAGCTTGCGGCGGATGTCAGATGTAGCTCTGGCACTATGGAATCGACCACGCCGATTCCTGCAATCAGTCCGCAACATGGCGTAATTACCGACCTTGCCAGCTGCGCTACGCTCTGCGCGGCTGCAAAGGCGGCGGAATGGTAACAAAGCGCCAGTAGCGCGTTGCCGGACGACGCGATGATTGCTGCAAGCACGGGTATGAGCGCCAGCATAAAGTTGCCGCTTAATGTGACGGCGGAAATCGCCGCAGAAATCACCTTTGTTACAGGAACCGCCGCGGCAGTCACCAGAAAAGCGCCCGTCACGGCGTTTAAAACCGTCTTTGATTTGTCGATGCCTCCCATAAAGCCCTCTGCGCACGACACGAGGATGATGATGCCCGACATCACGGCAACGGATCGCACCGGTTTGGTCAAACCGCCCTTGAAAATATCGAGAATGAGTGTGACGATGCTGCGCGGCGAGGCGTTAAAAATTCCGGAGAAGTCTGCGCCGTTGATACCCAGTTCGTCAAAAAGACTTTTTGTCTGGTCGTCCAGATTATCATATAGTTCTTGCGCTCCGCTCGACTCGAGCTGATCGTCTATGTAATTATCGTCCCGCGCGAAAGCAAGTAGCGACAGCACCGCGCAAAGCATAAACACTAAAATAATCACGCGCACAGCCTTCATTTTAACGCTCCTTTTATCCGCCTATCAGTCCCGCGGCAAACTCTGCCGTTTTCAAAAGCATCGGCGCGCACATAACGAGGATTACGAGCTTCGCGGCCAACTCAATATTTACCGCGATTGCCGACGCTCCGTTGTCCCTGCAAACCGCCGAGGCCGTTTCGGAGGCGGCAGCGGTGAACAGCACTTTGACGAGCAATCGTAAGTATTCGCCGTTGATGCCCGCTGAGGAAAGCATCGATCGTACTGTTTTTATCAACTCGCCCGCGTATGAGGCAATAAAAAATATCATCAGACACACACCGGCCAGTTCAATCATAACCGCCAAGTCGGCTCTGTCTTTCTTGATTGTCAAAATCAGGATAACTGTCAGCACTGCGCACACCGAAAGCTGTAAAATGTTCATAGGCCGAACGCCGATTGAAGCGTGGAGTAGAGCTTTGTAATATGCGGTATCAGCATCATCACCACAACGACAATACCGGCGATTGTCGTCAGCGTGGCGTATTCTTCCCTGCCCGATTTTGTAAGCACCTGGTTCATTACCGCGACAATGATGCCTATAACGGCAATTTTAAACACAAAGGTCATATCCATGCTTTATCATTCCTCACACTATCATCAGACCTGCTATAATGCCCGCCGACACGCCGAGGCTCGTAAAAATACGTCCGTTCCTGTCGGCTTCCATCCGTGCGCGAGCCAGTGTCTCGTTGAGTATCTCGCCGTGCATTGCTAGCTTATCTAGCTGACTGTCAAGTCCTGCGGAGCCGATAGCCGCGCCTATAGAAAGAAGCTGTCCGATATCGCCCTTTTTTAAAGGCGGAGACAGACCGTCGTCGTTAACTGCTTGCCTCCACGCCTCGCAAAACGGCAGCCCGCCGTGCTCCAGAACACGGCATTTTTCAAGGAAACCGAGTCCCTCCAGCCCGTCCGTTTTACACAGGCTGTCAATCAGTTCGCCGACGGGCTCGCGGTAATATTCAAGTCGGCTTTTGACCGTTATGAGTAACAGAAGCGTTTTTTCAAGCAGTTTTACCCGCTCCGACGCCATACGGCTCATTCTGATTCCTGACATCGCAAACACTAT
>CAZDWM010000101.1:295-3068 GCA_964509145.1 uncultured Eubacteriales bacterium | reverse complement strand
CCCGTCAAAGAAAACACGAGAGCCGTCATTATTGCCGCCGCGTATCTCATTACATAATTCATCCGTTCTGTATATTTTTTCTATCCTGCACGGACCGCCTGTGGCGGACAGCAGCACCGTATAGTCAAACGCGCCGGATAAAATCAACTCCCTCGCCGCCGGTCTTTTGAGTAAATCTTTCATGTCGGCTGCGTGAACGCTGACGGCAAAACAGACGCCGGAATTAAAGCCCTGTTTGACGGCATCCGTCTCCGCTGTCCCTGAAACCTCGTCGCAAATGATAATTTCCGGCGACATTGAGCGCAGTGCTGAAATAATTGCCTCGCCTTTCGGGTATCCTGTAAAGATGTCGGAAAAACCGACATCGAGCGACGGTGTGCCGTATCGCGACGCCGCAAGCTCCCCGCGTTCGTCGATAACGGACGTTTTATAATAGCGTCCAGTCAGTCCGCCGGACAATCTGCGCGCCAAGTCGCGCAGCAGTGTGGTCTTACCGGATGACGGCGCACCGGCGATAATAACACCGCAAAGTCCCCCGCCATAAAGCTTGCAGCACACCTCGGCGGCGGCGTTCGGGTTGTCGCGTGCGATTCGTAAGCTGACAGATGATATGTTCCTCACGCCCGTTATCCTGCCGTTGTCTGTCACGGCCGTTCCGCATATTCCGGCTCTGTGACCGCCCTCGACGGAGATATAGCCGCCGCGGATATCGTCCTCATGGCTGTGAATGGAGTAGTCACACAGCTTTGAGAACACCGCATCAAGCTCGCGGCGCGTGACGATTCCGCCGATGCCAGACGGCAGCCTGCTCAGCCGTCCGCTTCCGTTTAAAAAAAGCAATCCATCCGAACCGAAGATCATAACCGGCGAGCCTGCGCGCAAACGTATCTCCCATGTATTTTGCTTATCCGACGCTTCAAGCCGCTCAAGGCTCTGTTTAACAGGTGCCGTCAGGCAGCTTGCCGCTTCATCGAATTTCAGGCTCATATTAAAACCGTCCTTCCGTTCGAAACACTATACGGTTTCACACCATAAATTTATTGCATCTTGTCCCGAATTAGAACATGATTTGTAAACATTCTAATAATTTGGCGGTTATCTCTTGCAAGAACATCCTTAATTTGATATAATGCACTTTGGATTTTTATGTTGGAAGGAATGTAGAAAACAATGATTAAAACGGACGCTCAGGCGCTTAAGAAACCGTCAAAATATGTGGAGTTTATCAAGAAATTATACAATAAAAATGCCTATGTGTTAATGGCGTTTTTCTGCTCCTCAATATTGATGCTGCTTGTGCTGTATTGCTTTAACGCCACGCCGTTTGGGGACACGACAATTCTTCGAATGGATCTTTATCACCAATACGGTCCGCTATTTGCGGAGCTTCAGGAGCGGCTTAAAAACGGTGAGAGTCTGCTCTACTCTTGGGATTCGGGGCTCGGTGGTAGCTTTTTAGGCAACTTTTTCAACTATCTGTCAAGCCCTCTTGCCGTTTTAATTCTTCTGTTTAAACATTCCAACATACCCGACGCAATCGCTCTGATGATTTTTCTCAAGTGTGCGTTCTCTGCTGCAACCTTCTGTTATTATTTAAAAGCCTCCATAGGACGCCACAGCCACATCACCGCGGCATTCGGTGTGCTTTACTCCTTCTGCGCGTTTTTTATCGCCTACTACTGGAATGTTATGTGGCTCGACGCTATGGTGTTTTTTCCTCTTGTCATACTCGGCATTGAGCGCATCATCGACAAGCAAAAGTGGCTTCTCTACCTTATCACTCTAACGCTGACCTTAATCAGCAACTACTACATGGCAATGATGGTCTGCTTTTTCTCCGTTTTATATTTCTTCTACAGGTACTTTTCCGTTTACGCGGTCAACGCGACTCTTCGTGATGACATAGGAAAAGGTCTCCTTGTAAGGATCAGAAATGCCCGTTTTATCCGCGTCGCGTTTATATTCGGCGTGGTGTCGGTTCTGGCCGGGCTGCTCGCGCTTTTCGCCTTGCTTCCGACTGTCTTTATCCTGCGCACCTGCTCCGCCACCTCAGGTTCATGGCCGAGCGACGCAAAATTTTATTATACGATATTCGATTTTCTCGCTAATCACCTTGCCAGCCTCGAGCCGACCATTCGCAGCAGCGGTGAGGATGTTTTGCCTAACATCTACTGCGGTATACTGACAGTGGTACTTATTCCCCTCTATCTGTTGACAAAGTCTATTTCGTTCAAAGAAAAGACGTTGACTGTTCTACTGCTCGGAATCTTTTATTTCAGCTTTAATCTGAACTATTTAAACTATGTCTGGCACGGCTTTCATTTTCCCAACGACCTACCCTACAGGTTTTCATATATCTATTCGTTTATCCTTCTTGTTACGGCGTTCAAAGCGTTTGACCGTTTGAAGGAGCTTAAGGGCAAGGAAATTTTTCTTTCGGGTTTAGGCGTCGTGTTTTTCATTATCTTTGTGCAGGAAATCGGCTCTAAAAATGTCGGCGATACCGCCGTACTCGTCAGCCTAGCTTTCGCCGTTTTATACACACTTATGCTTTTACTGTTACGTACCAAAAAGTATCAGGAATCATCGCTGGCGCTGCTGATGCTGTGCTGCGTCGTGTCCGAATCGGCCATCGCGAACACACAGCGTTTTTCGTTGACTCAGGCAAAGACTAATTATGTCAGCGATTATAATGATTATGTTGAGATGAAAGCCGAGCTCGACGACTATGACGGAGGTTTCTACCGCATGGAGCTCACAGACCTTCGCACCA
>CAZDWM010000101.1:0-285 GCA_964509145.1 uncultured Eubacteriales bacterium | reverse complement strand
TACCACGGTCTGTCCATCTTTTCTTCGATGGCCTCCGAAACGCTGTCGAACCTCCAAAGCTATCTTGGCATATACGGCAACTTTATCAACAGCTACACCTATAACCCCCAAACACCTGTATACAACGCCATGATGGGGTTGAAATATTTAGCCGACAATTCCAATACGGTCAACCTCGATAACGAGCAAATCTATACAAAGAGGTTTGTCAACCCCAGCTTCGATGTCTACGAAAACAACTACAGCTTACCCGTCGCTTTCAGCGTCGATTCCGCTGTCAAGAGC
>CAZDWM010000100.1:0-8431 GCA_964509145.1 uncultured Eubacteriales bacterium | reverse complement strand
TGCCTATTAGACCCATCATCTCGACGTGCGCCGGGACGGAGGACGAGCCCGCGAATTGTGCGTCGCCGTGCATACATCCCATTGAATCGGTCAGACCGTAGGAAGCGGGATCCGCCGTCATGTTGTCGGGGTGAAGCATTCTGCCCGTGCCGCCGCGGCGTCGGCGAACAGCGTCAACAGTTCCTTAAGCCCCAGACGCTCAAGCAGCCGGATAACAACGGACGGCAGCAGTCTTTCGAGACGCGATGGAAAACCGGCATCGGACGACGGCTCATCCCCCGGGTCTGACCCGGCAACCCCGTTCATAATCGTAAAATCAAAGGTTCTTTGGCCGAGACCGGTCGGACTGCCCTTTGCGCAGTAAGTCACGGTAACGGACGCCCTTTTCAGGCTTATCTCGGGCAGGTCGCCCCAAAACGGAACCGAAACGCTTTCGCCGGGCTTTAATTCGCCCGTTCCCGACAGGTCGAACTTAAGCGCCGTTCCGGCGCAGGTGACCGAAAGGATTTTCATCGGGTATTTTGTAAGGATATTTTTAATAATCAGGCAGTTGTCCTCATCGTCAACGAAGCCTTCGGTGCTTTTGTCAAACCGGGCGAATACGGACATCGACGGGTTTGAGCTCGCGTGGAACTGAGGATAATCGGGATTTGACCATACACTTGTAATTTCGTCGGTGAGCAGCAGCGTCATCAGCAGCTCCTTTGTAAAATCGTCCTTGTAGGTCATGCCGTGATACAACCCGTCGACAAACCATGTGTTACCGGGAAGATAGGCGGCGGAAGCGTCAATCTCCATGGATGGTGAAACGGAATAGCGTCCGTTCTCAACAAGCTGTGTATAACCGTCGGAAAAGCGCTTCCCAAACGGAGCGCAGACGGCTCCCGTGGCGGAGCTTGTCGTAATGATGGCGTCGGAATGCTCTGAAAGCCCGGAAACCGCCGGATTGCCATATCCGGCAATGACCGATATGTTCATCCCGTTTCTGCGGCAGTCTTCAAAGGCTTCCGCGTAATACGGAATGACTTGATAGTGCATATAATCGCTCTGCCGAATGATGTCGGCGTTTTTCTCAGGGTCAAGCAGCTTCGCCTTGAGCGTCTCGTAATATTTCGTCGGCACGAGATCCCATATGCTGATCCAGTTACCGAGAACAACCGCAAAATACGGCGCGGCACCCTGAAGAAGTTCGTCGAGAAAACCGAGTTGCTGTGCTTTTAACAGCCAGTCGTAGTCCTCCTCCCATATAAAGCCGCTCTCGACAAAACGCATCAGGTTTTCCTCGTCAAGCGTCAGCGTGCCCGAAAGCGCGTCGTATGCGAGCGCCGCGCCGTCAAGCGCCGGAACGGTCAGCACTGCGTTGTCGATGTCGTTTTTATACCCGAACATCGTCAGGTACGCGCCGACCATCTGACCGCCGTGGCTGACGGCAATCAGATTCACCTTGTCTTTGCCCGTATAGGTCTTGACCATCCCGATGAATTCGTCAAGTTCCTTCGCGCACGATACGGCGCCGAGCCTTGAGTCGCAGTTAAAATTGAAGATGTTTTCATAGCCGATGTATTCGGCGACCTTGCCCATAATTTCCGGTTCAAATTCGTAGTTGATGTCAGGATAAGTTTCTCTTAAATAGGCCGAATTGCACTCCTGCGCCGTTGAGAAAAGCTTTCTGATCGGATATTTGCTCGTACCGTTGTCGTTGCATTTCAGCTCCTCAAACAATGCGTCCATTCCTTCTCCGGCAAGGCTTATCAATTGCTCGGGCTTGCCGACTCCCCACAGACCGAGCGCAAGGACGGCTTTGCCCGCATTTTGACCAATATATTCTTTGACGTCGCCGATGTTAACACTCCAGACGTGATTTTTCGTTCCGTCCGAGTTAAGGACGCAAAGCTGGGTGGAGTTGAATCCAGGCACGACGATGACGGGATAGTCCGTAATATTACGTTCGTCAAGCGCCGAGGCACCGGCAGAACAGACAGACACAAGCATAATGACGATAAGCAGAACGGCTGTGATTTTTTTAATCATTGAATTGCTCCTTAATTAACGAAAAGTTCTCGCTCAGAATATACAAAAATGTGATAAAAATTGTGACAAACCGTTTCAAAGCTTTGCCGTTTATCGGTTTTCAGTCTGTCAAACCGCCGACTTTTTTCCATATGAAAGATGTGTAAATATTACATCATCTTTTCAACTAAATCAATTGTTTTTATTGATTCCTTATAAGTTCGATGATATAATATTCCGGATAACTTATACCACAAAACAAAGGGGGATGTGATTTGATGAGTTCATGCCCGAAATGCGGTGAAAAACTTCGGCTTTTCGACCTCGGTCAGAGGTGTCCGCACTGTGGAGTGAATATGCGCTTTTACAATTTCGATCAGAATTTTTTGCATGACGCAAAAATGGCTGAGTTGTCTATGGCAAGGGTGCATGTTAAGCTTCGCAGGTTTAAAGCTGCCTTAATCGGCGGCAGACTTGCGATAACAAGGCTTAGCCTGATGCTCCTGCCGTTGCTTTCCATGTTTCTGCCGACGGCAAAGGTCGTTATTCGCCTCCCGTTTCGCGAACGCGGCTTCTCGCTGAGCGCGACCGGTTTATACGGTATACTTTCCGACGGGACGCTCGGCTTTATCTCTGCCATGACAGGTTCTGTCCGCGATGCGTCGGCTTTTGCGACCCTCAGGTTGGCGCTGTTGATATTTGCCGCCTCTGCGGTTTTTGCCGTTTTGACTGTTCTGCTGACATTGCTTTGCTTTATAAGCATTCGTAAAATGGCTGTTCTTCTTTGTGCCGCCTCCGGTCTTGGAGCTGCCGCCTCTGTCGCTTCGGCTGTTGTCTCACATATGTTTTGCGCGCGGGCGCAGGCGCAAGGTCTTATTACTCTCAGCGGTTCTCTGTCTTTCGGCTTTATCCCTGTTATCATGTGCTTCGGTGCCGTATTTGTCATCAATATGATAATAGCCAAAAACGGACTCCCGATAAAATATGAGGAAGGCGACCTTGAGCGCATGGAAATCTTCGCAAAGGTTCGTCGCGGTGAAATCAACATCGACGACCTGCCGCAGCCGATTGTCGAGACGGTCGAAACCCGCGCCATCGACGAGGAGATAAGGCTTGAACAGGAGAAATTCAGAGAAAAGGAAGCGGCGCGGACATGAAGAGGTTTGATTATAAAAAATTCCTTCCGAAAGCTGTTACCATCCTGTTGTGTCTGTTTTTTTTCGGGGGCGTGATATGGGGCGCCAACAATATTCTTGAAATGGAAGGAACAATGAAACCATATATAGCAGCTAAAAGCGCTTCGCCTCTTCCCGAAACGCCGGAGGAAATAGCGGCATACCTGAACGCCGCCATAAAAAAGGCACTCGACGAGAAGCCGCAGCTTTCCTCCTCTGAGGACTGCGAAACAGACGACGCTACAATCAAAGCCGAAGGAGCGTCTCCCGCGCTGCTCGCCGCCGCCGATTACATCAAGGATAATTTAGACAAACATATCGGTGACAGCTTTGCCGCCCTTTCCTCCGATTACGGCAAGGGCTTGGCCGGTATCATCACGATGCTTGATATCCAAACGTCAGACATCGTTTCCGCCGAATGCCGAGATATATATTACAAATGTCCGATATGCGGCGACGAGGAGGACGAAGCTCCAGACGTCTGCCCGGAATGCGGCGGCACCGAGGCATTCCTTGAGAGGCACCGCGATACATATTCTATAACCGTAAAGCTTGCCGACGGCTCGGCTTCGTTTGCGAAGAACTTCGCGGTCAGAAGCGGTGAAGAAATCAAAAAGCTGGCGGACAGCGGCTGTGCGGAATTTTTCGACTGCGGACAGCCGAAGGTTGTCTATAAAAACGCCGAAATCAGAGCTGAGGTAAACAGGCTGACGGACAAAATAATAAAACTTGAATTTGTCAAAGACGCTGATGTCATGTCCGGACTGCGATTCACCGGAGGCTACACCTATCTCGGCAGTCTTCCTGTCAGCTTTACGCTTTCGGATAAAATCAAATACAGCTTTTCATGGCCGGGGCTTGAGCTTTCAGAAAGCTCGGTTTCGGTGGAGCCGGGCAACACGGTGGCGCTGAAGGCGGCGCTTACCTGCGATGACCCGACGGCGTACACCGTCAGATGGTCAAGCACCGACGAGCGGTATGCAACCGTCGATGAGGACGGCTACGTCAAGGCGAAAAAGAAAACCGGCGTTGTTTATATCATCGCCGAATTCGATTTTCAGGGTCAGACTTACTCCGATACTTGCGAGGTTATTGTGAAAACCTCTGTGGAAAGCATAGACATCTCAAAACGCAAGCTATCGCTCAGCGTCGGAGACTCCTATAAAATCAAATCCTCCGTCTCTCCGAACAAGGCGACCATAAAGACGGTTAATTGGTATTCGGAGGATGAGAAAATAGCGGCAGTCAGCGCGGAAGGTGTTGTGACGGCTGTCGGCGCGGGTCAGACAACGGTTTATGCTGTTTCAGACGACGGGTATTACAAAGCGTCCTGTAAGGTGGAGGTGACGGTTGAATAAATTCAACCAAAAATTGTTGACGGACTGAAAGCCCGTCTGCCGTAATGCGGCACCACAATTTATAAGAAAGGTGGATTTATTCGTCGCAAAATGTGACGAATAAATCATAGTCATAATTATGAGCGAGGAAAAGAAAACACTTACCCAGACAATATTCGGAGCCGAGGATAATTCCGCGGCAACGATAGAAAAGGATAAGCTCGGCAAATACAGCGATATTGCTACGCGTATGTTCCACACCCGTGTCCTCACCGCCAAGGAAATGTCTTTTCCAGCCATCGCGGAGTTCGCCACGCGTCTGCTTAGCGGCATCACATATTACAGAACGTTGTACTTTGTCAACGTTCTGAAAATCGATATGACATATGTTACCGCAATCCTGACGCTCATCAGCATTTACGATGTACTGAACAACCCGCTGATGGGCATGGCATACGACCATACGCGCTCCCGTTGGGGAAAGGCGAGACCATATGTTTTGTTCGCTGCCATACCCTACTTTTTAAGCACCGCAATTCTCTATTCCGGTGCGGTTTTCTTTGGCAACAGTGCCGTCGACGACCCGAAAAAGATATTCTTTGTGTTCATACTGCTTTTCATTCAAGAAACATTTTCAACAGTTTATTCGATACCGAGAAACAATATGCTTACCCTTCAAACGCCGAACCCAAAGGATAGAATCTCGGTCGGTCTCCTGAACAATTACATCGGCGAGGCCGGCGCACAGCTGATATATATAACCTTTCTCCCACTGATGGAACTTAACAACAAGGGTTATATCAACGCTCCGCTGCCAATGATTTTTTCAGTCATCGCAACAGCTACTGCCACTATAGGCGCGGCCAGCAACATTGCGATGGCCATCGGCTGCCGTGAACGCATAATGCTTCAGCCAAAGCCCGCCCCTGTATCAAAATCAATTTTTTACATTCTCAAAAACAAGTACGCCCTACGCA
Source organism: uncultured Eubacteriales bacterium (assembly GCA_964509145.1). Lineage (GTDB taxonomy): Bacteria > Bacillota > Clostridia > Oscillospirales > Acutalibacteraceae > UBA1425. Next base: position 2,932 of record CAZDWM010000100.1, on the reverse strand, counting down.
ATTTTTTGGCGAACTTCTCCGTCAGTTGGTGGAGCTCGGGCGGTTATTCATGGGACGTCGTAACCCAGATGGAGATCTTCGGCGGATCGTTTTATTCAATGCTTGCCTATACGCCGTATAACTTTTTTGATATGCTGAGCATCACATTTATTCCGAAATTTCAAAAGCTGTTCAAGCACAACAACAGGAACGCTGTAATCGCGCTGCGTGCGTGGGATTTGTTCTGCGCACTGGGTATGTTCCTGCTGGGCTGTCCGCTGGTTCAGCATCGGTGGGCCATTATGGGAATATACGCGCTGTTTTACGGACTCAACGGAATTAACAACGGTCCGGCCAAGGTGTTTGAAGCCGAGCTTGGCAGAGAAATAAACGACTATACCGAATACATGACAGGCGAGCGCCCCGACGGTACCATCGGTATACTGACAGATTTGATTTCAAAGGTTACCTCCCCGCTGAACGCCCTTCTAACGATTAAGCTTTTCAAGTGGTCGGGCTACAATTCCTCGATTCCTATGCTTCCGTGGTCGCAGGGGAGCAAGGTTATTTACAAAAAGGTGTTCTTCCTGTTTACCGGCATTCACTTTATCCCGGGTGTCATCAATGTTATACCGTATTTTTTCTACGACCTTATCGGCGAAAAGCGCGAAAAGATGTACCTCGAGTTAAACGAGCGGCGCGCGCTCATGGCTAAGGAAAACGAGCTCAACGAGGACATTGAAAGCATGATTGAAATGCTTGAGGAGGAGGTTGAAACGGCGGATGAAGCTAAGGTATAAATCCACCTGATATACATATGTCATACATCAGAGACAGGTCAGAGGAACGTACCGGCATCAGATATCTGCCGTCGACGCCGGTATTCACAGCAAATTGACTGGGAACCGCAAATGTCCTATTCCTTTCAATACTGAATACGCATGGCTTAAAAGTCCATATTAAGGCGATTCAACGTATTTCTTGATTGTTTGAAACAATTGGTATATGATCTACTGTGTCCGCACCTCACGTCAGCCAAACCCTCGACGTGAAAATGCGGACACGTTATTTTTGTTCAATTATGCAGAAAAATAGCTTACTTCAAAGCTTCCTCAACCGCCACGGCACACGCAACCGTCGCGCCGACCATCGGGTTGTTGCCCATGCCTATTAGACCCATCATCTCGACGTGCGCCGGGACGGAGGACGAGCCCGCGAACTGCGCGTCGCCGTGCATACGTCCCATTGAATCGGTAAGACCGTAGGAGGCGGGACCCGCCGCCATGTTGTCGGGGTGAAGCGTTCTGCCCGTGCCGCCGCCGGACGCGACGGAGAAATAGTTGACACAGTTTTCGGTTGCCCACTTTTTATAGGTGCCCGCGACAAGGTGCTGAAAGCGCGTCGGGTTGGTCGAGTTGCCGGTGATGGAGACGTCGACGCCCTCATGCTTCATGATGGCTACGCCCTCAAGGACGTCGTTCGCACCGTAGCAGAGAACCTTCGCACGTTCGCCGTTTGAATAAGGCGTCGTCTCGACGATGTTCAGCTCGCCCGTGTAAAAATCGTAATCCGTCTTGACATAGGTAAAGCCGTTGATGCGCGAAATAATCATCGCGGCGTCCTTGCCCAGACCGTTGAGTATAACCTTAAGCGGCTCCTTGCGAACCTTGTTGGCCGTGCGGGCGATGCCGATGGCGCCCTCAGCGGCGGCAAAGGACTCGTGACCCGCGAGGAAAGCGAAGCACTTTGTCTCATCCTTGAGGAGCATGGCGCCGAGGTTGCCGTGACCGAGACCGACCTTGCGTTGCTCGGCGACGGAGCCGGGAATACAAAACGCCTGAAGACCGATGCCTATAGCGGCGGATGCGTCGGAGGCGTTCTTGATACCCTGTTTTAATGCTACGGCAACGCCTAAGGTGTATGCCCAGACGGCATTTTCAAACGCGATGGGCTGAACGCCCTTGACGATGGCGTCGACGTCAATGCCTTTTGACATGCAGAGCTCACGCGCCGCCTCAAGGCTCTCGAGACCGTATTTTTTAAGACATTCTTTGATTCCGGCAAGTCTTCTTTCCTTGCCTTCAAACATAATATCGTTAGCCATTTTTATTTCCTCCCTCTTCCTTAATCTTCTCTCGGGTCGATGTACTTCGCGGCTTCCGCGAAACGACCGTAAGAACCCTTGTTTTTGCTGTATGCCTCGTCGGGAGAAACGCCGTGGCGGATATCCTCAAGCATTTTGCCGAGCTTTACAAACTCGTAGCCGATAACCTGGTCGTCGCTGTCAAGCGCCATGCGCGTGACATAGCCCTCGGCCATTTCCATATATCTGACGCCCTTGGCCTTTGTGCTGAACATCGTGCCTATCTGTGAGCGAAGCCCCTTGCCGAGGTCCTCAAGACCCGCGCCGATTTCAAGTCCGTCCTCGGAAAAAGCGGACTGCGAACGTCCGTAAGCGAACTGGAGGAAGATTTCACGCATGGCAACGTTGATGGCGTCGCAGACAAGATCGGTGTTGAGGCATTCAAGCATTGTTTTACCGGGGAGGATTTCGGCGGCCATGGCGGCCGAGTGGGTCATGCCGGAGCAGCCGAGGGTTTCAACAAGCGCCTCCTCGACGATGCCGTTTTTAATGTTGAGCGAAAGCTTGCACGCGCCCTGCTGCGGCGCACACCAGCCCACACCGTGTGAAAAGCCGGAAATGTCCTTGATTTCATAAGCCTTGACCCATTTGCCCTCCTCGGGGATAGGCGCCGGACCGTGATGCGGTCCTTTTTTCACCACACACATTTTTTCCACTTCGTGGGAGTAATTCATAAAGGGTTCTCCTTTCGAAAATAAAATACAACTTATATTCTACCAAATTTCAGCTTTTTTTGCAATCTTTTTTTATCTTAATGCAGCAGTGCCGTTTCAATCAACTGATATACGCAGGTCAGAACGATGCCGATGA
>CAZDWM010000099.1:6174-8437 GCA_964509145.1 uncultured Eubacteriales bacterium | reverse complement strand
CGACCCGGTCGAGCGCATAGGCATCGGCTTCGCACGTAAGAAGCTTGAGCGTGCCGCGCTTATTCTCGCGGTGTTCGACGGCTCCGAATCGCTGACACCGGGCGACATTGAGCTGCTCGAATTTTGCGCAAAAAAACCCGCCGTGGCGGTCATCAACAAAACCGACATCGCGCAGGTGCTTAACGTTTCGCTTATTTCGTCATATATCGACAGAGTTGTCGAGATTTCGGCCGCGACGGGTGAGGGGCTGCCCGAGCTTTGCACCGCCGTCGAGGATGTGCTCGGTACGGAAGGGTTCGACCCGTCGTCCGCGATGCTCGCGACGGAGCGTCAGCGCGACTGCTGCCGCCGCGCGGTTGGCTGCCTTAACGAAGCTATCGAGGCGATTGACGCGGGGATGACCCTGGACGCCGTCAACGTCTGCGCCGACGCGTGCATTAACGCACTGCTTGAACTGACAGGCGAAAAAGCTGGCGAAGCGGTTGTCAACGAGGTTTTTAAAAGGTTTTGCGTGGGAAAATAAAAAGCTGCCGGTTAAGAGGATATTTCCACAAGGAAGTATGTTGGCGTGTATATTCATTGTATGATGAAGGTTCTTTTATTGATGTTGTTTATAATGCTCGCACGTCGGCGAATTAGTATTTTTCTTTTTAAGTCGAGGATACACACAATGACCATATAGTATTTCACGATAACTTTTCCTAATTTTATATAATGTTGTCTGAAATGCTTACAGTTCTTACAAATTTCGGCTGTATCCACAGGTTAAGATCTTTCTTGATTATAATATTGTCAAGGGGGGATTCTTATGATATCATATGAGCCTTTTTGGAAAACGATCAAAGAAAAATCAATAACAAGCTATACATTAACCAAAAAGTTGAATGTGAAAGAATCAACTTTATACAGGATGAGGAAAGGCAAGCCCATGACAACGACAACGCTTGATGATTTATGCAAAATTTTAAATTGTGAAGTCCATAACATCATACGGTATATCCCAGATGAACATGAATAGAAACAATCAACATAAAGAAGGTTCGGAGAAAATCTCCAAACCTTCTTTATTGCACCCTAACAAATGCCGACAGCTTTAATGTAGGCGCTGTATCAGAACATTCTACAGAACGGTCTTGACCGTTTTGTAAAATTAGCGTTTATTTTTTTATGTCGCAGTTTGCTCCGCACCTTGAGCAGTCGCCGCAGCAGACACTTTTGCCCTTTTTCTTCAGCCGGACAAGGTAAATAATAACCCCCGCGACAACCAGCGCGACAGCGGCAAGAATAAGAAAGTCATAAATGTTCATTTTAGCCCTTAGTCCTTTTTAGTTTAAAATAGATTTCCGATCGCGTAGACCGCGAACGCGCAAATCCATGCGATAATGCACTGCCCCGCGACGACGGCCACGGTCTCAAGCCGGGAGCCGAGCTCGCGCTTGATGGTTGCGACTGCCGCGACGCACGGTGTGTAAAGCAGCGTGAATACAAGAAAGCTGACGGCGGAAAGCGTCGTAAACATCCCCGGCAGCGTGGTGCCCAGCGCCGACATTCCGGAGCCGGTCAGCACGCCGAGGGTGCTCACGACGGCTTCCTTGGCGGAAAACCCCGCGATAAGCGCCGTTGTAATGCGCCAGTCGTCGAAGCCGAGTGGGCGGAAGACGGGGGCGATGAGTTTTCCGACAGCGGCCAGCAGGCTCCTTGAGCTGTCCTCAATGAAGTTGAGGCGCGAATCAAAAGCACCGAGGAACCAGATAATGATTGTCGCGAGTAAAATGACGGTGAACGCCTTGCGAAGAAAGTCGCGTGCTTTTTCCCACATCAGTAACAGGACGCTTTTCAAAGAGGGAATTCTGTAATTTGGAAGCTCCATTACGAAAGGAACGGGCTTGCCGCGAAAGGCTGTTTTGTTGAGCAGCAGCGCCGATATGATGCCGACGACCATGCCGGTGAGGTAAAGCGCCGTCATCACGAGCGCCGAGCGCCCGGGGAAGAACGCCGCGCTGAAAACGGCGTAAATCGGTATCTTGGCCGAGCAGCTCATGAAGGGCGTAAGCAATATTGTCATCTTGCGGTCACGGTCGCTTGAGAGTGTGCGCGTTGCCATGATGGCGGGCACGGAGCAACCGAAGCCGATTATCATCGGGACAAAGCTGCGCCCCGAAAGGCCGAGACGGCGTAGCAGCTTGTCCATCATAAACGCGACGCGCGCCATATAGCCGGTGTCCTCAAGCACGGACAGGAAGAAAAACAAAACGACTATAAG
>CAZDWM010000099.1:0-6164 GCA_964509145.1 uncultured Eubacteriales bacterium | reverse complement strand
CAGGAACGACACCACGCTGCCTACCCCGGCGAATATGCCGTCTATTACAAGGCTGTGAACGGCGGGGTTGATGCCGTATGCCGTCAGTCCGCTGTCAACGGCGGACGTAAGAAGGTCAATGCCGCCAGATAACAGGTCCGAAAGAAAGCTGCCGACAACACCGAAGGTCAGCCAGAAAATAAGTGCCATGACGGAGAAAAATACAGGCAGCGCCGCATATTTATTTGTTAATAGTCTGTCGATTTTCTCGCTGCGTATGCGTTCCTTGCTCTCGCGGCACTTGACGACGGTCAGCCGGCAGACATCCTCAATAAAGCCGTAGCGCATGTCGGCGAGCGCCGCGTTGCGGTCGAGCCCGCGCTCGTCCTCCATCTCGACGATGGAGTGCTCAATAAGCTCAAGCTCGTTTTTTGTGAGCTCCAGCCTGTCGATAAACGTTTTATCGTCGCCCTCAATGAGCTTTGTTGCGGCGTAGCGGCGGGAAATCCCGATGCGCTGGGCGTGATCCTCAATGACGTGTGATACGGAGTGAATACAGCGGTGAACGGGACCCGAGGGGCAAAAGTCGGTGACCTGCGGCAACACCTTTGAGCGTGCCGTCTCAACAGCGCTTTTAACAAGCTCTGCGATGCCCTCGTTTTTCGCGGCGGAAATTGGCACCACAGGTATGCCTAAAAGCTTCGACATGCCCGCGACGTCAATTGTGCCGCCGTTGCCGCGCACCTCGTCCATCATATTCAAAGCGAGCACAGTAGGCACTTGAAGCTCAAGGAGTTGAAGTGTCAGGTATAGGTTGCGCTCAATGTTAGTAGCGTCGGCGATATTAATTACGCCGTCAGGCTTTTCGTTGAGAATGAAGTCCCGCGTCACAATTTCCTCGGAGGAATAGGGGCGGATGGAGTAGATTCCCGGCAGGTCGACGACCGAGTTACCCTTTGCGCCGCGAATTTCGCCGGTTTTACTGGCGACGGTGACACCGGGAAAGTTACCGACATGCTGGTTGGCGCCTGTAAGGGCGTTAAAAAGCGTTGTCTTGCCGCAGTTTTGGTTACCCACGAGTGCAAACACCATTTTTTAATCCTCCAAAATACTTATAAGCTTCGCGTCGTCCTTGCGCAGGGTCAGCTCATAGCCGCGCACACACAGCTCAATCGGGTCGCCAAGCGGCGCCGCCTTTTGCACATAAACGTCCGTGCCGGGAATCAGCCCCATATCAAGAAGCCTAAGACGAAGCGCTCCCTCGCCGCCGACGTAACCGATTTTTCCGCCCTTTCCGATTGGCAGACTGTCGAGTGTCAACAAAATCACCCTCACTATAAAATATGTACGGCTGTCCTGCTTTAGTATCACGTCGTTTCATCGCGGTTAACCCTAAAAACGGACGGTAAAAGAAGCCGTATAAGTTAGCTTTTACTAACAATCATATGTTAGCACAAGCTAACATATTTGTCAAGCATATTCAGACACATTTTTACAAAATTTTATGACAAAACGCGGGATGTTGCTTATAACAACCCGCGCTATTTGCAGCCTGTTCATTTTTGCGTTATTTCAGCCCGTCTATAACAGCAGAGGCTGGAGCTGCTTGCCCTCAAGCGCCGCTTCGACGGCCTCACGTGTACGGGAAAAATCGGCCACGACGGAGTTGGGCTTTTTCAGGCTGTCGTCCTGACGCGACGGTATAAAATAGACGTTTTTACTGTTTAATAACCGTCCGATATTCGCCGCCGCCGCACCGAGGGCGTCGTTGGTCGAAACACCTATAAGCAGCGGACGGCTGTTTCTGAGGTGCGCCTTTGCCGCCATCGTGACGGCGGTGTCGGTTATGCCGTTTGCGAGCTTGCCGATTGTATTGCCCGTGCAGGGGGCGATAATCAATATGTCAAGCAGCCGTTGCGGTCCTATGGGCTCCGCCTGCGTAATTGTATGGATGATATCCCGGCCGCAGATATCCGCAATTTCACGGTTGATGTCCTCAGCTTTTCCGAAGCGCGTGTCCGTTGAGTACGCCGTCTCCGACATAATCGGTAATAGCCGGATGCCGCTGTCGGCGAGCGCCCTCATTTCGGGAAGCACCTTGGAAAACGTGCAAAACGAACCGCAGACCGCAAAGCCCGCAGTGATTTCATTCATTCGCTTCCCTCCCTGATGATGTTGAGTATGGTTTCTCCGATTATAATTCCGGCGCTTTTCGGTGCGACAGTGCCGGGCAGCGAGCCGGCTGCGAACGCGTCAAGACCGAGTGCTTTGGCCGCCTCAAAATCGACCCCATAGGGGGCGGACGCAATGTCGACGACTACGCAGTCGCGCCGCATGTTTTTCAAAATGGTTTCGTCGATAACTGGCGCGGGAACGGTGTTGACAAGCATGTCGAAGCCTCTGGCGAAGCGGTGCAGCTCGCGCAGATAGACGGCTTCGCAGCCGTCGTTGTCGGCTGTGGCCAAGCTGCTGCACCGGCGGGCGGCGACCGTCACGCGTGCGCCCAGCGCCAACAGCGCCCTTGCTGTCGCTTTGGCCGACCGACCGTAGCCTGTGACGGCGATGCTCGCGCCCTTGACGGTGACAGGCAGCTTGTCAATGGCGATTTTAACCACACCCTCGGCAGTTGGTATCGCGTTTTTAACGGCGAACTCGTCCCGGTCGGCGTAGTCGTAAACGCGAACGCCCTTTCTGAACAACTCCGAACGCTTGCGAGCGTCGAGCATTCCGGCAAAGACGGTCTGCTCGGGCGTGAGAAGGTCGAATACCTCGGATAAATACATGGCCGACGAAGAAAACGGCGCGTTGAGCGTCTCACCGTCGCGGCTGACGGGAATCGGCAGAATAACGGCATCTGCTTCACTCACGACGGCGCGCGCCTTTGTGCCGTCGGGGGAGCTGTCGCCACAGGTTTTTTCAAAGCAACAAAGTACGGCGGTGTAGCCGTGTTCCTCAAGATGCTGCTTCATATATATCTGTCTGGCGTCGCCGCCGAGTATCGCAAAGCTTTTAACGGTATTCATCGTTCATCTCTCCACAAAAGTCGACTTGCAATACCATTATATGAAAGCCGTCAAAACGCAGTGAGTTAAAAGTTTTACATTTTTTTAAAAAGAGTGTTTATTTTCGGGGGAAAATAGAATATAATAGACAGTACCATTGGAACGTGAGTCTTTAATGAACCGCTTATTAACCGACGGCGTTCCCACTTGCGGAGGGTGATTAATTGTACGACATAGATGAGCTTTTAAAAAAGGTCAAACGCGTTCATTTTATCGGCATCGGCGGCAGTGGCATGTGTCCGCTCGCCGAGATTCTTCATAAAGAGGGCTTTAGTCTCTCCGGTTCCGACAACAACGACGGCGATACGCTCAACAGAATCCGGAGCCTTGGAATTCCTGTAATCATGGGTCAAAAAGCCGAAAACATCGCGGGCGCGGAGCTGATTGTCTACACGGCGGCGCTCCTGCCCGATAATCCGGAGCTTGTCGCCGCGAAGGCTTCCGGCATCCCGACTTTCGAGCGTTCCAAGCTGTTCGGGGCGATAACGAGACTGTACCCGAACTGTATCGGTGTGTGCGGCACCCACGGCAAGACAACCGTCACGTCCATGCTGTCGCAGATTATGATTATGGCCGGCGCCGACCCGACGTGCGTTATCGGCGGCAAGCTTCCTTTAATCGGCAGCAACGGACGGATTGGTCATTCTGACCTGATGATTTGCGAGGCCTGCGAGTTTGTCGACACGTTTCTTGATTTAAGCCCCGACACCGCGATAATTCTTAACATCGACGAGGATCATCTCGACTATTTCAAAACGGTAGACAACCTCATCGCATCATTTCATAAATTCGCGCTGCTCGCTACGCAAAGGGTCATCTACAACGCCTCCGACGTGCGCACCTTAAAGGCTGTCGAGGGCATTTCCGGCAAGGAGTTGGTCTCCTTCGGTCTCACCGCCGAATGCGACTACAACGCCCGCAATATTGAAATGAACCACGCCGTGCCGAGCTTCGACGTGTATAATAAAGATACATTTTTAGGGCACCTTGAGCTGAGCATACCCGGTGCGCACAATGTCCTCAACGCCCTCGCGGCATTCGCGGCGGCACACTTGAACGGCATTGAATTTTCGCAAATCGCTTTAGCCGTCAAGGAATTCAGGGGAGCGGGACGGCGCTTTGAAATTCTCGGCAAGCGAAACGGCGTCACGATAGCCGACGACTACGCCCATCACCCCAAGGAGATTGAGGTAACTCTCACAGCCGCCAAACAGATGGATTATCAGCGCGTCTGGGCGGTTTTCCAACCGTTCACCTTTTCACGCACGGCCATGCTTATCAACGACTTCGCCAAGGCGCTCAAAATAGCCGACCGGGTTGTCATGACCGAAATAATGGGTTCGCGCGAGGTCAACACCTACGGCGTGCACACAGCCCAGCTTGCCGCCATGATCGGGGGGAGCGTCTGGTACGAAACCTTCGACGAGGTGGCTCAATATATAGTTGATAACGCCCGTGAGGGGGATTTGGTTATCACCCTCGGCTGCGGCGATATCTATAAAGCGGCAAAAATAATGTTAAAGAAATACGACAACGCGGAGGTATAAGATGATCTATAAGCTCAACCGTACCAACTACAGGAATTTCAAGGTATTCGAAAAAAACAAGCTGCCGGGCAGGGCGTACTTCATTCCTTATTCAAAAAGGGACGCACTGTCCGCCGTGCCGTTTGAACGCGAGCGCGTTTCCTCCGACATCGCGCGCGTGCTGTCGGGCGAGTGGGACTTTAAATATTTTGCCGACATATCGGACATGCCGACAAAGCTCAACACGGCAAAAACAGCGTTTGACAGGCTCACCGTGCCGTCCACATGGCAGCGGACAGGCTATGAGCCGCCCGTCTACCTCAACTGCCCCTATCCGTTTGAAACGCCGATACCCGAGCTGCCCGAGGAATTGTCTGTTGCCGTTTACCGCACCTTTTTCAGTGTCGGCGCGCTTGACAAAAATTTTGTCCTCGCGTTCCTCGGCGTCGCGCCCTGCATAGATGTCTATCTTAACGGCAAATTCGTCGGTTACAGCGAGGGCGCGCACAACACCGCAGAATTCCTCCTCAACGGTTTTGTGAAAGAGGGCGAAAACGAGCTGGTCGCCGTAGTCCACAAGTGGTCGACCGGCACCTTCCTTGAGTGCCAGGACATGTTCCGCGAGGCCGGCATTTTCAGAGATGTTATCCTGTATGAAATGCCTTTAACATATTTAAACGATTACGCTGTCCGAACCGTTAAAACCGAAAACGGCTACAATCTCTCCTGCGATGTGTTTGTTAACGGCGCGGCGGAGGGTTGCACCGTCGGTTTATCTCTTATAAAAGACGGCAGGGAGCTTGCCTCCGGCACGGCGCAAGCGGCGGAAGAGCTCAATATTGAGCTTCAAAATCTTGATGTCGACGAGTGGAACGCCGAGCTTCCGGCGCTTTATGAGCTTTACATAACGCTTTACAAAGAAGGTGCGGAGGTCGAGATACTTCGCAACTTCACCGGCTTTAAAACTATCAAGATAGACGACTGCGTCTACACCTTTAACGGACAGAAAATCAAGGTCAAGGGCGTCAACCACCACGACTCACATCATAAAACGGGCTATGTCATGACGATAGACGACCTCAAGAAGGACATCCTTTTGATGAAGTCCCTCAACGTCAACGCTGTGCGCACGTCGCACTATCCGCCCGACGCGCAGTTCCTAACGTTATGCGACATCTACGGTCTGTACGTCGTTGACGAGTCCGACATCGAAACCCACGGCTGCGGCTGCGAGCCCTATAACGACATAGACCAAATCAGCAACAACCTAAAATGGGCTTCGAGATACCTCGACCGCGTCGGCAGGATGTTTTACCGCGACAGAAGCCACCCGTGCGTTATGATGTGGTCACTGGGCAACGAGGCGGGCGGCTGGAAGTGCCAAGACAAATGCTTCAAGTTCTTACAGGAGGTGTGCCCGGAAATTCCCGTCCATTACGAGGGCGTCATCCGCACACCGCGCCACGGCTACTCGGTCATTTCAGAAATGTATACGCATCCGCATGACCTTATCCGCGTCAAAGAGAGAAGCAGAGGCGCGTTTTATAAGAAAAAGCCGTTCTTCCTGTGCGAATACTGCCACGCCATGGGCGTGGGT
>CAZDWM010000098.1:0-8455 GCA_964509145.1 uncultured Eubacteriales bacterium | reverse complement strand
TGCGCGCGACGAAGAAAACCTAAAAACATTCCGCGACACTGCCGCGCTGTTTGAGGAAATATGCAATCTTGGCTGTCTATTGAAATAAACAAAGGATGAAACATAATGGATTTAATATACGAGTCCGACTGGATAAAAAGTCCGATTGACTACGGCGAAGCGGCGCTATTGTTTGAGCGTCAGTTCACGCTTAAGAAAAGAATTAAATCGGCGTCGCTTCAAATCACCGCGCTGGGAGTTTATGAAGCACGCATCAACGGTAAGCGGGTTAACGATGAAGTCCTCGCGCCCGGCTGGACAAACTACCGCTGCCGAGTCCAGTATCAGACCTACGATGTTACTGAGCTTCTTGAGAAAAATAATCTGCTTTCCGTCGGTCTTGCGAGGGGCTGGCGGATGCACGATAGGGACACATGGGATGTACCGGAGCTGAAAGCCCGCGAGACAGCGCTCATTGCAGCGTTACATCTCACGTTTGAGGACGGTAGTGAAAAGGACTTCTTTACCGATGAGCGGTGGATGGTGCGGCAGAGCAAGACGCGCGCGTGTAACCTTTATAACGGCGATGTCTATGACGCCGGTTTTGAGGACAACTGCCCGCAAAACGCCAGCCAGATTAAACACACCACAAGAATTTTAACACCGCGGCAGGGTGAACGCATCACGGAGCAGGAACGGCTTCCGGCGCTTGAGTTAATTAAAACACCCGATGGTGAAACGGTCATCGATTTCGGTCAAAACCTGACCGGATATGTCGAGTTTAATATTACGGGCAAAAAGGGCGAGCGCGCTGTTGTCCGCCACGCCGAGACGCTTGACAGGGACGGAAATTTTTACACCGCAAATCTGCGCGCCGCAAAGCAGGAGATTGTATTTGTCTGCGACGGTCTACCGCACGCCTATAAGCCTACGTTTACGTTTCAGGGCTTCCGCTATATCGCGCTTGACAATTGGAGCGACGATGTAAGGCTTGAGAACTTTACGGCTATTGTAGTTCATTCCGAGATGAAGCGCACGGGTTATTTTGAATGCTCCGACCCGCTGGTCAACAAGCTGTATGAAAATATCATCTGGGGGCAGAAGGGCAACTTCCTTGATGTGCCCACCGACTGCCCGCAGCGCGACGAACGCTTAGGCTGGACGGGCGACGCGCAGGCTTTTGTAAAAACCGCGTCGCTCAACTACGACGTCGAAAGGTTTTTTACCAAGTGGCTTGCCGACCTCGCGCTTGAACAGAAGGAGGACGGCAGTGTACCGCACATCATACCTATTGTGCATTGGGACGGCGATTCCTCGGCTGGCTGGGCGGACGCGGCGGTCATATGCCCGTGGCAGATTTATCTCACCTACGGCAAACGTGACATACTGGTTCAGCAGTTCGGCTCGATGAAAAAGTGGGTTGATTACGTCGACCACCATTCGACAAACGGATTGTGGCTTGACGGTCATCATTTCGGCGACTGGCTTTCGCTTGAAAGAGAGGTTGACGGCAAACGTGGTGGTACATCAAAGGACTTCATCGCCTCCGCGTTTTTCGCTTATTCGACCGGCCTGTTAATCAAAGCCGGTAAAGTACTTGATCTTGACATGACGGCTTATGAAGCGATGAGAGACAAAACCGTCGCTGCGTTCCGAAATGCGTATTTCAACGACGACGGAACGGTCAATATCACAACGCAGACAGCCTGTGTCCTGGCACTCTATTTCGGTCTCGCGCCCGACAACGCACCCGTTGTCAAACAGCTGTTAGGCTATATCGACGAGTATGACGGGCATCTAACCACAGGCTTTCTCGGCACACCATATCTGCTGCATGTGCTCACCGACAACGGTCAGGTGAAGGCCGCTTACGACCTTTTGCTTCAAAAAAGTTATCCGTCATGGCTTTACCCTGTCACAAAGGGCGCGACGACGATGTGGGAGCACTGGGATTCCATCAAACCCGACGGCACGATGTGGGACGTTTCGATGAACTCCTTCAACCACTACGCATATGGCGCGGTGGGAGACTGGCTTTACGGACGGATGGCCGGCATTAATCTCGACGAAAACGCGCCGGGTTTCGGGAATATTATTTTCGCGCCGGTCACGGACGAGCGTATCGGTTTTGTGAAGGCGTCGATTGAAACACGGCACGGAACGGTTCGAGCTGAATGGACAAGAAACGGGAAAACCGTCACTTATGAGTTTACGGTGCCGGAGGGTTGCACAGCGTCGGTTGTTCTTAGCGGAAGAGAAACAAAGCTCTCATCGGGCGTTACAATTATTAGTGTTTAAGGAGTCGTTGATCAGTATGAAAACAGTTCAAAAAGCGGTTGCCGCCGCACTTGCCGTTTGGATGTTCGCCGCGGTTTTTTCAATTTGCGCCTACGCGTCACCCGTTGAAACGGTCGGCGACTATCTCATTACGGTGGGATATGACCAAGGCATCTTAATTAAACAGTACAAAGGTCATGCGTCGAATCTGGTCATTCCGTCGCAGATGACGGTGCCATCCACGGGAGAAACACTCAGCGTGTTCGGCGTTGACGCAAACGCGTTTGAATCAAACCTCAGTCTGATTTCGCTGACAATGCCCGATACGATGCTCCACATCGGTCAGGAGGCTTTCTTAAGCTGCACAAATATGACGTCAGTTTTGTTTAACTGCGGCTTGAAGGAAATCGGTGTGTCGGCGTTCAGCGGCTGCTCGTCTCTCCAACAGGTTGTTCTTCCCTCCAGCCTGATAACACTGGGCAGCGGTGCGTTTGATTCCTGCGCCGCACTTGAAACGGTCGACACGGGTGACGGAATTGAAAACATCTCAAACGGGGCGTTCTCAAGATGTGCCTCGTTATATAAAGCCACAATCGGATTGAACGTTACAACGCTCGGCGACAATGTTTTCCTCGACTGTGACATGCTCGCCGAGGTCAGGTTCAACGCGAAAACGAACAGCATAAGCGAAAGCTGCTTTGATATGGAGTTCGACGGCACGCTTTACTGTTATTACGGCAGTGCAGCGGATATGTTCGCGCACACCAAGGGTTACGAGCATAAGCATTACAAGCTCAACGGACTGACGATGTCGGGACCGGACAAAACAACCTATTATATAGGTGAGCCTGTTATACTCGATGGTTTAAGCGTGCAGGCAAAATACGAAGATGCGCCGTCATTGGACGTAACGGACAAATGCGTCGTCGACACGACATACGAGGACGAGGACGGTCGCTTTATCACGGTGACCTATACCGAAGGCGCATACTCCGTGACCAAATATATTCAACTTACATTTATCGAGGACTCCGTAACGACCATCACCATAACAAGGCTGCCCGACAAATGCACATACTATCAAGGCGACATCGACATAATTCTTGATGGCATTACGCTTGAGGTCACGCACGAAAGCGGCGAAAAGATAACAGTCACCGACACTAATCTGATGACTGTCTCCGGTTTCGACAACACACAAATCGGCACGCAGACCGTCAGCGTCAACTTCGGCGGAAAGTCCGTCGACCTTGACGTCACCGTTCTTGAAAATAACCTGACCGGCATCAGGATTACACGTCTGCCCGATAGACGCGTCTATTATGTAGGCGACACGGGCATCCAGCTTAATGGCATAACGCTTGAAGCCGCTTATGAAAGCGGAAAAAAGGAAACCGTCACCGACATTAATTTGATGACCGTCTCCGGCTTCAACGGCGCAAACATAGGCACGCAGACCGTCAGCGTAAGTTACGGCGGACAGTCCGCAAGCTTTGATGTCACCGTCAAAGAGGATGTTATTACGGGTATCGCGATTACAAAACTGCCCGACACGCTGACCTATCGTTATAAAGAAAGAAACGGTGTCAAGCTTGACGGCATCACGCTGGAGGCAACCTATGAGAGCGGGAGGACGGAAACTGTTACCGACACGAGTCTGATGACGGTTACAGGTTTCAACAACACGCGCAGAGGCACACAGACCGTCAGCGTCGTTTACGGGGAGCAATCCGCCGAATTTAATGTTGAGGTTGTGCTGCTTTGGTGGCAGTGGATTATTAAAATTATTCTTTTCGGATGGATATGGTATTAACGTGAAAAATCGGTTTTCTTGGTCTATTTGTACCGCCGTGTGTTTCACGTTTGATTATAATTCGCCGCGCGACGCGGCGGGATGGGTGTAAAAATGAGTAACGGCGTTAAAATCGCGGGTCTTCAAAAGATGTCCCTGCTTGATTATCCGGGCAGAATATGTGCCACTGTTTTCATATCAGGCTGCAACCTGCGCTGTCCGTTTTGCCACAACGCGTCGCTCGTCCTGCCCGAGCGGGAACAGGACGAGATTCCCGAGGATGAGTTGTTCGATTTTTTAGCGCGGCGCATCGGGCTTATTGACGGCGTATGCGTCACAGGCGGCGAGCCGCTGATGTCTCCCGGAACCCTCCGGCTAATAGGCAGAATACGCGAGATGGGCTTTCCCGTTAAGCTCGACACTAATGGCACTTATCCGGAGCGGCTGGCCACCGTTCTCGACGCCGGGCTTGTCAGTTATGTGGCAATGGACATTAAAAATTCGCTGCGGAAATATCCCGAAACGACGGGCGTCCACAGCTTTGATATCGGGAACGTCATAGAGAGTGCCGACCTTCTCATGAACGGCAATGTCGAATACGAGTTTCGAAC
Source organism: uncultured Eubacteriales bacterium (assembly GCA_964509145.1). Taxonomy (GTDB): domain Bacteria; phylum Bacillota; class Clostridia; order Oscillospirales; family Acutalibacteraceae; genus UBA1425. The sequence goes on along the minus strand of CAZDWM010000098.1, from coordinate 3,796 downwards.
GACGGTCGTGCGGGAGCTGCACACCGCCGAGGATATAGCCCAAATCGGGGCGTGGCTCAAGGGCGCAGATAGGTACTTTTTACAGGAGTTCTGTGATTCAGACGACCTCATTCGCGGTGGCTTTACCGGCTATACCTTAGAGGAGATGGAAGCACTCGCTGAGACGGCTAGGAAATATTTCAAACATGTCGCCGTCAGGGGTGCGGACTGACTAACGATAGGTGTTGATTTCACCGCAACCGATTTTTTCGCCGGAATCGCCCGACGGCTGGGTTCTGAAATCGTCCGGCAAGGCATGGATAACGACGGTGCGTCCGACGATGTCGGAGGGACTGAATCTGTTTGTAAAAAACACCATGTAGCTGTAGCCGTTGTTTGAAAAAAGCACGGGCATATCGCCGGCATGAGCCGGATGCTCGGTACCGGAGGGATTGTAATGCCCTCCGGTTTTTTCATACCCGCAGCAGCAGGAGTCACCCTCATGGATATGGAAACCCAGCGGCGCTGCGGACGGTGGCAGGTTGACAAGCTCAACGCGGACAATGGTGCCGTCGGACCACGGATAAAACCTGACCGTCCCGCTCAAATGCGGGTGCTGTCTGTCACCGCTCACCGTGGCATAGGCCGCGGGCGGGGAGCAGAGCAGCGCCGAAATGCTGTTGCAGTTCATAGTCAAGACCCTTTCAATGTCGTATGATACAGTTGACGATTCCTTGTGTAGGTAATACCGTTAACTTTAAAAAGTAAAGTACTTGTAGGGCGGCACCCGCATGTGCCGCCGAATGTCGTCAATATCGCAAACCTCGCGGTGTAACACATGGATTCCACCCTACGGCATTACCGTATGCCGGTGGTTTATACTGTTCTGCTAGACCGAAACGGAGCTCGAAAACGCGAAAAGAAACGCGCGGAAAAGTTGTGTAAATATGAGTTTTTCGTGGGTTGGCTGTCAATACATTTTATGCACAAATCCGGCAGGTGCCACAGTCCATATCGCAACAAAAAGTGTCTGATATCGAAAAATCCGATTCAAAACAAGGCGAACCGGGGCTAAAATTTTAAAATATTTCGTCACTTCCCCCAAAAAATGCTTGACAACGGGGCAAACAGGCACTATAATTGAAAACTGTATCATTATAATGGACGTCTATGCGCGCCAAAGAAATTGTGCCGTTTTCGGGTGTGCGTAACGTCTGTACAACACATCACAATATTTTTCGGCTTACGGCATGTTTTTTATCTATTAGTTAATGTATCTGAAAATTTTCCATGTGGTGATGGACGATTAAAACGAACGGAGTGATTTAGCCTATGCTGAAAGTTGAACCTGTGGTCAGGGGCAACGTAACCCGGATGAATTTCGGGAAGATTCATGAGGTTATGGAAATGCCAAATCTCATCGAAGTCCAAAAGGATTCCTACAGGTGGTTCCTCGAAACCGGCCTCAAGGAGGTTTTCAGGGACATAGCGGAAATCAAGGACTACACCGGCAACTGGGTGCTGACCTTTGTCGATTACCGGATGGACGACAAGCCTAAATACACCGTGCGCGAGTGCAAGGAGCGTGACGCTACCTTTGCCGCGCCGATGCGCGTGAGGGCACGGCTTCTCAACAAGGAGACAGGTGCTATCAAGGAGAGCGAGGTCTACATGGGCGATTTCCCCATCATGACCGAGAGCGGTACGTTCGTCATTAACGGCGCCGAACGTGTCATCGTCTCACAGCTTGTCCGTTCGCCGGGCGTCTATTTCGATATGAGCCGCGACAAGACAGGCATCAGGCTGTTTACGAGCACGATTAACCCCAACAGAGGTGCGTGGCTCGAATATGAGACCGATTCAAACGATATTTATTATGTCAGAATCGACAAGAACAGGAAAATTTTCATCACCACATTCATCAGGGCGCTGGGCATTGGTACCGACAGCGAAATCGTCGAATTCTTCGGCGACGACGACAGAATCAAAGCCACGCTCGACAAGGACGAGACAAAGAACAAGGAAGAAGCCCTCATGGAGGTGTTCAAAAAGCTCCGTCCCGGCGAGCCCGTCACGCTCGAAACCGCCCAGCAGCACCTCGACAACCTTTTCTTCGACCCCTACCGCTACGATATTTCGAGGGTCGGCCGCTATAAATACAACAAAAAGCTGGCGCTTTCCGCGCGGTTGGCAGGCTGCACCTTAGCCGAGCCTGTCGTCGACCCCTATACGGGCGAACTGCTCGCAGAAGAGGGCGAAACCATCTCACGCGAAAAGGCTTACGACATTGAGCAGTCCGGCGTTATCCGCGTCGTCGTCAAGGCCGACAACAGGGAAATCGTCATTGTTTCCAGCGGTATGGTCGACGCCCTGCCGTTCATGCCCGAAGGTATTACAAAGCAGGATCTTATCAACAACGCCATTAACGAAAAAGTCCGCGCAAGCGTGCTGCATGAGATAATCGACGGCTTCGACGGCACGAACGAGGAATTGCTCGCCACGATGCGCGAACGCTGCGACGACCTCATTCCGAAGCACATCATCATTGACGACATCATGGCGTCTATTAACTATATTAACTGCGTCGCCAACGGCGTCGGCAGCTTAGATGACATCGACCACCTCGGCAACAGGCGTATCCGTTCCGTCGGCGAGCTGCTTCAAAACCAGTTCCGCATCGGTATCGCGCGTATGGAAAGAGTAATCCGCGAGCGTATGACGCTTCAGGCGCAGGAGGACGAGGACAAGATAACGCCCCAGACGCTCATCAATATCCGTCCCGTCCAGATGGCTATAAAGGAGTTTTTCGGTTCCTCGCCGCTGTCGCAGTTTATGGATCAGACAAACCCTCTTGCCGAGCTGACGCACAAGCGCCGTCTTTCGGCTCTCGGCCCAGGCGGTCTTTCAAGAGACCGCGCCGGATTTGAGGTGCGCGACGTCCATTACAGCCACTACGGGCGCATGTGCCCCATTGAGACGCCGGAAGGTCCCAACATCGGTCTGATTTCCTATCTCGCCACATTCGCGAAGATTAACGAATACGGCTTCATTGAAGCACCGTTCCGCAAGGTCGACAAGGCAACAGGGCGTGTGCTCGGCGAGGTTCAATACATGACCGCCGACACAGAGGACAATTATGTCGTCGCGCAGGCCAACGAACCGCTCGACGCGGAAGGTAATTTCCTTCATCAGCGAATTAATGCCCGTCACCTCGACGAGTTCGTCGAGGTCGACAACAGGATGGCCGACTATATGGACGTTTCGCCCAAGATGGTCGTCTCCGTCGCCACGGCAATGATACCGTTCCTCGAAAACGACGATGCCAACAGAGCGCTCATGGGCTCAAACATGCAGAGGCAAGCCGTGCCGCTCTTAAAGACCGAGGCGCCCATCGTCGGAACGGGCATGGAATATAAGGCGGCCGTCGACTCAGGAGTCGCCGTGATAGCGAGGAAGTCCGGCGTCGTTACCCATGTCTGCGCCGACACCATCGAGATTGCAAACGAAGACGGCGAAACCGACAAGTATGAGCTCATTAAATTCCTCGGCTCCAACCAAGGTACCTGCATTAACCAGCGTCCGGTGGTTACCATCGGTCAGCCGGTTAAGGAGAAGCAGGTTATAGCGGACGGTCCCGCTACGGACAAGGGCGAAATCAGCCTCGGCAAAAATGTCCTCATCGGCTTCATGACATGGGAGGGCTACAACTACGAGGACGCCGTTCTCGTCAATGAAAAAATTGTCCGCGACGACGTTTACACGTCTATCCATATTGAAGAATATGAGGTCGAGGCCAGAGACACTAAACTCGGTCCCG
>CAZDWM010000097.1:0-8480 GCA_964509145.1 uncultured Eubacteriales bacterium | reverse complement strand
TTGAGTTGATGAGCGAGTCGAGCGTACCGGTGAGAATATACATTAACAGAACATATGAAAACATCGAGCCGGACGACATGAACTGCGGCGGGTTAAAGAACAGGATGAAGCACAGCACCAGTAACGGGGCGCCAATGAGCAGCCACGGTCGCCTGCGTCCCCATTTAGTGTGCGTTCGGTCGGACAAAAAGCCGTAAACGGGATTGTCGACGGCGTCGACGAAGGTGTAAATCAATGTGATGAGCGCAAACTGTGAGGTTGTTATGAAGTTGAGCCTGTCGATGTAGAACGCCGCGGCAAAGGTTTTGAACATGTTAATCGGAATCGACGTCCCGAACATACCGATGGCGTAGCTGATGGGCTTTGTGGGCTTCATGGCCTTGTTGATTTCTCTGCTCATAAACGCTTCCTTTCGTCTTTAAGATAAATTGGCGGACAGGGAAAGGCTTTTGTCCGCGTGCATGAACTGCGGATAAGCGGGATTGCTGAAAACTGTCGCCTGTCCGTCATAATCAAGCATCCAAATTAGAAAATCGGCGCAGTCGGTGCCGTAGTTGAACCCGACATGCGGAGCGTCCTTGAGGAACCATGTCGCGTCGCGGAACAGGCAGGTGGATGCGTCGACAACGCCGTCCTTCGACAGGTAAACCGAATTTGCGGCAAGGATGTCGGTGGGCAGCGTCTCGCCGTAGTTTGCAACCCGAGCGCCTCCGGACATATAAACGGTCTCAAGACCGTTGTCGCCGTTGAGGACTGCGGAGGGATAAAGCGGGACATGCGCCGAATTGTAGGACGCGACGACCGAGAATTGCACACCATCGGCGGCCGCCTGACGAAGCAAATCGTCGCGACCGCGCATCATCGCCTGAAGTGCATCGATTTTAGCGATGAATACCGCGTTTTCGGCTTCCTCTCCTCCGAATATGTAGTCAACACAGGCATCGTAGTCCTCGGGCAGAACAAGCGTCCAGAACGACAGTGTATGGCAGAAGCAGTCATTGAGCAGTTCGTTGTAAATAACCGGCTTGTAGGTGTCAAGGAATTTATTCGCGACTGATGAAACACCGTTAAACAGACCGTAGCTTTTAGCTGTCTTAATTAAAAAGTCCGCGCCCTTGCTGCCTCCTAAATTGTCGTCTAAAAAGTTGTAAAGCGCCTCGGGCGAGGCTTCAACCCTGCCTTGGAACAGGTCGGACACCGCCTTGACACCGCAGAAGGTTGAGGACAGAAAGACGCATTTGTTGAGCTTCGAATAACCATATTCCGACATGTATGCGACGGTCATCACGCCGCCCATGCTCGCGCTTACGAGGTTGACCTTGGGCGCGTCCGTCTCTGTTACGGCACGGTCGACAGTCGCCGCAATTTCGTCGGCGACGTCGCGCGGGTCCATACGCCAGTCGTAGTTAACATAGTAGACGTTTTCGCCGCCGTAATGCTCGGCGGTGCTTTTAAGGATGCCCATCTCGTTCCCGTCGCTGAATGGAAAATCGGCGTAGGTTCCGACAGCTGCGGGATATTTCGGGCAGCCGACATTTTGAAGCGAGGCGCCCGTTTCGTCGCAGGTCAACCCTCCGAGGATATCGGCGGCATAGTCGATAATCACATCAACCGCCCTGTCCATACTCCATGAAAACAACCCTGTGCCTATTGCCTTAAAAAGCGTTTTGACAATGCCCGCGGCACTGATTTCACCCACGCACGGGCGTTCGCTGTCGGTCGCGTAATCAAGATAAAGCCCGAAAAAATCAACGCCCCTGACAAGCACGACGGGGTATACATCCTGATTATTCCGAGCCTCCGCCGAAGCCGGCAGTGCCGTCATTCCGGCAAGCATCGAAACGCACAGCAGTACACCAATTATTCTACGTTTCATAAGCTACCCCCAGATATATTAATCGTCCTTCTTGTCGACAAATGCTACAATGCGTTTTGCCAACGCCTCGCATGCGCTCCCGCGGTCGTATGAGCCGAAAGCTTTAAGCATGGCGTCGACATCCGCGCGGTACACATCTTCATCAAACGTCTCAACGGCGCTGATAAGGGCGTTCGTATCACCGCACATTGGCAGTCGGACGTCCTCCAAATTGATAACGATATTTCTGTCCTGCCTGATATAGGTGTCGAGGTCGGGCACAAACAGCCAACAGGGCTTATAAGTCAGGATATAGTCGAAAATCGAGGAGGAATAGTCTGAAATAAACGCGTCACAGGCGACGAGTAAATCAGCAAGGTCTCCAAAATCGGTAACGTTGAAAATGGTTTTGCCGTCGAAAGCGGGCTGCTGCGCATAGATACAGGCGGGATGATACTTGACAAAAATCACCCAGTTTCCGCCGAACCGTTTTTTAAGCGCCTCGTTCAGACGTTCAGCCGCGTCGGGATCGGAAAACAGCGGATCGTACAGCTTGAAGTTTTCACGAAAGGTCGGCGCATACACCAGCAGCTTTGTGTCCCCCGGCAGACCGTAACGTTCGATTACATCTGCTTTTAGTTGCGGATTTCCTTGAATTAGAATATCGTTTCGCGGGAAACCTTTCAACAGGTATTCGCCGTCGTAAAAGAAAGAGTCTTTCATGCGGTTGTATCCGAATTCGCTTCCGATGGGAATGAGGTCTATCATCTTTGAGTCGACCAGACACTTCTGTATATACGGGCTGTTGTAATCGACCGTTTTTTGCGCCGTCTTGTCGATGCCCTTAAAGGCGATGTTACCGTGCCATGTCTGGATATACAGCTGATTCTTCTTTTTGCGGAAGTAAGATGTGTTGCGGTGATTGAAGCACCAGACGCCGGCGGTAGCCTTCTGGATATCGCAGAGCTTGGAATTCTGCTGAACCAGCTTGGACTTTGCTTTCAACGCATCGGGTATGCGCGGGTTTGTCGGGTAATCGAAAACCCAGACATATTTGAATTTTCCCGGATAATGTGCCTCAAGGTATTCGTAAACGGCGCGCGGGTTGCAGGAATAGCTCTTTCCGCAAAAGCTTGAAAACACGATTTTATTCCGCTTTACCGGCAGCATCGCGCAAAACGCCTCAAACATCTTGTTATAAAAACCGCGCAGGAATCTTTTTATCAGAATCAGCAGCGTATTAAATTTCCTTTTAATCACGGAAAGCAAAACGATGTCCCCCTTTAAGCGTCCCGGCAACTGCCGATTATGTTACGGTTTTTATTATAGCATAGTTGATATTTTTGTGCAATCAACAACTTGCATTCGCGCTGGCGATATGATATATTAATATAAATTGAAGTAAAGCTGGGTGAACAGTTTGATTATAGGGTATACCTCCGGTGTTTTTGATATCCTCCATGTAGGGCATATCAACATTTTAAGGAATGCGCGCGGCATGTGTGACCGGCTCGTGGTCGGCGTCACCACCGACGAACTGCTGCGCACCTATAAAAACAGGGAGTCCGTCATTCCTTTTGAGGAGCGTATCGAGCTTGTCCGCAGCATAAAATATGTCGACGTCGCCGTGCCTCAAAGCGATATGGACAAGCTTACTATGTGCAAAAAAGTCAAGGCAAACGTCATGTTCGTCGGCGACGACTGGTATAAAACAGCGCGTTGGGAGGAATACGAAAAATCCTTCGCAGTCGAAGATATAAAAATCGTCTATTTCCCCTACACACCCAATGTCTCGTCAACCATACTTCGGGAGAAACTGTCCGATTAAACCGAAATGATAACGCCACGCTGCCGATGCCCGGCGGTGTGGCGTTTTTTATGTTGATACCATTATTCATAATGCGGCAAGGTTTTCATTGAAGAACGTAAAGATATGATATAAAATGCTTACAAACGGCCTCAGACCTACGGCTGTTAAAAACCGTGCCAGAAAACCCGATATATGATCCGAAACGCTGCCGGTATCCAGCGCCGTATAGGGTGCGTTTTCGTTATAGTCGGGCGCTTCGCCGTCGGTAAGCTTGAACCATAAGGTTCGCTCGTTGACTGGCGTCGGGGAGCCTATTAGCATATAGGTTACGGTGACGCTTACGCACGTTTCGCTCTTTTGCGGAACACTGCCGCCCAAGGACAGGCTGACACTTTCGCCGCACTTGAGCCTACCGACGTTCTTCAGGCTGAAATTTAAATCTATCCCTTGGCAGGTAACCGCAAGGAGTCTCATCGGATATTTTTCAGAAAGGTTTTTTATACTGAGCGACGTATCCCCTGTACCAAGATATCCCTCCGCGCTACTGTTAAAAGAAGCGAAGACGGCGCTTGAGACGTTGGTGGACGCGTGGAAACGCGGAAAGTCCAGGTCGGAATAGACATTTTCGATGTCGTCCGTAAGCAGCAGCTTAAACAGCAGCGCGGCGGTGTAGCTGTCCTTATACTCCATGCCGTGGAATAGCCCGTCGATAAACCAGGTGTTGTCGGGCAGATAAGCCGTCGACGCGTCGATATCCATAGCGGGAGAAACATAGTCGTTGTCGCCGTTTATGGCGGTATAGCCGTCGGAAAAGCGCTGCCCGAACGGCGCGGTCGTCGCGCCCGTAGACGATTTGACGGTGATGATGCCGTCAGAATTTTCTTTAAGCCCGCTGACAACGGGATTTCCGGTTCCTGCGATGATGGATACATTCATCCCGTATTCGTCGTTGCAGCGCTGAAGACTTGAGGTGAACTGAGGCTCGACGGTGTTGTGAAAATAGTCGCTTGCGGTAATGATGGCGGCGTTCCTTGACGGGTCGAGGTATTTCGCCTTCATCGCCTCATAATATTCAGCGGGGATAAAGTCCCAGATGCTTGTCCAAAGCCCGATAATTTGAAGAGCATAAGGCGCATAACCGTTGAGGATGTCGTCGAGAAAGCCGAGCTTGTTTGCCTTGACGAGCCACTCGTAATCGGTTTCGTCCATCATACCGTGCTCGATAAAGCGGCAAAGCGTCTCCTCGTCGAAATCGAAGTCGGCATTGAGCGTGTCATACGCCAGCCCCGCGCCGCCGATTGCCGGGACATTTAAAACGGCGTTGTTGACGGCGCGTTTGTCGCCGAACAGCGTCAGGTAGGTCGCCGTCACCTGCCCGCCGTGGCTGACGGCGATGATGTTGACCTTGTCGCTGCCCGTGTACTCACATACATCGTCAATATATTCGTCAAGCCTCCGCGCGCAGTCAACAACGCTCATCCTGAAATCGCAGTTGAAATTATAAATGTTTTCCATACCTGTCTGCTCGGCAACAGCGTCCATAATTTCAACCTCGTGGCGGAAGCTCCCGTCGCTGTATTTTTCGGCAAGATAAGAGCTGCATGTCTCCTCGGCGGAGGAATAGTAAATTGAGAGAGCGTTCTTGCTCGTTCCGTCGTCGTTGCATGCGAGCTTGCCGAGCAGTTCCACCGTGGCCTCGCCCAATGTCTTAGCGATAGAACCGGCCTGACCCAAAGCCAGTTTGCCCAAATCCAGCCCCAGTTCCGCAGCGCTGTCGAGAACAAGGTTGAGAATTCTGTCGGTACCTATCCACCATACCTGCTCTTTATCGCCGTCATCCGCCAAGCAGTAAAGCTGGCTTGAGCTGTAGCCCGGTACGATGATGACGGGATAAACATCGTTTCCCGCGGCGACCGCGAACGCGGGTGTGCAGACGCACAGCAGCACGGACAAAGCCGTTATAACGCTGACAAGCTTCTTCATAAAATTGTCTCCTTTGATATGAAAACTGCTAATATTCTATTTAAAAGCTGCCCCGTCGAAAAGCGGGGCAGCTTTCACTTGAAAGGAATGATATACTGTCGTCGCACGGACAGCTCTGTCGGATATCAGTACCACATGAAGCCGAGAAGGAATATTAAAATCAAGTATTGGTAAAAAGCATATTTAACAGTGACGTCGAATGAGGTACTCTGACCTCCATATGTAACCGTTATTTTTTGCGTGCCGGTTTTGCTGAAATAGGTCGGCGAACAAGTGAACCCGCTTGAGACCGTTTCGTAGGTATTGTCGGAATACGTTGCCAGCAGCGTTAATCCCGAGGTGTTTAGCGTACCTTTGTAATTATAGGTTAGCTTTTCCGGCTTGGTAGCAACCTTTAACGACCTGAGCGTGCGGGGCATCGTCGTCGTGGTGGTTGTAATCGTGGTTGTAGTCGTGGTTGTGGTCGTTGTGGTTGTTGTCGTCGTGCTTAATCCGGTTTCCGTTGTGTCGTCGGTCTCAGATTCGTCGTGCGTCGTCGTCTCTATCGGGTCGTCAAGCGAGAAAAATTTTACGGTGTATGAAAATGTTACCGCCGCGCCGGTGTTTTTGTCGACTATGCCGCTGATTTCGATGTTAAAATTACCGCTGAGCGTGGCACCTGAATGGTTGACCGACCCGATGTGAAAGGTGATGTTCATCGGCACACCGTAATAGACTGTGTCATAGGTCAGGAATGGTGTGCTCGTCGAGACGGTGTTGTCGGCAGTTGTCAAATTGAACACATGTCCGTCGGATTGCCTCGTTATCTTAACCGTCGGTCCCACCGTGGGGGAAAATTTATACTTGTCGTAATTGAACATAACGTTCCACGACTGGCTGTTGTTGATTAGCTCGGTCGGGAACCAGCCGGATGACGGCCATGCGATGTAGTCGTAAACAATACTGTCGTTGAAGTCGGATACCACTGGGGCAACATTGTAAACATTGCCGCTGACGGAGTTCGCCTGACCGAAGCCGACCTCTGTTAAATCCGGTGAAAGAAACCATCGTCTGTGAGCGACATTACCAAGATAAAAAGCGCTGGTCGAATCGTCCATACAGGCTGCAATAAAAGGACGCATTACAAGACCACCCGCATAATTCGAGCTCTTTGAAATGCAGCTGCTGTTTGTCGCGTTGTAGCCCTTTGTGTAAAAGTCGTCGGACATGCCCGGTGGCTTTGGGGGTGTATGGTTGGTTTCATCGTTAGCCGCTAAAACCACCGCGCCGTATTGGGCGCTAAGGCATTTTTCATCCGTCAGAGTAGCCGCCGGCATTTTAGCCACCTTGCGGTAAAAGTTAAGATAACTTGTCGTGTCGGTCAGGTACCCCTGCTCAAGAACACCGGTGCTGTAGGGCGCGACTACGGTCGGCATCGTCTTGTATACGCTGCCGCTGTACGGTGTCTTTATCGCATTCCAAAGGCTTATAAGCTCTTCTCTTGTATTTTCACCCGATGCGTAGACACCGCTGATATTGCTTGACAGCCCCATGGCGCTTTCGGCTCCGCCTCCAAGCTTGCCGCTTAACCATTCGGTGATGCTGAACACGGGCGAGTCCCCAAGCTCAGCGTAAAATCCGTCGGCCGCCGCTGCGAGAAACGCGCCAGTAAGCGTAACGGTGAGCAGGATGCAAAGGACGTCCTTAACTAATTTTCTCATTTTAACAGCCTCCTTTTCAGTGAAGGATGGTCATAATTATGCATGAAATAATCAGCCAATAACTCAATTTTAGTTTAGCAGATTTTTGCAGTTCATGCAATATTCATGCAATATATTTTATTATAAAAAGTAAGAAATAGTGCTTGACAATTTTTACGGTTGTGGTATAATATGAGTTAACCTAAATGAATAGTGTTAAATGCAATGACGGAAACGGACGTATTTGATCGCTACAGAGAGCCGGCGGGCGGTGTGAGCCGGTGCGTGAAGCTACAGTCTTATCATTCCCGAGCAGAGCGCCCCAACAGAGATAAGTAAGGCGCTACGGATGCCCCGTTATCATGGCAAAAGCTTGTTAGAGTTTTGTGAGCGGCTGCTTCACGGCAGCAACAAGGGTGGTACCGCGGCTTTATCGTCGTCCCTGGTCAGATGGCCAAGGACGTTTTTTATTTTTTACGGAGTTACTGAAAATGATTGATTACAAACGGGTGACATTGTTTGCGGGGCATTACGGCAGCGGTAAAACAAGCGTGGCTGTCAATTTTGCCCTCATGCTAAAAAGATACGAGCGCGATGTGGCGATAGCCGACCTCGACATCGTAAACCCTTATTTTCGCACAAAAGACAGCCTTGATGTCCTCACAAGCGCAGGAATACGGCTGATTTCATCCGAATACGCCGGTTCCAACGTCGACATTCCGGCACTGCCGCCAGAGGCCTATGCCGTCGTTGAGGACAAACGGCTTCACGCTGTCATCGACGTCGGCGGCGACGACCGGGGCGCGACGGCGCTCGGGCGTTATGCCCCCTATTTGTTGGCGGAAAACGACTATGAGTTACTGTTCGTAGTCAACCGCTTCCGTCCGCTGACCGCCGACGCCCAAAGCACCTTCGGCATCCTGCGCGAAATTGAGGCGGCGTGTAAAATGCGTTTAACGTCAATCGTCAACAACTCTAACCTCGGTGTCGAGACAACGGCGGAGGATATCCTCGGCTCGGTTCAATACGCCGAAAGCATATCGCGGCTTTCCGGCCTGCCCGTCAAGATGACCTCGGTGCGCGAGGATCTTGTAGAATCGCTCGACGGCAGGATCGAAAATATATTTCCCGTCAAACTTCATGTTTACGGTTT
>CAZDWM010000096.1:4800-8484 GCA_964509145.1 uncultured Eubacteriales bacterium | reverse complement strand
GGCAAGGGCTATGTCTTCTGGGGCGGGCGTGAGGGTTACGAGACGCTTCTCAACACCGACATGAAGTTTGAGCAGGAAAACATCGCAATGCTGATGCACATGGCTGTCGATTACGGCAGGAGCATCGGCTTTGACGGCGATTTTTATATTGAGCCCAAGCCCAAGGAGCCGATGAAGCATCAGTACGACTTCGACGCGGCGACGGCTATCGGCTTTTTAAAACAGTACGGGCTCGACAAGGATTTCAAAATCAATGTCGAGGCAAACCACGCCACGCTGGCCGGTCACACGTTCCGCCATGAGCTGAGGGTTGCCGCCATGAATGGTATGCTCGGCAGCATCGACGCCAATCAGGGCGACCTGCTGCTCGGCTGGGACACCGACGAGTTTCCGTTTGACGTCTACGAGACGACGATGTGTATGTATGAGGTTCTTAAAGCGGGCGGGCTTAAAAACGGCGGCTTCAATTTTGACGCGAAAACACGCCGCCCGAGCTACACCTTTGAGGACATGTTCCACGCGTTCATTCTGGGCATGGACGCCTACGCCTTAGGTCTGATTAAAGCCGCCGCCATCATTGAGGACGGCAGAATCGACAGCTTTGTCAAGGAACGCTACGCGAGCTATGAAAGCGGCATCGGCGCGAAAATCCGCGGCGGTGAGGCGTCGCTTGAGGAACTTGCAAACTACGCCGAAAAGCTCGGCAAGCCGGAGCTTCCGTCGTCCGGCAGGCAGGAATACCTCGAAAGCGTCGTAAACTCCGTGTTGTTTGGGTAAATATAACAGTTTATATGTAGGGGCGACCCTCGCGGTCGCCCATAGGTTTTTTCTTTTTCTCGGTTTCGGGCGACCGCAAGGGTCGCCCCTACCTAAAGCCCATATTACTATGAAAGGCAGATATTAATCGTCACGCTTCATGACGATTGACTGTAGGGTACAATGATGAACTATCTGATCGGCGCCGATATCGGCACTTCCGGCACAAAAACCGTCCTGTTTTCACTTGACGGCACACCTGTCGCATCAAAAACGGTCGAATATCCGCTCTTTCAGCCGCAAAACGGCTGGGCGGAGCAGGATCCTTCTGACTGGTGGAACGCCGTCGTCGAGGGTATACACTTTGTTATCGGTAAATCCGGATGCAAGGCCGACGAAATCGCCGGAATCGGGCTTTCGGGTCAGATGCACGGTCTGGTCATGTTAGATAAGGATGGCGAGGTTCTGCGTAAATCCATCATCTGGTGCGACCAGCGCACGGCGGCGCAGTGCGAAGAGATTGACCGTCTTGTCGGGCGGACGCGTATTATCGACATCACCTGCAACCCGCCTATGACCGGCTTCACCGCCTCAAAAATCCTTTGGGTGCGCGAAAACGAGCCCGAGATTTACGACAATTGCGCCCATATCCTTTTGCCGAAGGACTACATACGCTACAAGCTCACGGGCGAATTCGCCACGGAGGTTTCCGACGCGTCGGGAATGCAACTCATGGATGTCGGCAAGCGCTGCTGGTCGTCTGAGCTGCTTTCAATCCTCGGCATTGACGCGGGGCTTTTGGGCAAAATGTATGAATCACCCGACGTTACTGGCGAAATAACATCCGAAGCGGCGGAGTTAACGGGATTGAAAGCCGGAACCTTCGTCGTCGGTGGCGCTGGCGACAACGCGGCGGCGGCCGTCGGAACGGGCGTAGTCAAAGCGGGCAGCGCGTTCACAACCATTGGCTCGTCCGCCGTCATTTACGCCGTTTCGGACACGCTCAAGGTCGACAAGCAAGGCAGGGTTCACAGCCTGTGCGCCTCCGTACCGGGCAAATGGACGGTGATGAGCTGCACACAAGGCGCGGGTATCTCACTTAAATGGCTGCGCGACAACTTCTGCTCCGAAGAGGTTCAAAAGGCCGCAGAAATGGGCGTCGACAGTTATTATATCATGGATAAGCTTGCCGAACAGATACCCGTCGGCAGCGACAAGCTGCTGTTCCTGCCCTATCTAATGGGCGAGCGCTCGCCCCACCCCGACCCAGATTGCCGCGGCGTTTTCTTCGGCTTGTCGGCACGACATACAAGAGCGAACCTTATCCGTGCCGTGCTTGAGGGCGTGGCGTTTTCACAGCGCGAATGCGTCGATGTGTTCCGCGATATGGGCGTGCCTGTCACTGACATGACCGTCACGGGAGGCGGCGGCAGAAGCCCGCTATGGCGTCAGATGCTGTCCGACCTCTACGGCTGCCCCGTCAGCGTCCTCACGGCGGACGAGGGCGGCGCGTTCGGCGCGGCGCTCTTAGCCGGAACAGGCTGCGGCGTGTACAAGTCGCTTGACGAAGCTTGTTCTGTCGTTAAAAAGAAAAAGGCGGCCGAACAATCAAAAGAGTGTTCGGAAGCCTACGAGCCGTACTATGATTTATATAAAAAGCTTTATATGAGCCTTGTAGGCGACTTTAAAACGCTGAAAAATGTACAATGTACAGTGTACAATGTACAATAATTTCTATCTTAGCATCGGAATTAAATAATTGTACATTGTACATTATACATTGTACATTAATTTGTGGGGTGATTTGAATGGCGGACAACTCTGTCCTGTTGAAAAGCAAGGAGTTTGCTGTCAGAATCATCAACCTGTATAAGCATCTCAGCAAGGAGAAAAGTGAGTTTGTCTTATCGAAGCAGATTTTGCGTAGCGGCACGAGCATAGGCGCGAACATCTGTGAAGCAAATGTCGCTCAAAGTAAGAAGGAATTTATCGCAAAGATGAACATTGCGCTTAAAGAAGCCACAGAAACCGAGTATTGGCTTGAACTTCTATACGCAACGGATTATTTAAACAACACCGAATATGAAAGTATTCAAGCAGACTGCGGAGAACTTAACAAGCTTCTTACCGCAATCATTAAGTCGGCAAAGCTCTAAATGTATAAAATGTACAATTATACTGTTGTAGTAAAATTCATTGTACATTGTACACTGTACATTGTACATTATTCGGAGAAGTCATGAAACCTGTCGGTCTTTACGTTCATTTTCCCTTCTGCGCCGCGAAGTGCCCTTACTGCGATTTTTATTCGCTTGCCGCCGGTGACGACGTCAAGGCACGTTATGCCGACGCGGCGGTCGGTGCGCTGCGTGAGATGAGCGGACAATTCGGTCTGTCGTTCGACACCGTTTATTTCGGCGGCGGTACGCCGTCTGTCGCGGGAGCAGATAATATCCGAAAAATCGCTCAATGCGTCGCGTCCGTCAACAGTGGGCGGGAGATTTCCGAATTTACCGTTGAGTGCAACCCGTCTTTTCTTGAAGACGGGTTTTTCGGCGTTTTGGCGGACTGCGGCGTCAACAGGATTTCGCTCGGCTTACAGTCGGCTGTCGACGGTGAGCGGCGCTTATTGGGCAGGAGGGGTACAGCGGCTGATGTCTCCAAAGCCGTTTCGACGGCGATTAGCGCCGGACTGACAAACATTTCCCTCGACCTCATGCTCGGTCTGCCGGGGCAGACGCTCGAAAGCCTTAAAAAAAGTGTTGAGTTCTGCGCGGAATTGGGCGCGTCCCACATCAGCGCGTATCTGCTTAAAATCGAACCCGGTACGCCGTTTTATGACAGACGCGGCAGCCTGTCGCTCCCCGACGATGACGCGTGCGCCGAGCTTTACCTCGCGGCATGCGGACTGCTTGAGGAAAACGGCTT
>CAZDWM010000096.1:4477-4790 GCA_964509145.1 uncultured Eubacteriales bacterium | reverse complement strand
ATGAGATATCGAACTTCGCGAAGCCGGGCTTCGAGAGCCGCCACAACCTTAAATACTGGAACGATGAGGAATACCTCGGCATAGGTCCCGCCGCCCACTCTTTTCTCGGCGGCAAGCGCTTCTATTTTAAGCGCGACCTTGAGGCATTTATAAATAATGCTCCGCCCGTACAGGACGGCAACGGCGGTGACTTTGAGGAATATGCCATGCTACGCCTGCGGCTTTCCGACGGTCTTCGGGAGGATTTAGTCTTTGAACGTTTCGGCTTTCACATTCCAGACAGCATAAAAAAAGCCGCGAAGCGTCTTGAGGG
>CAZDWM010000096.1:1732-4467 GCA_964509145.1 uncultured Eubacteriales bacterium | reverse complement strand
ATATGGACATACGGCTGACTAAGCAGGGGTTTTTAATTTCGAATTCTGTTATTGGGGAGTTGCTGACGAGGATTTGAATATAACTATATTAAGATTATGTTAGATACATAAAGTGTCTTTATAGAGTTTTCTATCTTGGTTATTGATGTTTAATAGATATTTTATCTGTTAAGTGTTCGTTTTCACATATCTGCTGTACTTCGTCTTTTGTTGTTTGCGAAGCGTTTTTACCAAAGGTTATTTCTATTTGTATTAAATTTTTAAAATGTATAGGAATTAACAAGTATTCAATATAATCTAATGTTTTATTGCTGGTTGCTCTCAAAATAGTACTAATTCTTGTTTCTTCTTGAAAACGATATTCTTCTTTTATTCTTTTTGTTGCCCAATTTAAAACAAGATCCTTTTTGCCATCAATTATTAATACGCTTTCGTCTTTTAATTTATCAACGCCATAATCGATATCTGTTAATATTAACTCAGCAAATATATCGTTCCGAAAAAGTGGGACTTTTTCTTTTTGCTTTTCATTTAACAAATCTGATTCCAAATTTAAGTATGAAAATTCATATGTTTTTTGCTTCTCACAGAACCCAATTATCGGCAAATCAGTATTAATAAAATTTTCTAAGAAATCCGTTTTAAAATAAAATGTCAAACGCATCCCCTTATGATTATTTCCAAACCTTTCCATCATTCTTTCATCATAGTTCTCATTATGCGTAAAGCAAGAAATAAACACTTCATCCGCATTTCTTTTTCCAATAGCATTTTCCTCGCTTTTGTCCAATAATACTCTTGCGTTTGTTGCTTTAATAGTCCTATCAACAAAAATGTTTTCAAAGACCGAAATATCTGGAATATAATGACTTAAATTATTATGTTGTTTAGCTTTTTCATTTAACAAATATGCTTCTTTACTTAATTCAATAATTGAATCTGCTAATATTATTGTTTTTTTCATGAGCCTTTTCGCCTTCCACTATGGTATAATGGTAAAAAATCTTTCGGAGGATGCATGCTTACAAAACTGATACCGGATAACTACAATTTAGAAATTGAAAATCTGACGCTGCTTGACAGTCACTTTGGCACGGAGATTTATCTTCTGGACACTGACGACAGCCGGTATATAGTCAAAACGCTCCCGCTTCATTGCGGTGATTTCGAGACGGAAGGAAACGTGACCGAATATTTGCGCAGTCAAGATATAGCGGTCGCCTGTTTGCTGAAAACAAAGGACAGAAAATATCAGGTTATAACAGAGACCATGCACTTTTCCGTTCAGGAATTTATTGACGGAGAAAGTCCGAAATTGAATACCGCGCCCGTGTGGCTATTGGAATCAATGGCTTGTACGCTCGGAAGAATCCATAACGTCTTAAAAAGTTATCAAGGTCTAAAAACCAATTTTGACAACGATTTTTTTAGAAAGGCTACTGTAAAAGAAGCGTTAAAGCACTACAAGAAGCAGTTAGCCAAAGCGAAAAAGGAACAGGATGTTCCTTTGACACGCGATTTGGAAATCAGGCTAAAGCATTTAAAGCGGCTTTCCAAGTTTAAAATCAACGCGAACAAGCTAACCTATTCCAATTCGCACGGTGACTTTCACTTTGGGCAGATTATCACAAACGACAGAAAAATGACTGTAATTGATTGGACTTCCGTCAGTATGGTACCTGTCGCTTTGGAAATTATCGTTTCATATGTGACCGCCGCGCCCGATTGCGCAAACGGGGCGATTGACAGGAAAGGTCTGCTGGAATATATCAGCCATTATGTCAGGCACTCTCCGTTGACGCAATATGATGTTCAGATGATGCCTTACCTGCTGTATTTTCAGCAGCTCATCTGCCACTATCCCCCGCCTTATGAAAATGTGCCTGAATCCTATCAGCCTATTTGCGTGCTAATCAATAATCTTACCGACTGGCTTTATGACAACGCCGATATTTTATCAAAAGAGTTACAGGAATCATTCTAATACTAATCGTATTAAAAAAGCACAGGGGCTGTCCCCTGTGTTTTTTACCGCTTATTCATCCACTGGCATATTATGAACGTACTCGCCTTTCAGTTCGGCTTTCGCTATGCGTGCGAGTTCTTCTTTATCGTCACCCGCGGCTATAACTCTTTGAGCCATTTTACTGCGTCTTTGTACGAGGTCCGCATACATCCTGTCACGTTTAGCGCCGGTTAACGGATAAAAGAATTTAGGTATAATTCCGAGGCAGCTTGTTATAACGGGAACGCCTGTCCCCATAGCGAAAAGCCACCACTTTGTGGAAAGGGCTTGAGTTCCGATGGTTTTACCCTGTATGTAGCCTATTTTTGACATAATTTTAAGCTGAACGATATTCATGCCGATACCCTGTAATTTGGTGACAAGACCTTTCGCGACGCTTGTCATCGCTTCCATACGGTAACCGTTCTTCCACTCGCAATAATCCATGGCTTCATTGTTGAGCTCGGGTCCTATGACATGCCGTATGCCGTATACCCACATTTCGATGAATTCCTCCAGCATAAAGGTCGGAACCATAACCTTTAATTTCATGAAGTTTTTATTAATTGAGCCAACGCCAAAGACAGCGAGCCAGCACAGGTCGGTGTAAATATTCTCTCCGATCCAAATCGCCTTGGTTGAAAACCGTTTTCTGACAGGATTTATTAAAGCATAGCTTATCGTGCTGACAGGTGAAGCCGGAATGCCGACAATCGTTTCCAAGGTCGCC
>CAZDWM010000096.1:0-1722 GCA_964509145.1 uncultured Eubacteriales bacterium | reverse complement strand
ATGTAATAATTTGAACGCCCCATACCCACTCCAAACCCGCCCAAGAAATTAGATAGGGTTATAATAAGAACAGGAACATTGGTGCCTATGGCTTTAAAGCCCTGCCAGATGCTCGGTTTATCAATGGTTTGATGAACCCGTTCTCTTGTACAGATAAAGAAGTACAGGGAGGCGGCGCTGGATATAACCGCGCAGGTAAGCCCCATGCCCACAAAAAGGTCGCGCAACTTCCACTTAAGATAACCATGATTTATTAGGTCGATAAAAACGCCCATTGAAAGCTCCGGCAGCTTTTCACCAAACCAGCCCGACCAGAAATTGGCCATGGTTATAAGCCTTACCCTGTCCACAGGGTGCGGCGTGATGGTGTTCAGCAGCCCTCCGGCGGCAATACTTGTGAATGTGCCGGCCGTTTCGGTGACGACGCCAAGGGTAAAATAGTAAATCAGCTTGGGCAGATAATTCGCCGCGGTATTGGGGAACAAAAAAGGCAAAAGCCAATATAGAGAGCCTATCAAGGTTAGCGGCGCTGACAAAAAAATGAGATAAGGCTTGAACTTACCCCAGCGTGTGCGGGTTTTATCAACTACAGTACCGATAAAAATATCATTAACAACATCCCATAAGCCGGTAAAAGCATTTACCTTAGCCGCAATGTCAAAATCTATTTTGACAACGTCCCAAATAAATCGGTTGCTGTATTTGCCGATGTTAAAGCTGTTTGAAAAATCGTTCAAAACATAGGCGACGGTTTCCTTGGTGCCGACATAACGCCTTTCTTGATGTACATACCTCAGTGCTTCTTCCTCGGCAAGCTTTTCTTCCTCGGCAATTCTTTCTTTAGCGAAGCGTTCTTTTTCAACGTGGTCTTCTTTTCTGCTCAAGCCCAATTTACCCCCTTGTTTATCATTCAAGACCGGTATACGGGTACACCTTGCTTTTATTATATACTTAAGCCTAACCGTAAAGCAAGATAAATAAATTGGAAAAAAACGGTTAAGAGCAAACATGGAAACAGTATGTTAGCTTTCTTGTAAAATCAGGAATAATTTCCGCATATACCATGAGAATCGCTCATCATCTGTTGTTTACAAACCATACATCAATTTCATTTTTGTCGGGCATTTCAAACATTGATTCTAATTTTTTCAGCAATCCTTCATCAACATAATAATCCGTTGTTTCGTGCGCTTTAACAGCTTTATTCCTTGCGGCAATGTTCAATTTCCAATTGGCATCTGAAATATCAATATAATGCCACTCATATGCGATGTCATTGAGTTTGTAATATTTTGAAATTTCTTCCCGCTCCGATTTGTTCCAAAAACCCCAATCGAGCATCACATTGCTTCCGGCAGAAACAATGTCTGCTGCCTTGTTGCGCAAATATATCTTTATGTCGGCAATAACAGCATCGTGGTTTTTCCCTAACGAATTGTGAAATATTCGACTTTCGATTTCATCGCAGGATAATAAAACAGCCTGATATTTATCTTGAAGCTGTTTACAATAATGTGTTTTGCCGCAGCATATTTTACCGCATATTAAAATAACCTTAGCCATTTTTCACACCCTCATATATATGTGACGCAGGAGGTTGTCCCCTTTTTTACTTTCTGATCATTTTCATCCTTTTAACTGAACGATCAATTTCTGTAGTCTGTTTATTTTTGTTTCTTCCTTTTTAGCGATTTTAATGTAATTTACCTGCTCACGTTTTAA
>CAZDWM010000095.1:0-8530 GCA_964509145.1 uncultured Eubacteriales bacterium | reverse complement strand
CAGTGGCTGGTTTTTCAACTATATTGACTGGCTGGTTTTTCGCTTGACAAAAACAAGCACAACGACGGCACTGCTCTTAATCAGAATCCGCTTTACGGGGTACAATTTTATGAGGTTTTTGTACGCGCTTTTTTCTTCCTGCGTCTTCTGACGGCAGCCCTGACAAGCAGAAACAAAACAACCGCCGCGGCGCCCCATATGAGGATATACGGCAGTCCACCGATGAAAGAAACCGTAAAGTCCTTTATATCTTCTTTGATGTTTGAAAGGTTGTTGAGAAGCTTGGCTTTTATCTGTGAGGCGAGGGATTCATCCGCCGCGGAAACGCGCTCAACCTCGCAGATATCCATTGAAACAGTGCTGTAGGAAATCTGGTTTTCAAGCGTACGCATCTGAGATTCATAGCTTTCAATCTGGTAATTGACCTCGGTCAGCCTTGTTTGAATTGCGATAACACCATCAAGGCTGTCCGCTTCGGCGAGCAGCTTCGTGAGGCTGTCGCGCTCAATTTTAAGCGCTTTGAGCCGGCTTTCAATATCCACATAGTTGAGCGTTACATCAGAAGTCTGCTCATTTTTGTTGATAATTTTGCCGTTTTTACCGGCGTTCGCAAGAAAAGCATCAAGTTTATCGGCGGGAATCCTTACAACAAGACTTGAACTGCGGTTGCCGCTGTCATAAAAACCGTTTGAATTCGCGTAGGAATTCTCAATATAGCCGCCCACAGCGGTCACAGCCGCACGTATATCGCTCAAATAGGTGTCGTATGCCTTTGTTTGAATGCTGAGCGACACGGTTTTGATGAGCTTGCGCGTATCGGCAACGGTTGCCGTTACGTCCGAACCTGCACCGGCTTCATCTTTCGTTGCGCCTGAATCGGCAACGGCCTCATTTTTCGCTGCGTCCCGATCGAATTCGGCTACTTCGCCGTAATTGAACTCCTCCGGCGAAACTCCATCCGCAATCTGTTCACTCATGTCACCCGCGGAACAACCCACGGCGGCACAGACCAGCAGCGCACAGACGGCGAAAATTGCTAAAATCTTTTTCATAAAAAGCTCCATCCTGCCGTGTCGAACGGCGAATTTATAATCGGGCGTGGAACAAACGGTGGTACATCAATCTTTCACGATATCATCTCCGCTTTTTATCCTTCACTTGCTTATTCGTTTCATTTGTCAAAAATACTCACCGTTCGGTATCTTGACCGTTACCGTAGTGCCCGCGCCCGGCGTGCTTTTAAGTAAAATTTCCGCGTTGTGGAATTCGGCGGCGTGCTTGACGATTGAAAGACCGAGCCCCGTGCCGCCGGTGGCGCGGGAATGGCTTTTGTCCACGCGGTAGAAACGCTCGAAAACTCGGTCGTGATGCCCTGCCGGAATGCCGATACCTGTGTCGGAAACCGTCAAGACAGCCGTGTTCTCTTCTGCGTTGATGGTTATATCCACGCTCCCACCGTCTATATTATATCTGACTGCGTTGTCACAAAGGTTGTAGATGATTTCGTAAAGCAGCCTGCGCGCACCGCGAACGAACACCGCCTCGCCGCGCACCGTGACGGTAACGTTTTTCTCAGCGGCTTCAGTTGAAAGCGCATGTGCGGCCTCATCTGAAAGTACCTTTAAGTCGACTTCCTCAAGCGGAATATCACCGCCTTCGTCAAGCTGTGAAAGACGTATAATATCGTCGATGAGCGTCACGAGGTGCGACGACTCCGACCGGATTTTTCCGGCAAATTGATTGATATCCTCCGGCTTGACAAGACCGTTTTCCATGAGCTCCGCAGCGCCCATAATCGCGTGAAGCGGCGTTTTCAGCTCATGTGACACATTGGCTGTGAACTCGCGCCGCATCCGCTCCGCCTGCGCTTTTTCAGTCACGTCAAAAGCCGTAAGGCAAGCGCCGGCTGTTTTGCCGTCCGAAAGCACAGGCGACGCGTTGATTTGAAACGTTCTTCCCATAAGCGTCAGCGTTTTTTCGGCGTTTTTGCCGTTGAGCGCGGCGTCGGTCAGTTCCAGCACCGCGGCACTGCGGTTGACGGTGAGGATGCTCTTGCCTACGCAAGTATTATCGGTTCCGAAAAGACGCGCGGCGGCGGCATTGATGCTCAATATAACGTTATTTTCATTAAGCAGCACAAGCCCCTCGCTCATGTTTTCGGTGACGGCCGAAAATTCGTCCTGTCTGCGCTTAAGATACTCGGATTGACCGCTTATTTTGCGGCGTTGGTGTTCAATTTTAGTTAAAAGCGGCGACAACTCCTCGTAGGCGTCGTTTTCAAGCGGTCTTTCAAGGTCAAGGTTGTTGAGCGGCTCGACGATTCGCTTTGACAGACGCTTGGCAAGAACGAATGATAAAAGCAGCGTCGCGGCAAAGACGGTCAGCATAGGCTTGAGCGCCCCGAGCAGCAAAGCCCAGACGCTGCTCTGTGTCACCGCCACGCGTAGAACGCTCCCGTCTTGCAGCCGCTTGGCGCGGTAAATATCCTTTTCGAGCATGGTGGACGAATAGCGCTCGCTTTCGCCGACACCGCTTTTAAATGCCTCCGCGATTTCCTCGCGGCTCGCGTGATTTTCCATTTGAGCCGCGTCATTTTCGCTGTCAAATAAAACCCTGCCGTCAGGAGCGACCCATGTAATGCGGCAGCCGTCCGATTCCAGCCCGTCAAGGTAGCTTGCACCCTCATTCTCGACACCGTGCGCGGCGAGGTCGGTTTGAACAGCAAGCTGTTTTTTTTGAACAGCCTGAAATATGTTAAAAAGAAAACCTGTGATAATCATCAAGCAGGCCAGCGTAATTGACGCTGAAGCTAAAAAAACCGAGCGAAAAATGCGCTTTGTCATGGCCGTGCTCACCCTTATACATCTTGAAATTATTCAAGCATTTATTTCTATGCGATAGCCGACGCCGCGAACGGTTTCAATCACCGCGGCGGGAGCGCCGAGCTTTTGGCGCAGAGTCTTTATATGCATATCGACCGTCCGTGTTTCGCCGCCGAAATCCACACCCCAGACATCGGAAAGCAGCCGGTCGCGGTCGAACACCATCCCAGGATGCTCCATCATAACCCGCAGCAGTTCAAATTCCTTGAGCGTTAAAACAACGCGTTCGCCGCCGGAAGTCACCGTGTGCGAGTCTCGGTTAAGAGTGATATCACCGACTGCTAAAACTCTTTCGTTCTCCTTCTGACCGCTTCGCCGCAGAACGGCACGGACACGGGACACCATTTCCATCATTCCGAAGGGCTTAACGAGGTAGTCGTCCGCTCCGAGGTCAAGGCTTGTTACCTTGTCATATTCCGCACCCTTAGCCGTGGCCATGATGACGGGAATACCGCGCGTTTCCGAAGACGCTTTTAGCCGCTTTAAGATCGAAACGCCGTCCTCGCCGGGCAGCATAATGTCAAGCAAAATAAGGTCCGGCTTCTGTCTTCTAATCGTGTCAAAAAAGGCGTCGGCGTCGGCAAAACCCTCGGCCTCATAGCCCGTTGAGCGCAGCGTGTAGATTTCAATGTCACGGATATTCCCGTCGTCCTCAACGCAGTATATCATAACTCCGTTTCTCCTTTATGCGTGCCCGTTACGGAAAACTCCACCCATTCCGCCACATTGACGGCGTGGTCGCCGATACGCTCGAAATATTTAGCTATCATCAGCAGATCGATGGCATATTCGCCGTCGTCCGGCTTTTCGTTTATCATGGCAATCAGTGAATCCTTAATTCTTGTAAAGGTGTCGTCGACATAATCATCCTGCGCATATACAGAACGGGCGATTTCAATATCCTGCCTGACGAAGGCGTCGACGCTGTCGGTGACCATTCGGATGGCCGCGTAGGCCATATCGCTGATGAGCTTGAACTCATCGACGCGACGCCCGCCAAGGTACACTATAATTTCGGCAATGTCGGCGGCCTGGTCGCCGATGCGTTCCATGTCGGTTATCATTTTTAATGCGGCGGAAATCTGGCGTAAATCTCTTGCCACGGGCTGCTGATGTAAAAGCAGCTTAAGGCACAGCGCCTCAATGTCCCGTTCCTTGGCGTCAATCTCAACCTCAATAGGCTTTGTCTTTTTCGCAAGCGTAAGGTCCGCTTCCATGAGCGCTTTGGCAGCGGTGGCGATAGCCTCCTCACAAAGTGCGCCCATACGGATTAATTCTGTGTTTAATAGTGCGAGCTGCTCGTCAAATCTGCTTCTCATCATCCAAACCTCCCCGTGATATAATCCTCCGTGCGCTTGTGAGACGGCTGCGAAAACAACCTTTCCGTGTCGTTGAACTCTATAATCTCGCCCAGCAGGAAGAAAGCCGTGTTATCGGACACACGCACTGCCTGCTGCATATTATGCGTTACCATAATGATAGTATAACACTGCTTGAGCGCCAAAACAAGCTCTTCGACCTTTGAGGTTGAAATCGGGTCAAGGGCGCTTGTGGGCTCGTCCATGAGCAGCACCTTAGGCTCAACAGCCAGTGCGCGGGCGATGCAAAGCCGCTGCTGCTGACCTCCCGAGAGCCCGAGGGCACTTTTTTTGAGTCTGTCCTTCACCTCGTCCCAAATCGCAGCGCTGCGAAGCGAACGCTCGACAATGTCGTCGAGCATCGCTCTGTTCTTGACGCCGTGTGTGCGAGGTCCGTAGGCGATATTGTCATAGACGCTCATCGGGAATGGGTTGGGTTTTTGGAACACCATGCCGACATCACGCCGCAGGGCGTTGACGTCAATGTCCGGCGAGAATATGTTTTCGCCCTCATAACGAACCTCACCGGTGATTTTAACACCGGCAATTAAATCGTTCATGCGGTTTAGCGTTTTGATGAACGTTGACTTGCCGCAGCCGGACGGACCGATGAGCGCGGTGATACTTTTATCCGGCAGCCCGACATTGATATTCTTTAGCGCCTGCGTGCTTGCGTACCACAGGCAGAGATCCTTCGTTTCAATGATGTTCATTTTTATGACCATCCTTTCGCTGAATACCGGAAGTTTTGACCGGTCGGCGAAGCCGATTTGCGCCGTCCTGTATGGCGCAAAAGGACAAAACTTTCAGATTGAAAGTTTATCTTTCAAACTTTCCTCTTTTAAAATGTTTTCCGACGAGTCCCGCACCGATGTTAATAAAGAATGTTAGAATCATCAGGATTGCGGCGATGGCGAAGACCACGCCGAATTCACCCTGTTCCTTCGCGTAGACGTACAACGCCACTGTCAGGCTCGCACCCGCGCTTGACATGCCCTTGAAAAAGCCGTTTAAGGAGTGCGCAAAGCCCGCGGTGAACAGCAGCGCCGCCGATTCACCTAAAATACGCCCGACCGACAGGATGCAGCCGGTGACAATTCCGTCCACGGACGACGGCAATACGACCGTGCGGATGACGCGCCACTTGCCCGCGCCCAGCGCGAACGCGCCCTCGCGGTAGCTTTGCGGCACTGTTTTAAGGCTTTCCTGTGTCGTTCGGATTACCGTGGGTAGGTTCATCACGGCGAGCGTCAACGCTCCGGCGATGAGCGAGGTTTTCAGCCCGAAAAGCTGACAGAATATCAGCATTCCGGCAAGACCGTATATTATTGACGGAATACCCGACAGTGTCTCGCAAGCGAACTCAATGACGTCTATTAAACGGCGGTTTTTCGCGTATTCCGTCAGGTAGACCGCCGCGCCGACGCCCAGCGGCAGCACGACGAGGATGGTTGCGGCGACAAGGTAGAGAGTATTCAGAATATCCGGCAGAATGCCGATACTGTTATTTAGATAGCTTGGTTTTGTAGAAACAAGCTGCCATGATATGTTCGGAACGCCGCGCCACAGGACGTAGCCGACCAGCAGCACGACGAGCGAAAAAACGATTGCCGTCGAAAGGTAGGCGAGCGATTTCATTATAACGCAGTAGGCTTTTCTCTTTTTTGAAAATGAACTTTTCATCGGATTAAGCCTTTCTCTGCCGTTTTAAAAGCAGGTTGAGAAGCGCGTTTATCAGCATTATGAACATAAACAGCACCAGCGCTATAGAAAACAGTGCCTGACGCTGAAGCCCTGACGAATAGGACATTTCACTCGCGACCGCCGTTGTTAAAAAGCGGACGCTTTGAAACAGTGACGGCATATTAGCTACGTTGCCCGCCACCATCATGACCGCCATAGCCTCGCCTATGGCGCGACCCACACCCAGCACCACCGCGGCGGCGATGCCGCTTTTTGCCGCCGGAACGGACATACGGAAATATGTTTCCGTGTTTGTTGCGCCCAAAGCGAGGGACGCGTCCTCATACTCCTTGGGTACCGCTTCCAGCGCCGTTATAGAAACCTTGATAACCGACGGCAGAATCATCACCGACAAAACTACAATTGCGGCGAGGAGGCTCGCGCCGTCCGAAACGTTGAACACTCTCATCACAGCGGGCACCAGCACCAGCATGCCCACAAGGCCGTAGACGACGGACGGGATACCAGCGAGCAGGTCTACCGCCGGAACAACCACTCTTTTAACCCTGGGTGACGCCATTTTAGCGAGGCAGACGGACGCCATAAAGCCGACCGGCACGCCCAAAACGACGGCACCGGCCGTGCCGTAAACCGAGGTGAGGATAAACGGCAAAATGCCGAATGACGGCTCGGCGGCGGTTGACCGCCATTCCCTGCCGAACAGGAACTTAACAAGGCCGATTTCACGGACAGCCGGGATGCCGGATATGACAAGATAGACCGTGATGGCAAGCACACAGCCCACGGCGATAAGCCCGAGTACAAGAAAGACGCCGTGGATAAACGTCTCAAGCAGGGCTTTGCCTGCTTTTTTCTCTGTCACCATTATGACCATCCTTTCGCAAAGTGCCGGAAGTTTTGGTCGATCGGCGAAGCCGATTTGCGCCGTCCTGTATGGTGCGAAAGGACAAAACTTCCTGATTGAATGATTTATAACATTCAATCTTTCCTTTTCTGATGCGAAACGACAGCCCCGCCATCATAGCGCGGCTGCCGTAGCATATACAATTATTTTACCGGTACGGCGCCCGCTTCGGAGATGATGGACGAAGCGTCGGCGGAGGTTACATAGTCGTAGAATGCCTGCGCCGAGTCCGTAAGGGCTTCACCCGTGCGCGTGACGAGAATGAAAGGGCGCGCAATGACATAGCTGCCGTCCTTAACCGTCGCTTCGCTCGGCGCAATACCGCCGACCGTGAGTGCCTTGACGGTGTCCTTGACCGACGCTAATGAGGCATAGCCGATTGCCGCAGCGTTCTGCGAAACCGTGGTGATGACGTCGCCCGTCGATGTAAGCTCCTGACGGTATTTGCAGATGTCCTCCGTGTCCGTTATGGCTTCGAAGCCGTCGCGTGTGCCGCTGCCCGCTTCGCGTCCGATTAGGACAATCTCTGTGTCGCTCCCGCCGACATCCTTCCAGTTAGTGATTTCGCCCGTGTAAATCTTCGCGATTTGCTCAACGGTCAGGTCTGTGACAGGGTTATTTGGGTTAATGATAACAGCAATTCCATCATAGGCTAGCACTGTGCCCGTCAGACCCGAGGCTGTTTCGTCCTCCTTTAGAGAACGGCTTGAGAGACCGATATCGCAGCGTCCCTCTGAAACCGCCGAAATCCCGCTGCCGGAGCCTGTGGGATTATAGGTAAACGTTACACCGTCGTTTTCAGCCATAAACGATTCACCCAGCGCACCGATGACCTTTTCCATCGAGGTGGAACCGTCGGTTGAAACTGTTCCTGTTAACGCCAAGCCTTTTGTTGTGCCATTGTCAGTCTCTGTACCCTTGCACGCGGCGAACAATGCTGTCAGAACAGCCGCCGCAATTAAGAACGCGATGATTTTTTTCATATTCATTTCTGCTCCTTTTTATTTTGTGCTTAAGCTTGTCCTTGCTTTCGCACCTCTATAGTATATCCGCGATGTAAAACCCGTAAGCTGTTTTGTGTAAAATCGTAGTAAATATTCATACTGTATGACCAAGAACGGAAACATGTCGAATAAAGTCACCTTATCCGACACGTTCAAAAATTTTGAAAAATATCGTAAAAATCTTAAAAAAATGCTTGCATAACGATAAAACATGTGCTACTATAATCAAGCGCGTTTTCTAAACGTGCCGTTCGATGTGCGTTGATGCGGGAGGTGGCCGTCTCTGAGACGGGAAATTTCCGCGGAGTATGTCCGATTTTAAACCGGGCGATCTGTGCAAACCCTGCCTTCGACCGCTTCCCTTGCGGTCGGGAGGAACAGGATTATGCTTTCAACTTGGCTGTTGACCCGGAAAATATTTTAATATTTCCGGATTTTTAAGCGAAAGGTGCCGAAACACCCGGCTCGGTTGCAGCAAGTTGAAGGTAGCCCGCCAAAACTACATAGGCTCCGCGCACACGGAGCCCCACAAAAGAAAGGCGTGACAGAAATGGCATTAAAGGGAAAAATCAGGATCAGGCTCAAGGGTTACGACCATAACATCGTCGACAAAGCGGCGGAAAAGATTGTCGAGACAGCCAAAAGAACAGGCGCTCAGGTCTCCGGTCCCGTTCCGCT
>CAZDWM010000094.1:0-8590 GCA_964509145.1 uncultured Eubacteriales bacterium | reverse complement strand
ACTCCCTCCGTCTCCGCGCGGGGCGCGGAGCCACCTCCCTCAATGAGGGAGGCGAGAAATCGGCAAAATTGCGTTCCTTAACTCGGCTCCCTCTTTGAGGGAGCTGTCACGAAGTGACTGAGGGAATATTTCAACGCAGGATAAACCCTTAACTTGCTTGTATTGACCGTTCCCCCCTTGCACATCTCCCCAACCCGTGCTATGATAATCATAATTTGTCAGTAAAAGGATGGTCATAAATATGAAAAAGTTCATCAGCCTTGTCCTTGCCGCCGCGATGCTGTGCGGTTCACTGGCGCTTTCCGCGTGGGCGCAGGACGTAAGCACGGACTTAGCGGCGGACGGCACCTTGAAGCTTGTCAACTACAATGTGGCGGGGCTTTCGTTGCCGTCGTTTATCGCGCCGGACAAGCCCGACACAAAGAAAGCTACGCAGGTAATCGGGCAGTATTTTAAGGACTACGACTACGATGTCCTGTGTGCGCAGGAGGATTTCAACTATCACTTCACGCTCAGCCGTACGCTTGACGCCGACTACGCTACCTACTGGGACGGCGGCATGGGTATGGGCTCGGGGCTGAATATATTTTCAGGCTATAAGCTCTGCGACACGGGGCGCGTGCCGTGGGACGTCGCCTGCGGTGTCTTCGACTGCGGGAGCGATGAGCTGACGCCCAAGGGCATCGTCTGGGCGACGATTGAGCTTGCCCCCGGCGCTTATGTTGATATTTACAACATCCACGCCGACGCGTTCGACGACGACGGCTCAATTGACGCAAAGTTCAGCCAGTTTAAACAGCTTTACGACCTCATCGCGTCGCGTAACACCGGCCACGCCGTTATTTTAACGGGCGATTTCAACACCTATTTCACTATGGATTACGAAACTTTCAGCAGCTCCGGTCAGACGCGCCCGGGTCGTGGCGTCTACCTGCGCCAGCTTTTCCACGACAGCGGCTTTGACGAGGCTTGGATTGAAGCCTGCTTCGACGGCAATTACAATTTCACCGCCGCCGAAGTTTACGCGCGGTATGCCGGTCAGTACAGCGACCAGTGGGGCAATTACGATTCCGCTGAAAAGATGTTTTACCGCGGCAGCGACGCCATAACCTTCAGCACCGTGTCCCATGAATACAGATGGCTTAAAGACGCGCAGGACGGCAATGTTTCGGATCACGCGGCGCAGCTTGTCACACTCGCGTACACTATAAACACCGAAGCGTGCAAAACCGAAAAACTCACGCCGAATTGGTTTAACCCGTTTAGCTTTGTTTACCATTGTCTCGTTAACGGGGTTAAAACAATTGGTCTTATATTACGCGACCTGCCCGCGCTGATTAAAAATGAAACCTCGATTAAACCAATGTAACAAATTTTACACGGCGACAGCAAGCACATAACTGTAAAAGGGGCGATTGCTTGAACGATAAACTCAGGTTTCGCGGCGACGGAACCTTCCGTATGCTGATGATATCCGACTTCCATGCCGGAACACATTATAACCCGAAGCTCAAGGCGGGTATTGAGGCGCTTGTTGAAAACACAAAGCCCGACCTTGTGATGCTCGGCGGCGACCAGTCGGCGGGCAAATGCTTTGACAGCTTCAACGAGGACACGCTGCGAGGTTATCTTTTAGATGTGCTTGAACCTATAATCCGCCGCGGCATCCCGTGGGCACATGTCTTCGGCAACCACGACCAGGAGGCCGGAATGAGCAACGCGCGGCAGGAGCCGGTCTACGAGTCGGTTCCGCTCTGCCTTTCGTCGGCGGGGCCGGAGGGTATCTTCGGTGTGGGCAATTATGTGCTGCCCGTATACATGTCCAAGGGGGACGATGTCGCCTACAACATCTGGGCGCTCGACTCAAACCGCGAAATCTGCGACTACATAAAAGCGT
Organism: uncultured Eubacteriales bacterium; assembly: GCA_964509145.1. Classification (GTDB taxonomy): domain Bacteria; phylum Bacillota; class Clostridia; order Oscillospirales; family Acutalibacteraceae; genus UBA1425. The sequence goes on along the minus strand of CAZDWM010000094.1, from coordinate 6,693 downwards.
TTTCCCTGCCAGAGGATACGAGAGTACTTCTGCCGGACGGCTTCGGTTACGGCAAAATGCAGGCGTCGCCGATGTTTGACCAGGTGATGTGGTATTACAACACGTCGCTTTCTCTTGAACGCACCGCCGGACACAGAATTCCGGCCGTGATGTGTATGCATGTGCCGATTGTCGAATACTGTCTGATTTGCCGCAACCCCGAGGAGTGCGGCATGATAGGTTCAAAGCGTGAGGCGGTGTATTGCTCCGACATGAATTCGGGGCTGTTTATGGCGTGCCTTCAGCGCGGTGACGTCAAGGGCATTTTCTGCGGTCATGAGCATTTAAACGATTTTCAGGGGCAATACTGCGGTATCACGCTCGCATATGATTCCTGCGTCGGCTACAACATGTCGGCGCACGACGATTTGCGCGGCGGCAGAGTGATTGACCTGCGCGAGGACGGAGCATTTGAAACTCGCCACATTAAGCTGATGGATTTGCTCGGAAAAGAAGCCATGAGAAACCCCGACTTCTTTGAGGGCGGCATCAACTACTTTATAAGAAACATTAATTGAGTGAAAAGGATGGTCAAGAAATGCTTCAACGATTCTTCGCCGCGGTCATGTCGCTGCTGTTCACGCTGTTTCCGACGCTCCGGTTTGCGCCTAAGGACGATGATATTCTGCTAAATGTCTCGGTTGTCTCCGACACCCACCTCGACTGTGAGTGGCCAATTGGCGAGGCACTGTTCACGCGAGCATTAAAGGATATGTCAAAATCCGCCACGCCCGTCGACGCTGTGGTTGTCTCCGGCGACCTCACCAATTACGGTGACCGGGAGAGTTTGGAAAACTTCTTCGATATAGTTGACGAATACAGCCCCTCCGACAATCCGATTATCGCCACCGGCAACCACGACATCGGCCACGTTGAAGACATCACACAGCAGGAAGCGCGCGACAACTTCATTGAGCTGTACAACGACTGCACCGATTCCCACATCGAAAACGTCTATTACAGCAAGCTCGTCAACGGCTACCGCTTCATCGTCATGGGCGATCAGGGCGACGACACCTGGGACGAGCCGGAAATCCATGAGGATCAGCTTACCTTTCTCGACAGTGAGCTGGCGCTCGCCGACGGACAGCCGGTTTTCGTCGTCTGCCATTGGCCGCTCAACGGCACAAACGGACAGGATAAAATATGGGGTGACGTGGGCATCGGCGAAGACAGCGACGCGATTAAGGACATCGTTGAAAAGTACCGAAACGTTTTCTTCATCAGCGGCCATACGCACATTGGCATCAACGGCGAGCTCAACAGAGCGCTGTATGGCTTTTGCTGCGTCGAAACGCTAAACGGTGTCAACTACATCAACCTCCCGACCTATATGATTGTCAACCGCCACGGCATCCCGTGGCTGGGAATGGGAATGCAGCTCGAGGTGTACGAAAACGAGGTCGTCGTCCGCGCGCGAAGCTTCCTGACGTCCGACTGGTACGAGTGCTACGAGTTCACCCTGCCGATTGTGTAAAGCGTCTTATACCCAAATAGTAAGGGACTGTATCAAAACATCGTAGTGTCAAGGACTTGACCCTACACGATATTTGCTTATTGCATTATTTTGAGCCGCCCCTGTAAATAAGCCCACCCTGTGCGCTATGAAATCGCACGGGCGGGCTTTTTGTATCGAGGATAATTGTTGTATGAATACAAAAAGGCCATAATATTCGTTCAATAAAATAAAACCGGATGCTATGTTGACAATGTGAATATAACATGATATTATATTGTCAATTTGTTACAATGATAATCATATTTGCGGTGTATTACGAGGAGGGTTTGTATGAAAAAGGTTCTGAAAAAGGGGTTGACATGGTTACTTGTCGCAGTAATGGTATTCCCGTTTTTTGGTGTTTTTGATCTAACAATTTCTCTCAAGGCAAGTGCACTTTCGGGTATTCTTTGGCCTGTACCATCTTCTTATCATATTAGCTGTCGATACAAATCAGGTCACACAGCTATAGATATCGATTTTTGTGAACGTAAAGATATTGTAGCCGCTTATGATGGAACAGTATACCGATATTGGAATAAGTGCACGCATATTTCCAGTAGTTGTACATCTTGCGATCCGGATACAAAATTTGGAGTGGGTCTTATACTCAAACATAATATAAACGGGACAACATATTATACTTATTATGGCCACATGGTGTATGATTCCGTTCCTTCGGCGTACAGGACTGTTGGGGCTCCCGTAAAACAAGGTGATGTGATAGGAACGGTTGGCTCTTCCGGCAACTCAACGGGATATCACTGTCACTTTTCATTATCAACCGGTGTTTGGAGCGGTTATATCAATAATATGCCTACTGATAGCAGTAAGCACACCGAGTCAGATTCAGGTGGCATTTCTTACATATACTCAACTCAACATGTTCATGACTACAACACATTATTATATTACCAGACCGCCCACCCTCATTATGCGGTTTATCAGTGTAGCTGCGGAGCGACACAAGTTAATTATAATGAGACACAACATAGTGCATCATGTGACACCTGTATAGCCAACCTAAAAGCACCTACGCTGACAATAAATAAAACAACTGCGGTGGTAGGTGAAAGTATAACAATAACTTGGCCAGATGATACGGGGGCAAACAGCTATTGGGTAAATGTTATTTATAATGGAGAAATATTGAAAGACGGGTATTCTGATACAAGAACATCTTACACCTTTACAGCGAGCAAGGAGGGTGCATATGGATTTAGTGTTATTGCACTAATTGATAGCAATGTGGGTAAACATTCTGTTGTATGGGTTAACTACATCCCCGAGTTAAAAGCACCTGTCCTTTCTGTTGATAAAACAACCGCGGTGGTAGGTGAAAGTATAACAATAACTTGGCCAGATGATACGGGGGCAAACAGCTATTGGGTAAATGTAATTTATAACGGTGAAATATTGAAAGACGGGTATGCCGATACAAGAACAGCTTATACATTTACAGCGAGCAAAGAGGGTGCATATGGATTTAGTGTTATTGCCATAAGTGATGACCATACAGAAAAAAACTCTGTGGTGTGGGTTAACTACATCAATAATGTTTTAGATAACATCGTAATTCAAACTACTCCCCAAAAAACATCCTATTATGTCGGCGATACGCTGAACACGACAGGCTTGACGCTGACAGCAAATTATAACGGCGGCTCAACCCAAGCCGTTAACACTGGCTTCACCTGCACCCCCACAACGCTTTTATCCGCCGGAACGCAGACCATCACAGTGAGCTACGGCGGTAAAACGGCAACCTTTACGGTGACCGTCGTTCCCGTGACCTTGAGCGGTATTTCGGTTAAGAACAGCCCCACAAAGACTGCTTATTTTGTCGGGGACACGCTCAATACAGTGGGGCTGACGTTAACGGTGACTTACAACAACGGCAGCACAGCGGTGATATCAAACGGCTTCACCTGTACCCCGACAACGCTTTCAGTCGCCGGAACGCAGGCAATTACGGTGAACTATAACGGCAAGACGGCAATGTTTAACGTTACTGTCAATGAAAAGCCCGTCGATAATATTACCGCGATTCAAATCACAAAGCCGTCTGACACGCTGACCTACAAGGCTTCTATGAATTGCACCGTTGCCGTCACTCCGTCAAATGCCGCAAACTACAAGGTTTCGTGGTCGTCCTCTAATACGAATGTTGCCGTGGTTGACGGCAGCGGCAAAGTGACGGCTGTCGGAACAGGTAAGGCAACAATCACCGCCACGGTCAAAAACGAGGGCGGAACAACCGTCAGCAATTCCGCCACCGTTACTGTCCGTTATGCCTGGTGGCAGTGGCTGATTAAAATCATGCTGCTCGGTTGGATTTGGTATTAAGCGTCCGTCCGCTTTTTAAAACACCCAGTTAATCGCGGACACGGCACGCCGTGACCCTACGGGCTATGTGGTAGGGACACGGCGCGCCGTGTCCGCCGTGGTATCGTAAGCTATGCGTTTTAAAAGTCATGTGCAGTTAAACAGTCGGGTGGCTGTAATTGTTATAAATGCAACATTTAACTCCCCGTGCTCTGATAATGCCTCACGCCGACCCTCCAGACTAGCAGCGAAAGTCCCAAAAAGGCGAAACCCGCCGGCAAGGCCAGCAAGCCTGAAATTAACGGCTCTCCCCACCCGCATACCACAGCGGCGGGATAATAGCTGATAACAAGCATCGGCATAAAAAAGGTGAACATGCCCCGCAGAATCTTCGGCATGTAATTTATAGGACATCTCGTGACCTGATAGCTTGCGTTTGTAAAGATATATATCCAATCAAGACCCTTAACGGTGAAAAACGCGATGCCGGACGTCATCACGAACACGCCCGAATAGGTCAGAAGCCCGCCGACCAACGCCAAGGTCAGGATAATAATATTTGTTAGGTTCAGCGGCACGTCCAGACGGCGCAGCGCCCAGATGATAACGCAAAGCCCAGTTATAACCCTCGAAAGCCTGTGAATATTGAAACAGGAAGCCGCCACCTGGGTAAACAGCGAACGGGGTCTTAAGAGCAGGCGGTCAAAATCTCCTGTCCTGATCATCCGCCACGGAAAACAGTCGAAGCCCCGGCATAAGCATTCCGCCAAGCCGAACGATGTCACAGCCAGCGAATAGATTAGCAGAATGCGTTCCATTGTCCAGACGCCGATGCCGCCGAACCGCGCGAACATCAGCACCGCCGCTATCGGGTCGGTTATGACAACAAACACCGTCTGGACGCACATCATCCACCAGCCCTTGTATTCGAGGCCGGACAGGATATGCATTTTTATGTACCTGCAATATAACTTTAATTCCCTAAGCATTTTATCCTCTATCCCACCGCGTCGCGCGGCGAATTATAATCAGGCGTGAAACAAACGGCGGTATAAATAGACCATGAAATTAACATTTCACGCTATCCTCCCTGCACAACAACAGCTTTCAGCTTCCTGCCCATCAGCATCTTTCCCAAGCACACCAGCACAGCAATCCAGGCGGCCTGAGTCAGAATTGATAGAAGCCCGCTTCCTAAGGTCACAGAGCCAACATATAATCTGACCGGCGTGTCAAGATAGCTTGCGAAGGGCTGGAGCCTTAAAAATGTCTGCATAAAATCCGGCCACAGCTGCAACGGCAGGTAGCCGCCCGACAGCACCATGCCCGTTATCGACAGCAGGCAGATTGGTCCGTCGCCCCATGTGAGACCGATTCTTACAGCGGTCAAAACCATGCCGTATGCCGTGCTAAAAAGAAACGCGCTGAAAACCGAAACGAGAAAAAGCATAAAGCTTACAGGCGAGTGTGGCAGCCCGAGTCCGATGCTTTCACAGCCGAGCAGGCTCAATATCGCCCCGCTGGCCACCACCATTCCGCCGCGCAGCACGAACGCGTTGACCTTTCCGGCCGCCGAACGCGAAAACCAGTGCCAATACAAATCCAGCGGCCTGCATAGCTCGACGCCGATATCGCCGCTTGTAATTTTTCCCATTAAGTCCGTGTCGATGCCGGGCATTTGTAACATCCCCATCAACTGACCGAGCCAGATATAAGAAACGCCCTGCTGAAGGCTCAAGCCGTTTACACTGCCCGCTGTATTGTTGCCGTATTTAAAGAACACGGTCAGTACGACAATTTCTATCAGCGCCCAAAAGGTGCTGACTGTCGCGCCCGAAAACGCCGCCAAGCGGTATTGCAGCCCCTCGGCGGCTCTGATTTTAAAGAGCGACAACCCCGCCTTGAATGTTTTTCTCATCAATATAATCCGCCTCTCGCAGTATTCGAATGAAAGATTTATCTTTCAAATCTCCATTTCCCGATACATTGCCGCTATCATTTCGTCGATGTCCTGCTCCTCAATCGTGATGTCGACGAGCGGCAGCTTTTCGGCCAACTCCGCGACGATTTGATGCGCGGGTATTGCGGACGGGTTGAACAAAACCGACCAGCTTCTGTCCTCAACCTCGGTCTTGACCGCGCCCGAAACGGGAAATTCGTCAATGTGCGTTTGGGTGACGGCATGAATGCGCCTTAAAGGTGAAAACTTGCTTCTAAGTCCGTCCAGATTACTGTCGAGCAACAGCTTACCGTGCCCTATAACCATAACCCTGTCGCACAGCGTCTCAATGTCGTCCATGTCGTGCGTCGTCAATATCATCGTAACGCCGTTTTGCCTGTTTTCGTTTTTTAAAAAGTCCCTAAGCGCAAGCTTAGAAACGGCGTCAAGCCCGATGGTCGGCTCGTCTAAAAACAGGATTTTCGGGCTGTGTAAAAGCGCGGCGACGACCTCGCAGCGCATTCTCTGACCCAATGAAAGCTGACGTACCGGCGTTTTTAAAAGAGCGCCGATATCCATCGTTTCAACCAGCTTGTTTAACCTTTCCCTGTGCAGGTCTGCCGGAACACCATAAACATCCTTGAGCAAATCGAAGCTGTCCTTCACGGGCACATCCCACCAAAGCTGGCTGCGCTGGCCGAAAACAACCCCGATTTGGGCAACATGGTTCACCCTGTCCTTCCAAGGCACCCGACCCAAAATGTCGCATTCGCCCGAATCCGGCGTCAGAATTCCGCTCATGACCTTAACAGTCGTCGACTTGCCCGCACCGTTTGGGCCGATGTACCCCACCAGTTCCCCCTCGTCAATAGTAAGGCTGATATTTTCAAGC
>CAZDWM010000093.1:0-8711 GCA_964509145.1 uncultured Eubacteriales bacterium | reverse complement strand
GAGGACGGCTCACTGTATGTGCTTGACATCGATATGAGCGCCGGTACCAACATAATAAGCGAAAAGTTTAACGTCAAGGAACAGACGAAAGACAAAGAGGCATACACCGTCACGGTCGTAATGGATAATAACGACGACGGTACACCAGACGCGACCGAAACCTATGACTTTATGCGTGAGCTGTCAGAAAGCGAAGGCAAATGGGTGTTTACTGAATTTGTCTATTACAGATAATGAGATATGAGCAATAATACTGAGGGATAAAAATGAAAAAGATTGATTTAAAAACCGTCGAGGATGTCGTATGTGGGTTGTTTATCAAGGCAAACAAGCGGTTGCCGTGCGATTTGGTCAACCGTATCTACCAGGCAGCGGACAACGAAACCGACGCTCTGCCTAAAAACATTATGGGCGATATCGCCGAAAATCTTGAGGCGGCCGCGAGGCTTGACATACCGATTTGTCAGGACACAGGCATGGCGGTGCTTTTCTGCGAAATCGGTCAGGATGTCCATTTTACAGGCGGCAGCTTTGAGACGGCTGTCAACCGCGGCGTCGCGCGGGCTTACAAGGAGGGCTATTTACGCTGCTCGGTCGTCGGCGACCCGCTACGGCGCGTCAACACCGGCGACAATACGCCCGCCGTTATCCATATAAAAATTGTCGACGGTGAAAACGTCCGTTTTTTGGCCGCACCCAAGGGCTTCGGCAGCGAGAACATGAGCGCGCTGAAAATGCTTACACCGTCCGCGACACGCGAGGACATTATAGATTATGTTTTATCGGTTGTACGCGAGGCAGGCAGCAATCCCTGTCCGCCGATGGTCATCGGCGTGGGCATAGGCGGCGACTTTGAATATTGCGCATATCTCGCGAAGAAAGCACTTTGCCGTCCGGTCGACGAGAGGAATTCCGACAGCTTTTATGCGGCGCTTGAGGATGAACTGTTAGGTCGCATCAACGCTTTGGGCATCGGCCCGCAGGGCTTCGGAGGCAAAACAACGGTGCTTGCGGCGGCCGTGGAGACCGCCCCGACGCACATTGCCGGTCTGCCGGTTGCCGTCAATATCGGATGCCATGTAACCCGCCACGCCGAAGCGGTGCTTTAAAAAGTGTCTCAATTGTTAATTATATTTAAAATGTAGTGGATGTGATATTTACTTTTTGTACAATGTGTGCTACAATTAGGTTGTCCCTGATAGGGAATTAAGTAAAAGGGGATGACGATATGAAAATTACCATCATTGGCAGAAAGTGTACGCCCAGAGAGTCCTTTAAAGCACATGCCGAGAAGAAGCTTGCCAAAATCGAGCGGTTTTTCGGATCCGACGCGGAGGCGAAGGTCACGGCAAATGTCGAAAAAAGCTCCCAAAGCGTTGAAATCACAGTTGTTTACAACGGCATGATTTTCAGAGCCGAGGAACGCGCGGAAAACATGAACGAAGCGCTCGACAAATGCGTAGACGCCCTCGTCCGCCAGATTCGTAAAAACAAAACACGCGTTGAAAAGAAGCTACACAGCGGCAGCATCGACAGCTTTATTGTTAACGAAGCGCCTGTTGAGGAAGAAATTGAATTCAACGTCGTGCGTTCCAAGGCGGTTGCCGTCAAGCCGCAAAGCGTTGAGGAAGCGATTCTGCAAATGAACCTGCTCGGTCATAAGTTTTATATGTTTAAAAACGCCGAGTCAAACCAAATCAACGTGGTCTACAAGAGAAACGACGACGGCTACGGCGTGCTTCTTCCGGAAGTTGAATAGATAAGGAAAGGAACATCAACAAACAACCTACACAATTACAATTAAAACGCGCGGGCTGTCTTTCGGCAGCCCGCGCAATATGTTTGTCGGTGGTTATTTCTTTTCGCTTAAAAGCTTTGCGAGTTCGTCCATAAAGGTGTTGATGTCCTTAAACTGGCGGTAGACCGACGCAAAGCGGACATACGCCACCTCGTCGATGTCTTTTAGCTTGTCCATGGCTAATTGACCGATGCGCTCGGAGGTGACCTCACGGTCGAGCGAATTTTGGAGAACCGTCTCAATGTCGGACACGGTTTTTTCAATGGTCTCGAGCGAAACGGGGCGCTTTTCACACGCGCGCAGAAGCCCGTTAAAGAGCTTGGTACGGTCGAAGACCTCCCTTGATTTATCCTTTTTAACGACGATTATCGGAACGCTCTCGATGACTTCATAGGTAGTGAATCTTTTACCGCAGCTGATGCACTCCCTGCGCCTTCTGATGCGCTCGCCCTCGTCGGTTGGTCTTGAGTCGATTACCTTACTCTCTTCATAGCCGCAAAACGGACATCTCAATTCGGTCACCCCTTATCATAATTTATTTAATTATAACATATATTCGAGATATTTCAAGAAGCATTCAACAATTCTCTGACTTTTTTATAAGATTCTAACAGTTCGTTCTCGTCTCCGAAGCTGCTGCGGTAAAGCTCGACGATATAATTACCGTTGTAATCGAAAAATCGCATAATATCGAACAGTGTCGAGAAGTCGAAGCTGCCGGACAGGGGAGGCAGACAGTCGGAAAACGTATTGTGGTCACTGATGTGGACACTGACGATATCCCGTCCGAACATCCGAGCAAAGGTTAGCGGGTCAATGCCCGACCTCATCGCCTGCTTGACGTCGAAGGTCAGCTTGAAGCCGTCGCCGAGCTGCTGACGCATACGCGAAAGAAAGTCCGTCGACGACGAACGGAAACGGACGACGTTTTCCTGCGTCAGCGTTACGCCGAATTTTTTCGCTTCGTCCGAAATAATGCCGAAGCGCTCGATGTAGGCATTTTCTTCAATCCTGAACGGCTCCCTTTCGCCGTGGATGACGCATATCCCGCTGCCGAGCAAGCGGGCGGTTTCAAAGAAACGCTTAAATTCCTCGAGCGAGTCAAGGAAACGCCGGTAATACTCGCTGAAAACAAGGAAGGTTTCGCCGAATGTCAGATATGGATGCACAGAGTTGACCGTCATGCCGTAATAATCCCTGATTGCCTTGATTTCGCCAATCAACGGCATATCAAGCTCCGAGCTTGAGTTGAAGAAAATTTCAGCTGTCCTTACGCCGGCTTCGCCCAGCCGCTCAAACGACCTTTCGGTTTCGAGCGGATAATAGCAGGCGGTAGAGACGCCGATGTCCATATCCTTCAACCCTTCCATTATTTATGCGTTGAAAACAAAATAGAATGATGCTACAATATTGTTGGAGTTGATTTAAAAATGCGTTTTACATACACCATGATTTCAGCGGCTTGGCAGAGCATGACCAAGTATTCCAAAATAATTATTAAGTACGGCGGGCTATTTGTAATAGCGATTTTAACAGCCGCCATATCGTTTCATATAATAGCCGGTAATCTGGTGGATTATTACACCGCTATGGACATATCGGATCAGCTTTTCAAATGTCTTAATCCCTCGGTGGGTGTAATAGGGCTGGGCGTTATCCTCTTTGAGTGCGCCAGCCACGCTTACGGTACCGCCGACGAATAAATCTATACGCCCAGCATTGCTTCGAGCAGTTCCGAGCCGCTGTTGGCGACGGCGCGCAGGGCGACACCGAGCTTTTCGCGAAGCTCGACTACGGTCATATCGTCGAGGAACATATCCTCCTCACGCCGGAGCGATGACTGCGGAATGAGCACCTCGTCGCCGAGGTCAAGACCGGAGAGCTGCGTTAAGAAGTCGCCGCCCGTCAGCAATCCTGCGACGGTAATGCTTTCACCGAAGAAGCGGTTGATGATTTTAACAACTCGAACTTCAAGCCCCATAACGGCAGACATGGCGCTTTGCGCCAGCTCCGACATAAGCGGATAAGCCGCCTCGCCCGTCGCGAGGGTGACATGTCTGCTGTTCACGGTTGAATCGGACGGGAGGGCGTTTAGCTCGCTGAGGAATTCGTCTTTGAGCAACGACCATATTCCCACACCGTTTTCAAGCTGCGGGAAATCTCCGTAATAGGACGCCGACGGCATTTCTTTGTTGGCCTTGATAAAGAACTCATCCGCCGCGAAGGCTATGTTTGTATAGCCTGACACGGCTTTTTCTTTGTTGAAGCGGTCTATAGCGTCAATGACCGCCGCGGCCTGCTCCGCCGTGTAGCTCTCAAGCGGATACAACCCATCGCGGTGCTTCGTAAGACCGACGGGGACGGCGGCGATGCTCTGGACGGCGGGATAAAGCTTAAAAAGTTCGTTGAGGCTATATTCAAGCTCTGCGCCGTCGTTAACGCCGGGGCACAGCACAAGCTGCGTGTTGAGCTTGATGCCGCAGTCGGCAAACTCCTTGAGATATGACAAGCATTCACCGGCGCGTTTGTTACCCATCATTTTAACGCGCAGGTCGAGCCTCATTGTGTGCACGGAGACGTTGACAGGGCTGATATGCATCGAGATTATGCGGTCAGCCTCGCGGCGCGTCAGGTTGGTAAGCGTGATATAGTTGCCGAACAGGAACGACAGACGGGCGTCGTCGTCCTTGAAATACAGGCTTTCGCGCAACCCCTTGGGTAGCTGGTCGATAAAGCAGAAAATACAATGGTTTTGACAGCGGCGTTGGCTGTCCATGAGGTATGTCTCAAACAATAATCCGGGGTCTTCGGCCTCGGCCTTTTTTATTTTAACCTTCCGGCTTTTTCCGCTCCGTGTCAGCAACTCTATTTTAAGCTTCTCCTCGTTGATATAAAAGCGGTAGTCGAGTACGTCGGAGATGTCATGCCCGTTGACGGAGACAAGCGTGTCGCCCGCCGAGACGCCTTTTTTTGCGCAGGTTGAGCCGTCGGCGACTCCGATGATTTTAACAGGCATTTTTACACCTCCAAATAAAAAACAAGGATATTAAGATTACAAAAATCGCGATACCATATATTGCCTATAGTCACAGTGATTTAATCAAGAAGATTTCGATTGGCTGTGTATCCAAAACAAGGCATCCGGCATCTTTATAATTTAGCTTGCGATAAAAATGCTGAGCTTCTTCATCTGCTTGTGTAGAAGTCATAACTGCATTATAGCCAAGCGAACACATTTCTGTTTCCCAATGCTTCATGGCTTTTGTCCCAAACCCTACTTTACGATAGTCATCTATTAAATATATTAAATTTAAGAATGGTATGTTATCCCAAAACAAGTTATATCTCATCACTCCAATGGGCTTTTGATCGTCGAAGATAATGTAACAGCGATTTTCCGATACTTTAATTAAGAACTCGTTTTTAGATATATGGTGATCTAATGAGAACCAAAGAATTTCATCAGTTTCTTTTGCATATTTAATTGAAAACATAGCTACACCTATATTCACTTAAACTTTTATGCCATAATTATACTCTGCTAAAACCAATACCTTTTGGTTCCCGTAAACAGCATAAGACAGAGGAAGGTATTAAATATCCTCCTCTGTCTGAAGCGACATGTAATGGGGACGCATTGTTACGCGTCCTTTTTAATCACCAGACGGCCGTTGTAATAACCGCACTCGGGGCACACTCTGTGTGACCTCTTGTACGTGCCGCACTGCGAGCACTTTTCAAGCGCTGGAGCGTCGAGCTTCCATACGCTGGAACGTCTTTTATCGCGTCTTGCCTTTGATACTCTCCTCTTTGGGACTGCCATATGAGCACCTCCTTATATTGCTGTAAAACAAATGACTGTTAGCCTTATTCAGCGGATTCGCTGTTATCCAAAAGCTGTTTAAGTGCCTCAAGACGCGGGTCAAAAGGCTTTTGGCAGCTGCATGGGCTTGTGTTCAGGTTTTGACCGCAGCGGGGACAAACGCCCTTACAGTCTTCTTTGCATAAGAACTTAGATGGTAACGCGAGGAAAATGTCGTCGCTTACCAGTTGGTCGAGATTAAACCGCAGACTTTCGAGCAGAATCAACTCGTCGTTTGTGTCGTCATTTAATTCCGTTACGAGGACATGCTCGACGGGGATATCCATGTGCCTTGTAAACGGCTCGGCGCAACGGTCGCACTCAAGAGACAGGTCGAACGATGCGACGACCTTGACTGACACGATACCGGCGGTGTTTTTAATCTGCCCGACAACCCTGACAGGAGCGGTGAATGCACGCAGACCGTTTAACAATGCGTCGGATAAATCAAGCGCGTAATCGACGGCGAACGAAAAGCCGATGTTGTTAAAGACGGGTTCAAGCTCAATTAACATAACAATTACTTTCCTAAAAAGCGAAAAGCATAATATCACGGCGCGGCGGCTGTGCCACAGAAAACCACGCACGAGATATTATAGCTTTTCGGCTTTTGTTTGTCAATATAAATTTTATAAAACCGTGCAGAAATCAAAGATTCTTTCGGGCAAGTCCGCTCTGTCGGCGGATATCGTCAACGTTACTTTCTTATTGGAAACATTGCTCATGCCGTTAAGATTTGCGAGGAAAATAGCGAGAGTGTCAAAATCCCTACCGCCGATTTTTAACGTCGCGTCGATAAAAATATCGGTGATGTCGTGGTCGCCGGCGCATACGCCGCAGAGGAAACCGTAAAACGCGTCATAGCCCTGTATGCCGTAGAGGTCGGTGTCGATGAGACGGACTCGGTAATTGACGTCGTAGGTTAGCTTAGGTTCTTTCTCAATACAGATAACATTTCCGTCCGATTTCTCAATGGCCGCGTTGACAAGCTCGATGAGGTGCTTGGTTTTTCCGGAACCCTTGTGACCGATAATTAAAGAGACCATTATTTTCAAATCCTTTCATTGTACCAGCGCGGCTTGTGTCTAAGGGAGCCGCGAAAAGCACATGTTGTTTATTCGGAGAGTCTGCGCTCAAGCTCAGCCTTTTCCCGCTCAAACCCGGGCTTGCCTAAAAGCGCAAACATATTTTTCTTGTAGCTCTCAACGCCGGGTTGGTCGAACGGATTGACACCTAAAATGTAGCCTGATATAGCACAGGCAAGCTCAAAGAAGTAAATCAGCCAGCCGGTGTTGTATTCGTCGGACTTATCAACCTCTATGACAAGGCTCGGAGCGCCGCCGTCGGCGTGAGCCAAAACGGTGCCCTCAAACGCCTTGCGGTTGACGAAGGAAAGCGGCTTGCCGGAGAGAAAGTTTAATCCGTCGACATCCTCGGGGTCGTCATTGATTATAAGCTCCTGCTTGGGCTCGCGGAACAGCACGACAGTTTCAAACAAATGGCGCTCGCCTTGCTGGATATACTGCCCCAGCGAGTGAAGGTCGGTTGAAAATATCGCGGACGACGGATATATACCCACGCCGTCCTTGCCCTCGCTTTCGCCGAACAGCTGCTTGAACCACTCACACATCAGTGTAAACGACGGCTCGTAGGCTACACACAGCTCGATTTTTTTACCGCTTCTGTAAAGGATGTTACGGACAGCGGCGTATTTGTAGCAGTCGTTTTTGTCCATGTCTTGCTCGGAATAGGCAACACGAGCGTCGGCGGCACCCTTCATCAAAGCGTCGATATCGATTCCGGCGACTGCGATGGGCAGCAGACCGACGGCGGTTAGGACGGAATAACGCCCGCCGATATCGTCGGGCACAACAAAGGTTTTGTAGCCCTCACGGTCGGCAAGCGTCTTAAGCGTTCCGCGCGCCTTGTCGGTTGTGATATAAATGCGTTTTGCCGCTTCATCGGTACCGTACTTTTTTATAAGCAGTTCTCTGAACACACGGAAGGCGACGGCCGGTTCGGTCGTTGTGCCGGACTTTGAGATGACGTTTATAGAAAAATCACGTCCGTCGCAGAGTGACACGAGCTCTGCAATGGCTGTCGGGCTGATGGTGTTGCCGGTGAAATAGATATCGGGCGTGTCTTTTTTCAGACAGTTGTAATTGTTGGACTTAACAAGCTCGATTACGGCGCGCGCACCAAGGTATGAGCCGCCTATGCCGATGACCACCAGCATCTCGGAGTCTGACTTTATCTTTTCTGCCGAAGCCTTAATTGCCGCGAATTCTTCCTTGTTATAATTGACAGGTAAATCAAGCCATCCGGTAAAATCGCTGCCCGAACCGGTTCCGGAACGCAGAAGCGTGTGCGCTTTTACGACCTCCGGTTTGATTTGTGCGAGCGCCTCATTTGTTACCGCCGCGCCCGCGTATCTCCCGCTGAAGCTAAATGCCATGAATACCCCTCCAGAATCAACGTCCTTCTGTTACTATCTGTTATTCTAACCGATTTAAATAAGCTTTTCAATAGAAAAACGCCAATATTTTAAATATGTTAACACTTGCCTTATCGGTTATGAAAAAACGTCCAGAAGTCTCTTGAACAGAATGCCTGTTGTCAGCCGCGCGATGGCCGTGGGTGCGGTGAGGTTGTATTCACCGACAATTTCGTCGTCGAGACGGAAAACGACACGGCCGAGCACCTGTCCCTTCTCGACGGGTGCCTCCACGTCGACGGATAAATTGACCTCCTGGGTGATGTCGTCCTTTCTGCCCTTGGATATCAAAATGGACGCCGTTTCGGGCAGAACGGGCTTAATGAGTTCTTGAACGCCCTTTATGACGGCAACATCGGTGATGAGCGATTTATCAATAGCGGGTGTAACCGTTTCATAATTAGCGAAGCCCCAGCTGAGCATCGCCTTCGCGCCCTCAAAGCGGTCGTTGCTGCTCGGGCTGCCCATGACAACGGCGATGAGATGGGTATCGCCGCGCTTGGCCGTTGCCGAGACGCAACAGCCCGCCTTGCTGGTAGTACCAGTCTTGAGACCCG
>CAZDWM010000092.1:4416-8771 GCA_964509145.1 uncultured Eubacteriales bacterium | reverse complement strand
CATGTTGACGGTGCCGCCGCCGACAGCGGCGCTTAAAATAGTGTAGCCGGGCGCGCAGACGTCGACAAGGTTCCCGTAATTCGACCATGCCGGATGGAAATAGATGTTGCTCAAAGTGCCGACAGCCGCCACGGTTATCGCACTTGTAATGCTTGCGGGGGTAGTGGACGAGCAGTCGATACCGTCGTTGCCCGACGCGACAACCGAGAAGATACCGCAATTGTACGCGGACTCGATGGCGCTCTCATAAGCGGAGGTTTCATCCAACTGCGGATTGGAATTGCCGAAGCTCATATTCATAGCGCAGATGTTGTATCCCGCCTGCTTTTGCCCGATGACATAATTGATTCCCAATATGATAGACGAATAGTACCCGTAGCCCTCGTCGCTCATGACCTTTATCGGCATGATTTTAACGTTTGGTTCTGTCAAATCGCAGATGATGCCCGACACATGCGTACCGTGTCCGAAAACGTCCTCCCACTCGTAGGCGGTCTTGCTTGTTGAAGAGGAAAAGTTTTTGCCGTTGTCGGTTATTCTGTCGGTAAACCACTGGTGGTCGGAGTCGAGACCCGTATCAAGCACCGCCACAACGGTTTCGGTCAGGTTTTCGGAGCCTACGTCATCATTCAAATAATCGACATAGTCGGGCCCGCCCATCGCGTCCGCACCCCATGTATAATGCCCGCCGGAGCCGCCTATTGATTCAGTTTCCTCCGAGACGGTGTAAATAACGTCGGGCTCGGCGTATTCAATGTTTTCTGCCATCTTGAGAGCCTCGCAGGCGTCTTCAGCCTTCCGTTCGCTGTCGTATTGCAGGACGTACAGGTCGTTGAAGCACGAAGCGACGGCGGAAGCGTCATAATCGTCTTTTAACGCGCCGTCGGCTTTGACAATCAGCCGCATGGTCTGATAAGGTCTCGTCAGGGTAATGTCGCCGCCGCTTTCGGAAACGGTATAGCCCAGCGCCTCGGCGGCGTCCTCAAGCGGGAAGTAGTAGCCGCCGTTTTTGCAGGTTGCATCCGACGACATCGCGATGATTTCATCGTCGTCTGTATACAGCACATCATCGTTAGCGGCGAGGGTGACATCGTATTCGCCGTGCGTGACGGTCACCTCTTTTTCAGCCGTGTTAACGCTGTAGTCGTCCCCGGTTTCGGCGGCAAAGCTTTTGGCGCTGATGATGTATGCACCATCCTTATCGGTCAGGTCGTCGGTGTCGAATGTATACTCGATTTCCTCCGCGTCGCCGTCCGCCGTCATCGCGGTGACCTCGCGCGCAAAGTTATCGAAGCCGGTGAAATCGACCTGTGAATTTGCCGAAGCTTCACCACAAGCAGAGCTACCACTGTCCGCCGCCGTTTCAGAAGCGGTTGCTGCCGAAAGCTTTTCTTTCTTCAAGGCGTATGTATCGCTGCTGCTATCTTGCACCTGCGAAAGCTCCGCGTTTTTACTGTCGGAGTACGACGCGTAAACGGGAGAGGGTAGGTAAAGTAAAAAGGTAAGGCACAAAAAAACACTGATGAATTTTTTCATAAAAATGACGATCCTTTCACGGAACGCGGAAGTTTTAGCCGGTCGGCGAAGCCGATTTGCGCCGTTCTGTATGGCGCAAAAGGACAAAACTTCCAGAATGAATGATTTATCATTCATTCTTTACCCCACATCTTATATGCCGGTTGTATGCAGTGCCGTTTGTCACTAAAGCCGATGTACCTGTGCCGCCATATCAGCTTTGTTTTCATCGTCTTAGCACGATGAATTATACACGTTGCACAAAATATAACAGGATTATCAGGAAAAAATAGCCATATTCATTATAGCACATTTTTCCATCAAGTCAACATATTTTTGCTTTTTATCAATGAAAATATCGGATAATCTAAAACGTACAGTTGCTGTTAAATGTATAACATTCTGACTTGATAATCCGCAATAATATAATAATTGAGACAAATATATGATTAAATGGGTCGAGGCAAGCTAAAAAAAGTCAAAATTTTTACAATTTCCGCGCGGTATAAATAAGCCTGATTGACAGATAATAACTGCGAACCAAACAAAAACGGAGGAAAGACCATGAAAGCAACAGGCATAGTCAGACGAATCGACGACTTAGGTCGTGTAGTCATACCGAAGGAAATAAGAAGAACCATGCGTATCCGCGAGGGCGACCCGCTGGAGATTTACACGGACGCGGACGGAGAAGTCATTTTTAAGAAATACTCGCCAATAGGCGAGTTGTCGGCACAGACCAAGCAGTACGCCGAGGTACTTTACCGCAGCACTAACCTGCCGGTGCTTATCACCGACCGCGACAGGGTTATAGCGTGCGCCGGAATCCCTAAGAAGGACGCGCTTGAACGCCGCGTCGGTACGGCGCTGGAAAGCATTATGGAAAGCCGCTCGGGTTATGTCGCGGCGGTCGACAATGAACGCATCCACCCGGTTGACGGGCTTGATAAAAACGCCGGCATCGCGTACCCGATTATCGGTGCGGGTGACGTCTCGGGCTCGGTCATTATCCTGATGAACGAAAACGGCTCCATTCCGACGCCGACGGAAATAAAGCTCGCGCAGGTCGCGGCCTCCTTCCTCGGTAAGCAGATGGAAGAATAAACTTCAAATTATTAACCCACAACGGCTGCCCCATTGATACGGGACAGCCGTTGTTGTTTTCTATGTTTATTTTTGCATGTTAACTTGACTATTAATGATAATAAATAATGAAGAATCGGGTGGCACAGGGGAGTTTAATAGATAAACTGCGGGTATTGGACGCTCGAATAAACGTCGGTAATCCCGTTTTCACTGACTAGCGATTTAACGAGCCGGAGCGCGGACAGGTTCTGCCCGAAGGCCGCGTGAGTCACCCATCGGAAGAACCACGTCGTCTCGGGGAACATACAGGTTGATGCGTCGACAACACCGTCGGAGGACAGGTGGTTATGCGCCGGATTTGTGCAGACCGGATTGTGGCTGATATAGCCCGAGCCGAGGGTCTGGTCGAGGTCGGCGACTGTCGCGCCGAAGCTGGAGGAATAGGTTGGGACGATGGTGTCGGAGGATGTGAGCGACGCGCTGCCGAACCAGTCGTTGTCGCAGAACTGGTTGAGCGGCAGGTCATAGCCGGAGAGGGCAAAAACCTTGCCGCCCTTGGCAATGACATCGTCGAGGTTGGCGGAGAGGTTTTCGCGTGCCTGCATGAGTCGGTCAACTTCTGCGCGCTTGGCATCGTCCTTGCCGCGCATAAGGTAGGCGGCGCGCGCCTGTTCGTAATAGGCCTTCGGACATAATCCCCAGAGCGTTGTTGTCGCGATGGAGTCGTTTACGCCGAACAGGATGGCGTCGGTTAGCATATCAAGGTTACGTTCGTTGACTACAAAGCCGAGCAGATAGCCGATGACCGTCTCAAGAGCCTTCGGAACGGAGATGAAGCTGAAAAGCGTTTCTTTGACCGCTTCGGGTGAGGATATGATTGTTAAATCCTTTGTGAACAGCTCACCGATGATGTCGGTGCCGTCTGCCGCCGCGACCATGAACACAATTTTTTTTATGATGGAATGGCTTTCGGGATAAAGGTCGAGGTAAAGCTCCGCCACTGTGCCTCCAAGGCTGATGGGACATAGGACAACCTTGCTGTAGCCCTCTTTTTCGAGGATAATATCTTGAATATAGTCGTTAAGCCCGTCCGCCGCCGTGCGGACGCTGCCGAAGTCGTCGTAGTTGTAGAGGTATGTCTGGCCGAGCATATCGCCAAAGGGCGACAGGTTGACATATTGGGAGAAGCACCAGTAATCATCCTCACTGTATTCGGACAGCGGTTTGTCATATACAACGGTCTCTGTGTAGTGGTTCTTGGTATCAAAGCCGGGCAAGAGGTCGCGGACGGTTTTTGCAATCGACTTTGAAAGCCCTATGTCCATATTAAAAGCCGACGACAACGCAAGAGAACCGATAACCAGCGGCAAATCCGCAACAAGCGGATCGAGGTCGTAAACCAGCTTGGTATCGCTGACAAATGTGCCGTCCTTTTCGTAGACATTCACCGAGTTCATCGAAAGCCCCGGAATCATGACGATAGCCGTATCGTCGTCGAGATAAAGCGCCTCGGACGCCGTCGCCGGAAACGAAACAACCGCCGTAAGCATGATTAGTGTAAGCACCACCGCGATAAACTTTTTGAATCTCATTTAAAAATCCCCCTCAAACATCATGGCGTCCGTTCAACGGAACGCGGAATGGTAATATTATAACATAATTTTACGGCGATGCAACAGAAAACATCAGCAAGACTCTGTTTGACTGCTGCAATCCTTTAGGATTACATACCTTTTAACAAAAGCCGCTAAAAG
>CAZDWM010000092.1:0-4406 GCA_964509145.1 uncultured Eubacteriales bacterium | reverse complement strand
GTCCGGATTATTTTGGCATTATGGATGAAACCATGTTCCTGCGTTGAAAAAGCTCTTAAGTTGTTGACATTGCTTCATAGAGGAAAATTTTGCGATATTGACTTATATGCTGTCGTTTTAGGTTGATTTTATTTTACGGTTTGTTATAATCAATATATTATTATAAATTTACTGAGAATGCAAATATTACAATTTTAGTTTGTTATAACATATGTTGATAAGGGGACATATCTATGCTTCAGCCAATCCCAATGCCAATAGCACTTTTTAAAATCACAAAGAAAAAGATAATAGAGGACATTGTAAATAGCGGACATATTTATATGCCAGCTGTAAGTTATTTTAGAAAACAAGTGATAAAAAATCCAAGCAGTTTAATATGGGATATTAATGAAGCCTCTGAATCAAGAAAGAATTATTGTTATGTTAGAAGAAAGGGCGATAATGAGTGGATGCCTATATTTAATAATGACCCTGATACTCATCTTGCTGTAGGCGCAAACCAATGTATTTTTTGTACATACAGCATTAATTGGCGTCTTGAAATGATTAGTGAAAAAACATATTCACATATTATTCCATGGAACGTTATAAAAGAAATCGTAGGTGATAATTCTATTGAAGACTATGCTATACTTTTGTTCGAATTTCCCTTTAAAACATTAGAAAAGTTTAATCAAAAGCTTAAGGAAAATAATTACATTGGCGCTTGGGGATATATTGGATATGATAACCATAATTTTATCCCTAATGAGGAACAAAACGCTAATGAATATGCGTTAGAGGTTTGTTTTCATAAAGATGTTAAGTTTTCAGGACAAAATGAATTCCGTTTTGTTGCGTTAAACTCTAAAGATGAAGCTATTAAAAATTTATATTTAGGAAAGCTGGATGATGATGAATACAACATAATCGACATTGTAGAACAAAGAGATTTAGAGATTACTGTAACATCTTATATTGATAATGAAGGGGAATATGAAGGAAACAAATGTCGTTGTATTTCCGTTGATAATATATCTCACAATTGGAAATAGTCAATGGAACTTTGTCACTATATGCGTTTAAATGTTAATATCATCTCATACAGGAGGCTCCCATGAACCTTACCTACACACTCACCAACTGGCTCATAACACACGACGCGGACAATGTTGGCAAGTCCTCCGGCTGGGCTTCGGCTATACCGGACACTGCGCAGCCCGCAGTTATTCCGGGTGTGGCTCAAAATACTTTTTTTGATGCCCACGGCGTTTTTTGGTATTATTGCCGCGTCGCGAACCCGTTCGGGAACGACGCTTTTTATCGGCTGCTGCTCCGCTTTTCGTGCGTCGATTATTATTCGGAGGTCTACGCCGACGGTACGCTCCTGACGGTGAACGAGGACCCTGAAAACACCTTTTACGCCGACGTGACGGACGCTTTCGTCGGGAAGGATGAGCTGCTCGTCGCCGTGCGCGTCATCAACCCGCCTGAGGACGGGCGCATTGACGGCTTTACGCTTTGCGAGGTGCCGCGCCGCAACAAGTTCGGCGACACGTTCCGCTGCGGGTGCTGCTACAATTCCGGCGGCATCAAGCAGCCCGTCACACTCATGAAGCTGCCCGCCGTCCGCGTTGCCGATGTGTTCTGCAAGGCGGATATCCATACCGGTGTTGTATCTTTCGAAGCGGCTTTACATAACGACGACACGGATGCCGCTACTGCTTCGCTTTCCGTTCTTGTGCGCGACATCAACGAAAAATTCCCCGCCGCGCAGTGCGGCTTCGAGGGTATTGAAATACCGTCCGGCGAAAGTGTCTTCAAGGGGCAAATCGCGCTGGAGCAGTTTAAGCCCTGGTCGTTCGACGAACCTAACCTTTACGATGTGCTTTTTAACTTAGCGCCAAATGGTCTGCCAGAAATCGCCGAAGCCGTTACTGTCGGCTTCCGCGAATTCCTTGTACGCGACGGGTGGTTCTTTTTAAACGGTAAACGCGTCTTTCTTAAAAGCGCCCACACCGGCAACCATATGCCCATAGGCATCGACGTTTCGGCGGTCGACGGCATGGAGCTTCGCGACTTTCAGTTATCAAAGGCGGCGGGCTACAACTGCATCCGTTTCATTGCGACGCAGGCTTCAGAGCGCCAGCTCGACTACTGCGACCGGCTCGGGCTGATGATTTATCAGGAAGCTTACGCTTCGTGGTGCCTTGAGGACAGCGACAAAACCGCCGAGCGTTTCAACCGAAGCTTTTTAAACATGGTGCGCCGCGACCGCAACCACGCCTGTCTCGTCATGTACGGCGCTTTGAATGAAACAAACGGCGACAGGCTTGTTTATCAAGCCGCAAAAAATATCCTGCCCGCGTTGAGGGCGCTCGACGACTCGCGTCTGGTGCTTTTAAGTAGCGGACGCTGGGACAGGGATTTTATGACAGGCTCCGTCTCAAACCCCGGCTCCGACAAATGGGAATACGCGTGGGGTGACGACGGCACTGAATATTCAGGACGCGAGACTGCGACCTACGGCGACTACCACCTTTACCCGTCGATGCCGCTGTCGAAGGCTGACAGCGATTTTATACGAAGCTATGGTAAAAACACAAGACCCGTTTTCTTTTCGGAATGCGGCGTCGGGAGCCTGCTCGACACCAAGACGGCAATCAACAACTTTGAAATGTACGGTACACCTCCGAAAAACCCCGATTACTTAGCCTACAGAGAAATAAACGAGCAATACGAGGCGGATTTTATTCGCTTCGGCTGTGAAAACACCTACGCATTGCCGGAGGATTTTCTCGCGGTGTCGAACAAATATAACGCCGTTACGCGCGCGCGGATTTTTGACGTCGTGCGTTCCAATCCCCGCTTCTGCGGTTACAACCTGACGGGGCTTCTCGACCACGCCATCTGCGGCGAGGGACCGTATACATACTTCCGGCGCGTCAAGGAGGACAATTTCGACGCGCTTGCCGACGGCTGGGCAAGCGTGCGCTGGTGCCTGTTCACAGGCAAGGGCAATTTTTACGCCGACGAGCCTGTTTCGCTTGAGGCGGTGCTCGCCAATGAGGACACATTGCCCGACGGCAAATACCGCGCACTGTTGTACATCACCGACGAATATGGCACGCCGTACTGGAGACGCGAAGTGTCTTTTGCTTTGCCGCAATACGCCGAAGGCGAAAGCTATCCGCTCCTTGCCGTACCTGTTTTTTCAGGCTTCGTCTCTGTCGGGCTGCCCGAGGGTAAATATTTCTTCCGCGTTCGGCTTTTGAACGGCGGCGAGGCGGCGGGCGGTAAGCGTGAATTCTATGTGACGAACCGCCAAAAAAGGCTTGACGGAGTTAAATTTTACCCTCACTTTTTGGATGAGCAGACGCTCGGCTATCTGTCGGCGCTCGGCGCGGAGGAATCGGACAAGGCAAGTCTGTATGTCGTAGGAAATGTCTCTGACAACGATGAGTTCAATAAACTGCTCGCGCTCTGCGAGGACGGCGCTACGGTGCTGTTCCTCAAGCCCGACGCGCTCGACGGCAAGAGCCTGCCGCTCAAAAACTGCTTTGTCAAAACCAGCGGTAACTGGGTATATCACAAGGAAGTGCTGATAAAAAATCATCCCGTTTTTGACGGGATGAAAAAAGGTCTGCTCGACTGGGACAGCTGGGATGGCTGCTTCCCCGCTTACAACGTCGTGAGCGACATAACGCCCGACGACGCAATGGCGGTGTCGTTCTTCGTGGGAGGCTGCTCAAACTTCGGGGATGGTACGGGCTTTTCGGGCTATAAAGGAATGGTGAACCTCGCCGTTTACCGGTTGGGCAGGGGCAGGCTTGTGCTTAACACATTCCCGCTGACGGAGGACACAGGCAACAGCCCCGCCGCCGACAGGCTTTTAAGAAACCTTATAGTTTATCTGTCTGATTAAGTTTCAACTTTCACCGTTTAACTCTCGCGTTTCCGCTCCATACGCTCCAGACCATTTCCTCGTCCGACGGCTGCGCGTAGTCTGTTAAGAACGTGGTCGCAAGCGCACCGCTTGCCCAGCCGAACTGGAGCCACTTTTCCGGCTCCCAGCCGCGCAGGATGGCATAAAGCAGACCGCCGACAAAGCCGTCGCCGCCGCCGATGCGGTCGAGCACACGGATATCGCGCGGCTCGACAACCTGCCATTCGTCGCCGTTTAGCATGACGGCACCCCAGAGGTGCTGGTTGGCGTTGACTACCTCGCGCAGCGTAGTGGCGAAGACGGACGCGTTGGGATAAGTGGCCTTGACGTTTGATATCATGCCCTTGAAGCTGTCGATTTTAGCGGCTAAATCCTTGCCGCCCGCCTCCGGACCCTTGATGCCTAAACAAAGCTGGAAGTCCTCCTCGTTGCCCACGAGGATGTCGGAGACGCTGGCGATTTCGCTGAAAATCTCGTG
>CAZDWM010000091.1:8135-8795 GCA_964509145.1 uncultured Eubacteriales bacterium | reverse complement strand
CGTCTGAATAACTGTCTTGACAATTCTTCCGCCTGACGGCAGGTATTTAACGCTGACAATATCATCCGCGTCGAGAGGTTTATAATGATATTTCATTGCTAACTGTCCTTTCGCTAACTTAAGGTATGTTCCTCAAATCATGAATACAGCTTAACAAATTCCACGCAACATGGCAAGCTTCAAATTTCATAATTATTTTAATACCGTTTACTTTCAGTTCATTTAATTGTAATATACTAACATCATCATTTTGGGGCGATTTAGGGGGAGAACAGACGATGTTACAGCTAAAGAACATCTGTAAAAGATATGTCACAGGCGAACTGACCCAGACGGCGCTCGACGATGTCACGCTAAACCTGCGTGACAACGAATTTGTCGCCGTGCTCGGGCACAGCGGCTCCGGTAAAACGACGCTTTTAAACGTCATCGGCGGACTTGACCGCTACGACAGCGGCGACCTTATCATAAATGGCGTTTCCACTATGAAATACCGCGACAAGGACTGGGACACCTACCGCAACCATACCATCGGCTTTGTATTCCAGAGCTACAACCTCATCCCCCACCAGTCGGTGCTGTCAAACGTCGAGCTCGCGCTGACTATCTCCGGCGTTTCGAACAGCGAACGCAAACGGCGCGCTAAGGAAGCTCTGCAAA
>CAZDWM010000091.1:1717-8125 GCA_964509145.1 uncultured Eubacteriales bacterium | reverse complement strand
CCAGATGCAGCGCGTCGCCATCGCCCGCGCACTTATTAATAACCCCGATATTCTTTTGGCCGACGAGCCCACGGGCGCACTCGACTCCGAAACAAGTGTCCAGATTATGGCGCTCATTTCCGAAATCGCACGCGACAGGCTTGTGGTGATGGTTACGCATAACCCGGAGCTTGCAGAGCAATACGCTACCCGCGTCATCAGCCTCAGGGACGGTAAAATCACGGACGACACCAACCCGTTAATCATTAATGAAGCTGAAGTAGAGGTACAGGGCGAAAACAGCGGCAAGAAGCTTAAAGATAAAACGAAAAAAAAGCACAAAAGGACATCTATGAAAAAAACGACGGCGCTGTCCTTAAGCTTTAACAACCTGCTTACCAAAAAGGGACGGACCATCCTCACCTCGTTCGCGGGCAGCATCGGTATTGTGGGCATAGCGCTGATTCTTTCGCTTTCAAACGGAATGCAGGCTTATATAGCGGGCATTGAGCAGGACACCCTGTCGTCCTACCCGCTCACCATCGAAAGCCAGTCGGTAGACATGTCCGGCATGATGAAAATGTTCACCGGCAACAACGAAGAAAAAAAGGAAGCTCGCAAAAATGTTAAAGACGAGGTTAAAGGCAAAGAGGAAACAACAGAGCGCGCGCTTGATAAAATCTACGAGAATCCTACGATGGAGAGCATGATTAAGCAGGTCTCCGCAAAAACAACAAAAAACGATCTTGCCCATTTCAAGAAGTTTATTGACTCAAACGAGGAACTAAAAAGTCTGACCACCGACATCCAGTACAGCTATGACATAGAACCACAAATTTTCAAGTCTGACACGTCCGATGATGTGTATCAGCTCAACCCTAACGAGCTTCTTGACGGTATGGGTGGAGGCTCTGTCAAGGGGATGGGACAGTTCACCGGCAGCGTCTGGGCGGAAATGCTCGACAACAGCGAGCTTCTCGATTCGCAGTACGACGTCCTCGCGGGCAAGTGGCCGGAGCATTATAATGAGCTTGTGCTAGCCGTCGACGAAAACAACGAAATCACCGACGCTACGCTTTACTCGCTCGGTCTGCTCGATGAACAGGCACTGCAATCGCTGTTGACGAAAGCCGCCGAAGGAACCGCGGACACCGAGGAAACCACCGACGCCGCGTCGTCGGCTGAGGAAGACGCTGAGCTTGAAAGCTACGACTACGACGAATTCCTCAACATGACCTTCAGGCTTGTCCCCAATTCCGGCTTTTATCAAAAGGACGCCGACGGCATTTGGCAGGACATGCGCGACGACGACGATTATATGAAAAAGGTCGTCGACAGCGCCCCCGAGCTTAAAATTGTCGGCATCGTGCGCCCCGCCAAGGACACCGCGGCCGCCTCCATCGGCGGAAGTGTCGGTTATATGCGCTCACTGACGGAATACATCATCAACGAGGTCAATAAAAGCGAGATTGTAAAGGAACAAAAAGCAACCCCCGAAACGGATGTTTTCACCGGCTTAAAATTTGAACCGATTGAGGAGGAAACTACTCAAAAAACAGCGGAAGATGCCACTGAAGTGGTAGAAGGAAGCACGACGGCATCCGGTGTTTCCGCCTTCAAGACACCGTCCGCATCACCTATCGCGAAGATGGAGGATGACGGTGAAACCCCCGATATGGACGATATGCCCGGGTTAAACGTTGAGGACGTGATGACCGAGGACGAGATATACGCGTTCATCGACGAACACTACACCGGCGACGAACGGGACAAAATGAACGACATGGTCAAGCTGATGCTCAAGGACATTCGCTCATCAAGCGAGCGAAAAAAGCTTATCGGCTATTTTGACGAAATGCTTACCGCGGTGGGCGCCGAGGGTATGGAAAACCTAAGCGGTTCCCAACTTTACACCTATGTTCAGCTGATGGACAAGGACACCAAGCTTAAGATGCTGTCGGGCTTTATCACGGCGGTCGACAGCGGCAAGCCGGTTGATGTTGAAAAGCCGTCCGGCGATACACAGGAAGATGAGGAAGAAACAACCGCACCGGAACCCGAGGAGGAAAAAGAAACGTTTTCGGAGTCCACCTACGAAGAAAACCTTTCGCTGCTTGGTGTCGCGGATGTTAACACCCCCAGCAACATCAACATTTACCCCTCCGATTTCAACGCCAAAACGCAGATTCTTCTGCTCATTGATGCCTACAACGCGAAACAGCAGGCGGACGGACACGAGGAATATGTCATCGGCTACACGGACTACATCGGGCTGATGATGTCCTCCGTCACGTCAATAATCAACATCATTACCTATGTGCTGGTAGCTTTCGTCGCGATATCGCTTATCGTGTCGTCAATTATGATTGGCGTAATTACCTACATCTCCGTACTTGAGCGCACAAAGGAAATAGGCATTCTTCGTTCCATCGGCGCGTCAAAGCGCGACATCTCAAGCGTGTTCAATTCCGAAACCGTCATCATCGGCTTTGTGTCGGGCATCATCGGCGTAGGCGCAACGCTCTTAATTAACATTCCGCTCAATTTCGTCATAGAGCGGCTGACGGAAATTGAGACACTCGCCGTGCTACCCATCGTCGGCGGTGTTGGTCTGATTGTCGTGAGTATGATGCTGACCTTAGTCGCGGGCTTGATACCGTCACGCATGGCGGCTAAGAAAGACCCTGTTATCGCTCTGCGGACGGAATAACGCTAATAACATTAATTAATCACCCGTTTGACGTGTTTTGTTTGAAAAACAGCGTCAAACGGGTGATTGTTTGTTTATAGCATATAATAAATGATATTCAATAACAGCTGTAGGTTGTCAAGTTGTTACCGGCATTCGTACAATCAGATGTAAATATCAAAGCCGAGCCAACCGAAGAATACGAAATACTTAATAAACCATTGCCAGAACATCAGCATAACGCGAATGGTCGTATATTCGGAATAATTGAATGTAAGCGTCTGTCCGTCTTTCTCAATGATTTCGGTAGCCGTAACCCTTAGATCAACCGTTCCCCTGCGCAAGCCGTTTATTGTACCCTCCGTAATATTGGCAATTCTCTCGTCACTAATCCAATAACCGTAGGTTACGCTGCTTTGGTAATCCCTTTCGGGTACCGACGGTGAGAGGCTGATACCTTGTAAGTAATACAGTTCATAAACTCCGCCGGTTATAAGCGTTGAGGGGGCGAATATGTCGACGGTGAACGTAACGTAGTCCGTATTGCCGTCGTAGCTGTATGACACTGTGATATTCTGGGCAAAAACCTGAACGGAGGAATTGAACCCGCGTATGGTATATCCGTGTTCTAATATCTCCGTAAAGCCGTTTAAGTACCGCGCTCTGAGCATCATACCCTCGGAATTAAGGTTTTCGCGGGTCTTGTAAACGGTTTTATAAGGTGTTGAAAGCAGTTCAAGGTCTATAACCGGATTTAGAACGTCAACGGTAAATGTAGTTTCCTTTCCTGCATATGATACCGTGACCTTTTGCCCACCGATTTGGGTTAGTGTCGTAACATTACAGTCATAATCGACATTTTCTTCTTCTGTACCGTTCTTGTGAGACGCGTTGACAATCATTCCCGCTGTGTCCAAATGCTCTCCGTAGTTGTATGTGAGCTTTTGCGGAAGCTCTTCAATGTGAAGCCATGATATGGGATTGTTGACGGTTATTTCGAAAAACGTTTCTTTATCCTTATAAAATACTTTTATTCTGGCGGTATCGCTGTAAAGGTTTGTCCAGTCTTCATCAACGGTATAGGAAGCGTTTATTGTGCTGAACGAAAAACCGTTTACTGGTTTTTCCACACCATCCACCATTTCTGTCGGTATTAAAATTGCTGTTGAACCGTCAAGACGCGTTGTTTTGATTCTAAGACCCGTAAAAAGGATTGTGTTACCATAGGAATAAGTAGTGATATCCGGGGCGCTTTCAACGGAAATGCTTGATACAGGGTTGTTGACGGTGATGTTGAATGATATTATTTTACTCTCATATGAAATAGTGACCGTTTGTACTGTCGAGTCTGTGTTCGGCTCAGTCTTAACGGCATGGTCGGCGCTTAATATCATCGCTCCTGTATCGGTAACCGTCTGGAAGGAACCGTCGCTGTACTCTACGCTAAGCATCAACCCTGAAAAGTTGATTGCTTCGCCGTAATTGTAAATAAGCTTATTGGGACTGGACGCAATAGTAACAGTTTCGACTGTCGGCGGGTCGGCTTCGTCGGCATCAATTTCCTGCTCTGTGACAGTAATCGGCGCAGAAGGTTCGCTTGAATAAGTTGGTGCGATAAAGGTAATGGGCTTGTCCGTAATAGTTATATATGTCGGTACCACCGCAAAGATGAATACCGGCAAGACAATCAGCAATGCAAGCACGACGGACAAGGTTCTCTTAATCAGCTTCATTAAGCATTCTCCTTTCGACATCTGTTTTTTTAGTCTCATAACCGCAACGGTGAACGCTTTGTCATCCCCCCAATATGTTGTATTATGCTCGATGATGTTATCAAAATCCGCTAATAATATAAAAAACACAAGGACTCATGAACACGGCGTCTTTTGAATATTCAAGTGCAAGGTTTTTGCGGCAATCGGCAAAATCCTTGCACTTATGCAGAATTTTTCAGAAAAATTCCGTCACAGAGACATTGATTATAAAATAGCACAGAATGTTGTGTTTGTCAATCATTTTTTTGGTAATTTTAACCGTAATTTCAATCGTTACGCTATGAACCCTGCCTTAATATCTCGGGAAAGCTTGTAGTAGGCGTTGGCCGCCGTCACCGTAACGATGTACCGGCTCCCCTCTTTAAGCCCGATGTTTCCCAAATCGCATGTGAAGGTCTCGTCCGGCTTGGCAAGAAAATAGTCTGAAACAAAGCTTTCGGAGTAAATCCTTTTACCTTTTATGTCCCTGATGACGATTTTGTAGTCGTGGACAATAAAGGTGTCCTTGGCCTGCTTGAACGCGACCTTGTATTCGCTATCCCTGTTCTTTAAAACCCTGATTGACGTGCCCGGCTCAAACGTCGGCGTTTTGTCGTAGCGCATTCTGTTTTTGTAGGTGTAGGCGTAGGCCGAGGGTTTGTGGACATCGTCAATGAAATAGTCCTCACCGAAAAACGTATTTGTAATCAGGTCGTAGCAGCGGATTGCAACCCTGTTGCGTTCGTCGACCTCGACGACGTAAAACTGTGCGGCATCCTCGTGACGCTTTGGGAAGCAGCCTGCCATCAACTCGTTTTCAAGCTCAAAATATTTCAACGTGCCGGTTCCAAGCGCCGTGTACGAACCCTGCCAGACGGAGCGAGGGTCGTTCATCGGATAATGCGAGTGCCCGGAAAAATTGACAACCCGGTTGTGTCCGCGCCAGAGCGCGTTTGTTTTAGTCGTGCCCCAGTTGACGCTGCCGTAAACAGTGAATAAATTGTGCGGATGCTGAAACGTGAAAACCGGTTTTGACGCGTCGTCGCCCTCCGCCGCCTTAACCGCCTGACGCGTCCAGCGCAGAACGGACGGCGGATAGCTGGAGTGCGGTGAATTGGACACCCCTATGAAATGGAAGCCCTTGATAACGGTGTGAACCTCCGGTTTGACGCGGAAAACAAGCTGATACCTCGCACGAGCTGTCAGCTTGTCGCTGCTGAACTCGTGGTTACCCATGATGTTCACCAGCGCCGTTTTGCCGTAGTCGATATGGGCATCGAAAACCGCCTTGGTCGCCTCCATCTCCTCGGTTGCGCCGGAATCGGTGAAGTCGCCCGCGAAGCAAAGCGCGTCCAGCCCCTGATATCTCCCGTCGCCGTCGGCGAGCCGGTAACAGGTGTCTATCATGTCGGCGAGCCTGTCGTTCATTTTGTGGATATCGCTGGCGACGGCAAAGCGGATAACGGGCGTAAAGTCGCCCGGGATGGACGGCATTTGAACTGTTATTTTCGCCGACGGTGCCTGAACCATTGACAGACCGTAAAGAAACGACGAAAAGACCTCCCCTGCCGCCGCGCCGAAGGACTTTTTCAGTGCGTTGATCATCGAACCGCCTCCGTTCCCGATATCCTTTCGGCAAGCGCCGAAAGGTCGAGTGACGCGACGGCCTTCGCATAGTCGAAAAGTGTGCGCAGCATCTTCAATGTGCCACCCGCCGAATTGCTTTCGACGTTAACGACGATAACGGGGTCGTGCACACTTAAACGCACCAAAATCCAGCCGTCGCCGCTTTCCTTATCGGTTGAAAAACGAATGCCCTCATAGTTGTCAGCCGCCGCCGTGTAACCTCCTGCCGCTTCGGTATATGCCGTCCAGCCGTCGATAAAACCCTGTCCGACAGACCGGAAGTCTTCGGCAAGAATCCTGATGCGCACTTCTGTCTCCTCGGCGGGAATTTTTAGCGAAGTGATAATATCGCCGAGCGTT
>CAZDWM010000091.1:0-1707 GCA_964509145.1 uncultured Eubacteriales bacterium | reverse complement strand
GGAAATAATTCTCGGCGAACGCCGCGTGGCCGGAGGTTTCAATAGCCAGCGGACAGCCGACACCCTGAACCGTCAGCTCAAGCTGCTTGTTGATAACATTTTTATAGCCGCGCTGATAGCGCATATGAACGCCGCCCAGCGATGCTATAAATTCTGCCAGACCGTCGGAGGTGACAGAATCGGTCACAATGACGCCGCCGGGACAGCTTTCAAGCGCGATGTAGGCCGCTATGGCCACAAGCCTGTTGCGGTTAAGCTCCGTGCCGTCGTTGCCGACACAGCCCGCGCGGTCGACATCGGTGTCGAAGATTACGCCGAGATCCGAGCTGCTGTTAACCGTCGCTTCGGCGGCAAAGCGCATAGCCGTCTCGTTCTCAGGGTTCGGGATATGGTTCGGGAACGTGCCGTCCGGCTCAAGGAAGACGCTGCCAGACACATCCGCACCCAGCGGTGCGAGAACGTCCGAGGCGTAAAAGCCGCCCACGCCGTTACCCGCGTCTACCGCGATTTTAAAGCCCTTGAGCGGCTTTTCATAGTCGTCCGCCGCGACGCCCGTGCAAATCAGCGTTTTAAGCCGCGCGGCGTAGATCTTCATATAATTAACCGGTTCCGCTACTCCCATACCGTCCGACGGGATGCCGCCCTTTTCGGCGGCAGCGAGAAGGTCTGTAATGTCCGTCCCCTCAAGCCCGCCGGAGGGGCTGAAAAATTTTAGTCCGTTTTTATCCATCGGGTGATGGCTGGCGGTGATTTGAACCGCGCCGTCACAAGCGAGGTCAACCGTCGTCATAAACATGGCGGGTGTCGAGGACATTCCGCAGTCGAGAACATAAACGCCGCTGCCCGTTAGCGCCGAAATGACGGCTTTCTTAATGCGCTCTGACGACACCCTCGAGTCGTGACCGACAGATACCTTAAGCGCGTTGCACGGCTTGCCCTCTTTTTCGGACAGCCACGCGGCAAACGCGGCGGCTATCCGCCCGACAACGTCGTCGCTCAAATAGAGCGGGTCGTTTTCGTCCGCCAGCCCCAGCCCGCGCACATCGCTTCCGCTCTTGAAGCTCTTCCAATTGATGCTCATATTTTGATATTTGCTCCTTTAGTACGTCTCGTATTGGTGTGCCGTTAGACAACAACAGCCGGTGTTAAGAACATAGGAACCACAACAATACCTATGAGAGTTGCAAGGAGTAAAATGTTCCAGATGTCGGGCGAGACCTTAACGGTGCAGGTCGCCGTATAGCCGCCGTCGTCGGTCGTCGCTTTAACCGTCGCCGAACCTCCGAAAGACGGGATTTTTAAAAATGAATAGCTGTCTGAAAATGGAATAAACCTGTTGGCCGTGACCTGACCTTTTGAGTCGACAGTGATAAGCTTGCTGCTCGTTTCCCACGTTATTTCTTTGTTGGACGCGTTTTCGGGCGACAGTGTATAGTTGAGTTGCGCCGTCGCGCCCGTTTTAACCTTAGCGGGTGATTCTATTGTTATGTTAGTAACGCGCACGCTCTGGTCGTCGATAGACCACGCGCCGAAGGACATAACCGACAGCATCAAGACAGCCGCCAAGAGTACAGAGATGGTTTTTTTCATATTAATAACCGTCCTTTTTTGAATTTTACCTGCATAGTAATGCATAGTACAAGCATTATACCAATATTAAGTCGATGTTTCAAGCATATTTCCCCTACATTTGCCCATATACGAAAA
>CAZDWM010000090.1:1844-8958 GCA_964509145.1 uncultured Eubacteriales bacterium | reverse complement strand
GCCGGAAACGTTTTAACGTTTTCGGCGCTGCTTGTGTGTGCCGGACATGGACGAAAACTTGGCGGTGGAAGTCCGTTACGCGCTTGGCAGTAGGAAGTGTTAGGCGTCCGTCGCGAGGCGGAGCAGAAGGTAGCCGGATGTGAAAATTATGTATATATTTGACAAAAACCGCGGCTGATGATATGCTTTCCATATACTCTTGTAATACTGAGGAGGCGGCAAGATGAGCGTTAAAAAATATATTTCAGTTGCTTTGGTTATTATCCTTGCTGGATTTACTGTGGTTCCGTGCGATATGCCGGTTTTTTCCGCCGGCATATCGGGCATTGTGACGCATAAAACAGCCTTTCAAAATTCTGTTAATCAGAATGTGTTTGACGTTTCACTGGACGCTTATCAGGCGGGGCAGGCTGTGCCGACGGACATCGTCATGGTTCTTGACGTTTCAGGCAGCATGGCATGGGGCATACCCGTCAGCGCAGGAGAGGAGGATACATCAAAGACTTATTATATTGAGGCGACGACCTATCAGATAATAAACGGCCAGCAGTACAGGATTATTTCGCATCTGCCGGTTTCATACACAGACGGACAGTGGCACGCCGAGATTGACGGCGTCAACACGGTTATAACAATCAGCGACACGCAGGACGAGGAAAACGGCTGTTACCGCTTTTATACCGGCTTTCTTAACGACCTCAAGGCGGCGGCATCCTCCTTTGCCGCGAGTATCGCGCAAAACGCTGAGGAATACGGCGTCGATCACCGGATAGCCGTCGTTGAGTTTTCATCCGGAACGCGCAACAGCGAGACATATTCGCTCAACACACATACGGCGCCTTATTACGCAAACATTCTGACCGGCGATAATAAATCCCCGTCGGGCGCGCTTGTAAGCGCTTACGGTGAGGCTGATACGCTCGGGGACATTTTTAACGCGCTTACAGCCAAGGGACCGACATATTCGGACGACGCGCTCAGTCAGGCCGTCAACATATTCGGGGCAAATCCAGCGGAGGGCAGAAACAGGGCGGTCATTCTGTTTACCGACGGCGGTCCCGGCTCGTACGGCTGGACCGGCGACACCGACAGCTCGGCGCTCTCGACGGCCAACGGCGCGATTGCCGCCGCGCATACTCTTAAGAGCATTTGCGGCGCGTCGGTTTACACAATCGGTATGTTCGGCGAGGAAAACATGTCCGGCGAAACCGGAGAAAAGAACACGGTTTATTTGAACTGTATTTCGTCAAATTACCCCGACGCTCAGAGTATGACGCTGACGGGCGAAAAAACGGCGGAGCATTATTGCAGCATCGGCTCCGCGAACCTGCCGCTTGAAAGTATATTCAACGAAATTTCGACGATTATCGGCGAATCGCTTTACTGCGCGTCGGTAACGGATACGATATCCGATTATTTTTATCTGACCGACAGCCAGAAGCTCGCGCTGCAAACTGATTACGGGGCTACCGTCACCGAGAATGCCGACGGAACGACAGCGATCAGCGCTTCGGACGTCGACTTTAAACCGGTAGGTGTAGACGAGAACGGTAGTCCGCTTGACCCGGACAACGAGGGTATATTCAGACTTAATTATTCAATGACAGTAAAGGAAGGCTTCTGGGGTGGAGGAAATGTGCCGGCGGGAGTTTCCGGCTCGGGTGTTTATACCTCGTCGGGCAGTCTGGCAGAGGGATTTCCGGCAGCCGCGGTCGATGTTCCTTCTCAGGGCAGACCGCAGTTTACAGTCGATACAAACGATCTGACAGTCGCCGAGGGGACATATGTATCGCTCGAAAGCCTCTATGACGAGGCGGAGACCGCATGGGCGTCCTCCTGCGCCGAGATTGACTATTCGGCGGAATATCCGGGCGGCACGCCCTTCAATGGGGCGAATCTTACGGAAAGCACGGACTTCACCGTTAAGGCGGCAATAACTGTCGGCAGTGAAGAATATGAATATACCGCAACGGCAAGAGTGACTGTTACCCATTATATCCCGGTTACGGGTATCGTCTGCGTCTCGGAGAACATCGGTATTCTTGCCGGCGGCTCGGTGTCGCTCGGCGTTAAAGCCGTTCCCGAAAACGCGACCGAGCAGGGAATAACATATTCGATATCAGGCGACGCGGGCGCTGTTGCGCATAATGAAGAAACGGGAGAGGTGACTGGCATCAGACGCGGAATCGCCGTTGTAACGGCGACGACGGTAAGCGGCGGTTATTCCGTCGGCATAACCGTCACTGTAGGCGGCAATCCCCGGACGATTACAGCGCCTGAAATCAGCGGATGTTCCTACACTACAGTGTCGCTGAAAAACGTCACAGGCTACACGGGCGACGGCAATGTCGAATACGGCTTTTCGATATCGCCAGACAACCCGGAGGCGAATGTCGCGGAATGGACGGACAGTGTCACTTTTTCCGGGCTGGATACAGGTACAACTTATTATTTCTTTGCCCGCGTGACGGGTAGTGGCTATTACGCCGATGCGTATTCGTCGGGTACGTCGGCGGCAACGCTTAGCCTCGTCAGAGTAACAGGATTAAGCATAACGACCGACAGCACGGTGCTGTACTATAAGTCGTCCGCTTCCGCTACGCTTGCGGCGGAGGTGACACCGGCAAATTCGACAGTCCGCACCGTAAAATGGCGCTCAAGCAACACGAACGTCGTGCTTGTCGACGAAAATACCGGCAGGCTGACGCCCGTGAAAAAAGGAAGCGCGACGGTTACGGCGACGCTTATAGATGCCGACAATAAAATATTCACCGACACCTGTACGGTGACGGTGAAATACTACTGGTGGCAGTGGCTAATAATTATCTTCCTGTTTGGGTGGATTTGGTATATTTAAATTCAGAATATATTTACAATCATCTGCCAAAGTTTGATAAACGTGTTGACGAAGAATCCGTAAATGGTTTCGAAAAAGTTGTCGTAAACAGGGTACGGCTCGAAGGCTTCCTTAACCAGCTTTGCGTTGCCGCAGGCGACGCTGCCCTCATAAACATACTGCTCGTTGACATAGTTGGCAGGGTCATTTTCGTTGAGAGTTAAAACCCTCACGCCATACGGTCCGCTCTTTGCGAACTGGCTGCCGTAGGTAAGCCCTAATTCAATACCGTCCCATTTGCCGGAATAGCCCTCGGTGTGGAGGTGGCCGAAAAACGCCGCAAGCACGCCGCCGTCAGCCTTCCACGCGCTGAATTCATCGGTGGTTCTGCCCGGTGTCTGTACAGAGAGGTAATACCCGTTCGCGATATCCTTGTTCAGTCTGAGAAAGCGGAGACCGTTTGGCAGAGCGCCCGGATCCCAAAAATGACAATACTCAAACAGGTTGCCCATGTCGTCAACGGGGATATGCTGGAAAACCATCGACGGCATGGGTACGCCGTCGTTTTGACTTTTAAGCGTGTTGCCCGCCGAAGCAAACCAATCAAGCTGGCTGCCCGTGACGGAGTTCGTCTTGGTGTCCATAATCCAAACCGCAAAGGCTGTATTCTGATTTGAGGACGACAGGATATTAAGATTGCAATCCACCCGGTTGTCGTCGTCGTTGCTCATGTCGGTTGTTAGGTTCATGTCGTAATCATCAAGAACATCAAGCCAATCGGCGCTGCTGATGCCGGACTGATAATCGTTGTTGCCCAAGGCGACGGCAAACGGAATGCCCTTAGTTTCAACCTCGTTAAAAACAGCGGCGCAGGCAGTGCGGACATTTGCTAGTGTCTCATCGTGGACAATATTTCCGTCGTTGTCGTAGACGCTCACGCCCTCGTGTCCGTTTTCGTCGTCGGTGCCGATGTCGCCCGCGCGCTCATCCTCAACAATGTCGCCGCTGAACACAACAAGGTCGGGGTCGCTCTCCTCAATCGCCAACGAGATAAGACGGAGCATATCGGGTGAGGGGTGATGGTCGTCCTGCGGGTCTGTAATTTGAAGAATCGTGAACTTGCCGTCCGCACCGTAGCGGAGCGTTGTGTTGTTTTCGGCATGAACGGTTACGGACATGCAAAAAACAAGAGACAGGGTAAGGAATACGGAGAAGATTTTTTTCATTATTTTTCAATCCTTTCTTTTATATATCTTCCGAAAGACCGTTTTCAAACGCGTCGATATAGCCCATGACCTTTTTCTGTCGGGCGGCGGCGAGGTCGTCATACATTTTACTGCGTTTTTCCTTTGATATCGGCCACAGGAACTTCGGGACTATGCGCAACGCACCCGTTACCGTGGGGACGATGGTGCAAAGGGCAAACTCCCAGTATTTTGTAGTGTCGTTCTGTGTGCCGATTTCAAGCCCTTGAACATAGCCGATTTTTTTCATTATAAGGCTTGTGACGGAGCTTAATAGCGCGCCTTGAATTTTCAGGATAAGTCCCTTCGCGACGCCAGTAGTTGCCTCCATACGGTAGCCGTTTTTCCACTCGCAGTAGTCCATCGCCTCGTTCCACAGGTCGGCGTTGATAACCTTGGTGATGCCCCAAATCCATTTGCCGAACCATTCCTTGAGCCCGAACGCGATACACATGGGGATTCTTTTGTAGAACATCGTTCGGCCTTTGCTGACGCCGAACAGGAAGACACCGACATTAAGCACGTTGCCGTAAATCTCGGAAAAAATCCAAAGCGACTTCGACGAGAACCGCCGCCGAAGCGGCGCTACGAAGGCGTAGCTGATGCTGCCGTTTATCGACGAGGGGATGTTGAGCAGCGTGATGAGTGAATAGCTTCCCAAAACGTCGATAAAGTAGTTGGTGTCGCTTTTGCTGATGGCAAAGTTGCCGAGGAAGTCGGACAGGCACATAAGCAAAACGGGATAGTTTGTGACGATGGCTTTGAGCCCCTGCTTGATGTCGGGTCGCTCAAGCGATTGCGGCACACGCTCCTTTGAGGCGAGGAAGAACCAGAACGTACACAGCGACGAAATAGTAGCCGTCAGGATGCCCATCGCCATAAAGACGGAGCTTAATTTCCACGTGACGACCTTGTTGTTGACGAGGTCAATCAGCACGCCCATTATGTAGCGCGGCATGTCCTCGCCCATCATGCCGGTCAGCAGCTCGGCGAGCGTAATCAGCCGGACACGCTCGTTTGGGTTTGGGGTGATGGTGGACATATAGCCGCTTTTTGCCACACTCGTAAAGGTGCCCGCCGTCTCGGAGATGACAGCAAAGATGTAATAATAAATCAGCTTCGGGATGTAGGTGCCTGACGTGTCGTGGAAGAACAGCGGCAGCAGCCAGGTGAACATGCCGATGACCGTAAGCGGCAGCTGTAGCCCGACAAGGTAGGGGCGGAACTTGCCGATGCGCGTGCGCGTGCTGTCGACTATGACGGAGATGAATGTGTCGTTGATGATGTCCCACGCAGTTGTGACAAGGTTAACCACCGCGCTGATGGTGAAGTCGATGTGCACGACGTCCCATATGTACCGCTCGGAAAAACCGTTGATATTGAAGGAGTTGGACCAGTCGTTGAACAGGTAGGCTACAGTCTCCTTGACGCCGACGTAGTTGTGGTCTTTGTAGTATTGTATCGGCTGTCCGCTTTCCGGCTTTTCGTCCAAAACGGCGTTTGACGAGGTGCTTATATTTTTATCGCTCAATTCATGCCCCCCTTATTTGTGACTGTTACTGTGCATGAATCTCTGAAATGTCCGTCTGCCGAAACGGCTATAATGGACGTCGTGCCCGTACCGACGGCTGTTAGCGTACCGTCGTCCGACACCTCGGCGACTTTTTCATCGTCGCTTATCCATAGTACATCGGTGTTCGTCGCGTCGACGGGCTTGAGTGTAGCCGAAAGCCGCTTCGTTTCGCCGACAGTGAGGGCTGCCTCGTCGTCGGATACTTTAATCTTTTCGACGGGAATCATCACATAAACCTTGCAGGTGTCTGAATAATTATGGTCGAGGTATGAGAGGTGAACGGTGACGGTTACAGGCTCTTTGCTGTTTTTAACGCCCGTGATATAGCCGAGTTCGTCGACCGCGGCGACGCTTTTATCGGCGCTTTCGAAGCGGATGGTATATTTTGCGTCGTTGTTCATCACGGCGTTCGCAGACAACTTGACATTTTTGCCCCCAGGTACGGTGACACTGTCTTCGGAGAAGGTTATGCCAGCCCATTCGTAGTTGAAGCGTTCGGTTATAATCCAGTCGAAACTCACCGTCTTTTCACCGAGCGAGGTAAGCGAGCCTGTGAACGATACGGAAAGCGTAACGGTGTAGCGCCTTGTCATCGTGAGGCTTAATAGCCGGTCGGTCAGCCGGTCGGACTTGGCTTCGACGGTGAAGTCGCCGGGCATGACCTGTGATGATTTTATAATCAGGATGGACGAGGTTTTCTTTGTAATCTTCTTAATAGCGTCGTCATCGGCACCGAGCCTGAACGTATCGTAAACGCCGATATTAGCCTTGTCGTCCGCCATGCCGGGTACGGTAAGGGTGAAGAAATAACAGCCGTCGTCCGTGACAGTGCCGTCGTCGGCGGTAAAGCCCTCGGCGCATACGGCAGAGGAACAATCATCCGGCACGAGCGCCATTGTCGGGAAATCCGTGAAGCCGCTGCCGAAGCTGCCGGTATAGTCGGCGGGATACAATTCGTCGGCAGAGGACACAAGGGTGCTTTGCATATAAGCGAGCGCACCCTGCTCGCTCTGTGTGCCGTCGCAGATAAGGTTTTCGGCTTTGACGTCTGTTGACGAATCGACGCGAACGAGCGTGTTGTCGGAAGCATCGTTCACAAGCCTTGAAAGAAAAGCGAGCTTGTCGGCGTCGCTTTGCGGCAGGGGTGTTTTGCTCGTGGTGTGTTCGGCTTCAAACTCGTAGACGCCCTCGGTTATCATTGAAAACGCGACGAGCAACACGACCGAAGTGCAGACAACGAGCGACACGAGGCTGCACAGACCGAAAACAAGCATCCTTTTTTTCTGCCCGACGGCTTTTTCGGCAGCAGCCTTGTCGATTCGGTTATTCATCTATACCACCCCCCTCGACAGACGCTCTGCCCGCGAGCCTTTTCTCGCGCTCCTCCTCAGTCTCGAACACGGGCAGCGGCAGGTCTTCATAAGAAAGCTCGCCGGACTTGACCTTTTTGCGTGTTGCGAC
>CAZDWM010000090.1:0-1834 GCA_964509145.1 uncultured Eubacteriales bacterium | reverse complement strand
ACCTCACGGATATTCGGGGTAATCTTTTTAGTTATGATAAAAATGTTGACAACCAGCATCAATAAGAAAGCGGCCGTCGCGGCAAAACCGCCTGGGCCGACGGAAGCCGTCAGTATTCCTGACGGCAGCGACGCAGCGGCGAGATAATAAGCACAGGCGACGGAAGCAGCCGAGACGACAGCACCGAGGCATGAGAGTACACACAAAATAAACGCCGTTTGACGGATGCTGATGAACGAGAGAAATTCAGCACCCAGTACGGCGATACCGACAAGTAAAATGACAAGCATGACCATCGTCAGCAGCAGCGCCCGTTTGGCGGCGTCCGCCGAAACGCCGATATCGGCAAAGTAAAAAAGCGACATCAAACTGCCGTCGGAGAAGCTTTCAAACAGTCCGTAGCCGCCGAAGGAAATTGAATGGCTGAACAGCGGCAGAGCGGCGCGCAATGAGGCAAACGGAATGAACAGAACGCCGACGCACAGAACCGTCAGCGCCATGCGCGCAATCTGAAGCGGACCGCCGATGAAGGCAGCCTTGAGCTTTGCCGTTAAAATGCGGAAGGAGGCAAATTCAAGCTCACAGCGCTTCGCGTCTTCGGAAAGCAGCTTTTCCTGCTGAGCATAGAACAGGTTGACACCGCAGTTTTTGCAGTTTTGGTCAAGCTCAAACCTGCCGATGTGATTGCCGCAATTCGGGCATTCCAAAGCGTATCGCCTCCAAACCATTTTAGTATAATATAGAAAGTTTACCACAACAGCGTGTTCTTTTCAATGATATGTTGAATGATTTGAGAAATATATTACGTTAAACAGGTCGGCTAATTTAAATGTAGCTCAAGCCGATTGACATTTCAAATCGTTGCTGTATAATAGATAAGGCACATACGGGGGGCTTTTAAATGAACCATTATGACATGACAATAGCCGGAATTAAACACAGTTTACCGATTTGCAAAATAACAGACGATTTATACATCGGCGCGTTTGTGGTGTTCGGCAACGCCGAGCTTACGGTGGCATGCGCACGCGAGCTTTTAAAAGCCGCGCCCGAGTACGATTATGTTCTCACCGCCGAGGCGAAGGGCATACCGCTTGCGCACGAGATGGCGCGTCAAAACGGCGACGACAGCTACTTTATCGCACGCAAATACCCCAAGCTTTACATGACGGGAGTCTTTGAGGCGACAGTGAAGTCCATTACCACCGACAGGGTGCAGAAACTTTATCTTGATACCGCCGAAGCGGAAAAGATGAAGGGCAAAAGGATTCTCATTGTGGACGATGTCATTTCAACGGGTGAGTCGCTTAACGCGCTTGAAAAGCTTGTCGAGCAGGCGGGCGGAATTATCGCCGGACGCATGGCGGTGCTCGCCGAGGGCGACGCGCAAAAAAAGAGCGACATTATTTTTCTTGAACCCCTGCCGCTTTTCAACGCCGACGGAACGGTTAAAAATTGGAGTAAAATTAGCTTATAAAATCTAAAAATCAAAGGGGATTAACAGAATGAAAAAATTATTGTCGGTTCTTCTCGCGGCTATTTTCGCGCTCAGCTTTTCGACCGTAGCGTTTGCTGCTGAAACAGCACAGTATATCCCTCTGCATTTCAACAGCGACGGTAAATTCAAAATTATGTACATCTGCGACGTGCAGGATTCTTATCCGATGGAGGAGGGTGTGCTTGCGCTTGTCGGCGAGGCTCTTGACGCCGAAAACCCAGACCTTGTAATTCTCGGCGGCGATAACATCATGAGCGGTGATGTGCGCGGCTACGACCAGCTCTTAACGCTGTTCACCGAAAGAAACGTTAAATTCGACCTTGTTTTCGGAAACCA
>CAZDWM010000089.1:4363-8974 GCA_964509145.1 uncultured Eubacteriales bacterium | reverse complement strand
TTTTGTTGTTGAACCGAAAAAGGAGCGACAATTGACTCCCTCCGTCTCCGCGCGGAGCCACAGCGGAATGTCAAGTCAAGCGCACAATGTCATTAACTTAGCGGACATCATCGTAGGGGCGACCCTTGCGGTCGCCCGGAACCGTGAGCAAGATGCAGCATTCGGGCGACCGCAAGGGTCGCCCCTACGTCGTAAATCTGAAACTCATTGTTTATTGACACTGATTAATGATTTTACTGATTTTGTTACCTCTTGAGGGTTTGAGATGGGGCGGTCGAAAATGGGTAGAAAGGGGGTGAAATGCACGACATTAAAATATTTTATTACAATTCGGTAGAATTTGTCATACATGTATGTTATAATATTTAATGTATAAATAATTCTTGTCTCGTTGAGGGAAAGGGAAAGGAACATAAAAATGACGGGATTTAAAGTACAACTTCGCGGAGGGTTTTCTGACCGAGCAGGCATAAAATCTGAGAATACTGAGATGCAGATTGATACTCTTGACGAAAGAACGCGAATTGGGCTGATTAATGCAACTCAACGTGTTTATCGCTGTTATGATTATGCTTATCAATCCAATGATAGTAAATTAAATGTTTTTATAAGAAACATTCTTGCTGACGTTTATCTTAAAAAAATAGACTATAATGATCAATACGATATGGATAAAGTAATGAATATTGTTTGTGATACTATTCGCAATGATGATTTTGATGATGTATTAACTATTATTGAATATTTAGCAAAAGAGTTTGACAAAAAGCTTGTTGATATAGCTACCAATGAATACAATTCAGTGTTTGAAAAGGAATTTGTGGGATACAGAATTGTTGATGGCATTATAACACCTATAACAAATCCAACTGAAATTGCAGAAATTCAAGACGCTACTTCAACGCCAGATAACGAAGTTAATGTTCATTTGGAAAAGTCGTTAAGATTGCTTTCTGACAGACAAACACCGGATTATTCAAATTCAATCAAAGAAAGTATAAGCGCGGTTGAAAGAATGTGTTCGATAATTATTGGCAAATCTACAACGCTTGGTGAAGCCCTCAATAAGTTGGAAAAATCAGGGCTAAATATACATACTGCGATGAAAGGTGCTTTTGAAAAACTGTATGGTTATACAAGTGATGGTTCCGGTATAAGACATTCCGGACAATTAGGAGGAGCGGATTCTACTTTTGAAGAGGCTAAGTTCATGCTTGTTTCTTGCTGTGCATTTGTTAACTACTTACGTGGCGTATGGGCTAAGCACCATTAATTTATATTATTAATAATTATCATTAATACATCAGAATACATTAACAGATAGATTTACTTTCTCTCCACATATATGTTATAATTTACCCAATCCCCGCTCGATGACCCCGCCGATGGCGGAAATAAATAATAAAAAAGGTGGGAACAAAATGCGCGAATGGTTCAACGACAAAATTACAGAGTTGTTCGCTCTGCGGCAAATCACGGCTATTGAAAAATTCTTTTCCGTCCTCAAGGGGTTCTTCGGCGGCGGCTCGGCTTCCTCTTTCAAAAAGTTTATCGCGTCCCTCGTCATCATGGCCGAGTGCATCGGCTGCGTCGTGTTCGACACGCCCGTCACACCCAGCGGCGAAGTGCTCGACCTTACCGGCTATTCGCTCGTCCTCAGCGAAGACTTCAACGGCTCAACCCTCGACACCGCCGTCTGGCAATACCGCGCCAACGGAGCGCGCCGCGGCGGCTTCAACTGGGAGGGACAGAATCGGATTGAAAACGGTAACCTTGTCATGACCGCCGAATATAAAACCGATGTCTACGGCGAGGGCTGGTATTCCGCGATGATCCGCACGATTGCCGAATACACCTACGGCTATTACGAAATCCGCTGCAAGACCGGCGACGGCGGCGGCTTCTGGAGCGCGTTCTGGCTCAATTCCCGCGGCATGGCCAGCGCCGAAGCCTCCGACGGCGGTCGCGGCGGCGCGGAGGTCGATATCTTCGAGTCCTCAGGGCAGTCCGACGAGAACCGCGTCGCCTCGGCCGTCCATGTGGGCGGCTACGGCGAGGGGCTTGTCTCGCGCATCGTCGGCAAATACAAAGTCGACGCCCAAAACACCTACAACACCTACGGTGTGCTGTGGACGCCCGACGAATATGTGTTCTTCATCAACGGTGTCGAGGCCGGACGCCTCGCGCAGGGTGTTTCGCAGGCTGACGAATATGTCATCGTCTCGCTCGAACTGCCCTCTGAAACACCGACGGACACAAACCTCAAGGTCAACTATTACATCGACTATGTGCGCGTCTACCAGCTTGCGGCGTGATGCGGCGTTGCCTTAACCTTTTTGAACGGTCAAGACCGTTTTTTGTAATTTCACATCTGAACATAAAACCGTCCTGCTTCCACATTATGTGATAAGCAGGACGGTAATATTTTTTGTTATATTAATCCGACAGCGCAATCCCCAGCTCCGACGGCAGGAGCATTTTATCAAAGCACTCCTGCATGGCGGCGTCAAGACCGTTGACCTTGAGGCGGCGTTCCTTGACGGCGCATTCCTCAACGCTGTCCGCACGGAAGGATTTGACTGGTGTGTTATGTAAAATGCAGTTGGCGGTTTTAAGCTCCGGCAGCGCCGTCTCTGGCTTGCAGGGCGATTCCTTGCTTTCCTGGGCGCATTCGCACAGACATGTAAGCTTGTTGAAATAGCCCTCAAGGTTGGAGCCGATAACGCCGAACTCCTTTTTCTCGCCGTTCAATTCGCCGTGAAGCCGGTCGTCTCCGGCGCACCACATCCGGCCGTTTTCAAAGGTGTATTCAATCATCGGATCAATGTTGTTTTCACAGGCGTGCGACACGGTTATGAACACCTGTGTGTCTCCGCCCTGCGTGTTAGGCACGGTGAGGCGAACAAACGCGGTGTCGAAGGTTTCGATGTCGTAGGCT
This sequence comes from uncultured Eubacteriales bacterium, assembly GCA_964509145.1. Classification (GTDB taxonomy): domain Bacteria; phylum Bacillota; class Clostridia; order Oscillospirales; family Acutalibacteraceae; genus UBA1425. Next base: position 6,036 of record CAZDWM010000089.1, on the reverse strand, counting down.
TTGTAGCACTCCGACTCTATCTTTGAAGGGTCGGCGGAGACCGCCATGCCGTTGCCGAGCATGAACAGCGGGTTGTGGAGGTAATGCGCCGTCGCGTTTGAAAGGACGCTGTCGCCGATGAAGTTGCCCTTGCCGTCCGTTTTTTTACCCGCCCAGCCGTTACGTTCGTAATAACTGAAGGCTCTCGGCCAGCGGACGATGACGCGCATTGAAAGCGGCTTGCCCCACACGCCCGACAGAATCTGGCGTTTCGCCTCAAGGATGGCGGGGGAAAACGACCACTGGAAGCCGACAAGAACCTTTAACTCGGGGTGTTTATTTGCTTCCGCAATCATTATATTAGCCTCGTCGACCGTCGCACACAGCGGCTTTTCGCACAGGACGTGAAGCCCGTGGTTGAGCGCCGCGCACAGGTGGGCGCAGTGGAGTTGAATCGGCGTTGAGATAACCGCCGCGTCCGCCGTGTGACCGGCGGCGAAAAAGTCGTCAATGGTATCGAAGATGGGAAAGTCCTCGACAGAGTCGAAGGCATTGCTCTTTTCGGCGAACGGGTCGATGATGCCGACAACCTCGATTTCGTCCTCCATACCCATAGCCGTCATGACATAACCGGCACCGTAGCCGCCGATGCCAACGAGAATTACCCTTAATGCGTCTGACATTTAATCACCCCACATACTCTTTTATCATTTTTAAATTTGTTATCGTGTTTTCAAGCAGCGGCCAGCAGTGGGTTTCAAGGGACATGTCCACCTTGGGCATGTCATTCAGAAGCTCGGTAAACTGACCTTTCCAGTCGATTTCGCCGTCGCCCAGAGGCATCCAGCGATGGGCTTTGCCCTGACCGACAGAGTCCTTGATGTGGACATTGGTGATGAATTTTTTTAGCGGTTCATAACCCGCCATATAATTAAGCCCGGTGGCGGCGTGGAAATTGCCGGGATCCCAGTTGAGCGTCAGACCTGTGTCGGCCAAATCGGTTTGCAGACGAATGATGCCGTCCAAGGTGTCGTTCCAGCAGCCCGCCTCGTTCTCTGCGGCAATGAGGATACCGCGGCTTTTGGCCATCAGCGCCGCTTGTCCGACAGCGTCGACGACCACCTGATAATCGTCCTCAGTGTCCTCGTCGCTGCGTTCAACAGCGAATACGATAATTTTCGAAACTTCGAATTCCTCGGCGAAGTCAAGCGCCTTTTCAAAGTCCTTTAGTTGTGTCTTGAACTGCGGGGAACGGAGTTTGCACTTGAAGGTGCCGGGGGATATAGCGGTGATTTTAAAATCGTAGTCGTCCGCCATGTCCTCAAGCAGCTCTTTTTCCTCGTCGGATATAAAGGGAACGCGGCCGCTCATGGTGGCGCGAAGCTCAATGCGCGTCAGTCCTAAAGCGGCGGCGGCGCCCAGCGCAAACGGCAGGTTCGGGGAAAGCTCGTCGGTAATGATGCCAAGGTTCATAAAACAGCGTCCTTTCACATTTGTTGTTATTGAACGGGCGAACACAGTTCGCCCCTACATGTTACATATAAAATTGTGGCGTAGGGGCGAACTGTGTTCGCCCGAAAACGATCCGGTTATCCCTTGTCTCGCTTGTCGCGCACGGGGCAATAGGAAGCCTGACCGGCACGGAGCAACAAGGCGCATCTTCCGCAGGTGACGCAAAGCTGCTTTGCCGGGGG
>CAZDWM010000089.1:0-4353 GCA_964509145.1 uncultured Eubacteriales bacterium | reverse complement strand
CCACTCAAAATGCGGCGCGGGTAATCGGGACAGGCAAAGCTCATACGTCCGAGTCCGACAAGGGCGCATTTGCCCGCGTTGATTTCGCCCGCTGCGGCAAACGGGACGAACTCCCGCAGGTAGGTGAAGCCCGTGCCAATAACGGGGATGTCAGGAACATCATTTTGTATTTGACCTATGACGGAAAACATCCTTGAAACGCCCTGAAGCGGCGGTTCGTTTTTTTCGACATCGTTGGGGCGGTTGACGTAGGAGTTATAGTATGGCGAGCCGGTGGTGATGTTTAAAATATCGACGCCGCGAGCCTCCAAAAGCTTGACAAGCGTGAGCGTTTCGGTTAAATCCGGCTTCATATAGTCCTCGCTGTCGCAGGCAAAGCCTCCCGGCAGCGCGTCGAAGCCGTTAAGCCTTGAACCGACGATGAAGTCGGCACCGACCGCGTCGCGCACGGCGTCGAGGCAGTCGAGATAAAGCCTTGTCCTGTTTTCAAAGCTGCCGCCGTATTTGCCGGGGCGGTCGTAAGCCGAAAGCAGCTCGCTTAAAAGATAGCGGTGGCAGCACTTTACGTCAACACCGTCGAAGCCCGCCGCCTTGGCGAGCAGAGCGGATTCGGCGAAGTGAGCAGGTAAGGTATCGAGGTATTCGTCGGAAACGGGCGGCAGGTTGGGGTCAATATTATGCCGCGCGTCGAGCGTCGCGTGGTGGTAGGCGATTAAAGGGTGCGGCGTGCCGTCCGGCTTTGAAAAACGCCCGGAATGGGTCAGCTGTAAAATAAGGACGGGTGCGAAGCCGTTTTCGGACAGCGCCGTTTGCCTGACGCCGTCGGTGAGCGCCTTGTATGCGCTGAGGTTGTCTTTGGTTAGCCTCAGCTGATGCGCGCTCGCACCGCCCTCCGGCGCGACGGTGACCGCCTCGAACCAGATAAGACCGGAGCCACCCTTTGCAAAGCGTATATAGCGCTCCGTCGTAAACGCAGACGGAGAGCCGTCCGGCTCTGCGTCGCAGCCCTCCATCGGGTGGACGCAGAAGCGGTTTTGAGACGTCAGCGCGCCGATTTTTACGGGCGTGGCGAGCACGGACAAATCCTCGCTGAAATTGATATCGAAACCGTCACGCTCGCACGCGGCGGTGAGTTCGTTAAGGCTAGCGTAGCCGAAGCTCATTATTATGACCATCCTTTCGCAGAATATGGAAGTTTTATTCGGTCGGCGAAGCCGATTCGCACCTGCCTATTCGGTGCAAAAGAACAAAACTTTCTGATTGAAAGTTTATCTTTCAACCTAATCACATCCTGATAAGGCTTGTAGTCGGTCATGGTGGTCAACCAACAGGCGAAAGATGACTCTATTATACTAAAAGCGTGTCCAAAATGAAATACCTATTTTATTTTTATAAGCTTTTTTTCATAATTTTTGAAATTCCGGTTGAAATGCCGATGAATTGTTTGTATAGTTAAAAAGAAACAGTATTTAACATTCAATTTTAGGGTCACGGCGTGCCGTGACCGTGTCTGTGATAACGAAAGGACAACACATGAACGAAAAAAAATTGGCCATAGTTACCGGCGCTTCACGCGGCATCGGCAACGCCGTCGCAGTGCGTCTCGCGCGGGAGGGCTACGACATTGTAACGCTGGGCAGCAGCCCGTTGGAATCGGCGCAACGGGGACTTCAAACAATCGCGGAAGCGGGCGCGAGGGTCATTTACATACAGGGAAGCCTCGCCGACGGCGACGCGCGTCAAAGGCTGCTCGACGCGGCGTCGGAGTTCGGGCGGATAGACCTCTTGGTCAACAACGCGTCGATGGCGCCGAGGGTGCGCAGGGATATCCTTGAGATGAGCGCCGAAAGCCTCGACGAGGTACTCAACGTCAACCTTGTCGGAACCTTTCTCCTTACCCAAGCGGTTGCCAACCATATGATAAGGCAGGGCAACGGAGTGCTTAACTGCCGTCCCGTCATTGTCAACATCAGCTCTATTTCGTCGGACACCGTCTCCGTCAACCGCGCGGAATACTGCCTTTCAAAAGCCGGAACGAGCATGGCTACACAGCTGTTTGCCGTGCGTTTGGCGGAATTCGGTATACCTGTTTTTGAAATCAGACCGGGCATTATTTTAACGGATATGATTGCGTCCGTCAAGGAAAAGTATGAAAAGCTCATCGACGGCGGTCTGACACCCATCAAGCGGATAGGTCTGCCGAAGGATGTGGCAAACGCCGTGTGGGTATTAACCAGCGGTCAACTGACCTACGCGACGGGTCAGGTTATTGATGTCGACGGCGGTCTGCACATCAAGCGGCTTTAAAATCTGAAAGATAAATCTTTCAGACGGAAAGTTTTGACCTTTAGCGCCATACAGGACGGCGCAAATCGGCTTCGCCGACCGGTCAAATCTTCAGGCATTCTGCTAAAGGATGGGTATATATTTGAACGGAATAATAAAAATTGGGCGATACAATATTGCTGTGCATCATTTCAACACGGTGATTATGGGCAGCGGCGCGGCAGGGCTTGCCGCCGCCGACGCGCTTTATCGCGGAGGACACCAATCCTTCTGCCTTTTAACGGAAGGTATGAACATGGGCACCTCACGCAACACCGGCTCCGACAAGCAGACATATTACAAGCTGTCGGTGGCGGGTGAGGGCAGCGACAGCGTGCGTCAGATGGCGCGCGACCTGTTCGCGGGCGGCTGTATGAATGGCGACACAGCGCTGTGCCAGGCGGCGCTGTCGGCGCGCGGCTTTTTCAACCTTGTGAATCTCGGCGTGCCATTCCCCTCGAATGAGTGCGGCGAATATGTCGGCTACAAGACCGACCACGACAACACATTAAGGGCGGTTTCGGCGGGTCCCTTGACCTCGCGTTTTATGGTCGAGTGCCTTGAACGCGAGATTGTGAAAAACGGTGTTAAAATATTTGACGGTTTTCTCGCCGCCGAGCTGCTGACGGACGAACACGGCGTCACGGGGCTGCTGGCGCTTGATACAGGCAAGCTTTCAAATCTTGACGACGCGTTCGCCGTCTTTAGTTGCGATAACATCATTCTTGCCACAGGCGGACCGGCGGGACTGTACCGCGACAGCGTCTACCCCCATTCACAGACGGGCGGCTCCGGGCTGGCGTTCAGAGCGGGTGCGGAAGGCGCTAACCTCACCGAGTGGCAGTACGGCATCGCGTCTGTCGGCTTTAGGTGGAATCTGTCAGGCAGCTTCCAGCAGGTTTTACCGCGATACTTTTCGACGGAGCAGAATGGCAGCGGCGAGTGTGAGTTTTTATCGGATTCGCTCAGCGACGAAGATCTGTTGGGCATGACATTTTTAAAGGGCTACCAATGGCCGTTCGACGCGAGAAAGGCGCAAAGCGGCTCATCGAGAATTGACCTTGCGGTTTTTAAGGAGATTCAAAAAGGTCGCAGGGTATATATGGACTTTACTAAAAATCCGCTGGGCGATAGATTTAGTTTTGCTCTGCTTTCAGAGGAGTGCCGAAGCTATCTGTCGACAAGCAGCGCGCTGCTCAAAACGCCCGTTGAGCGGCTTCTAAAGCTCAATAAAAAAGCTTATGATATTTATAGCGACAACAGCATCGACTTAAAACACGCTCCGATTGAAATCTGTGTTGCCGCGCAGCACAACAACGGCGGTTTAGCCGTCGACAGCGACTGCCGCACGACCGTCGGCGGACTTTTCGCCGTCGGCGAGGCGGCGGCAACCTTCGGTATCTACAGGCCGGGCGGAACGGCTCTCAACGCAACGCAGGTCGACGCCGTTCGCGCGACGGCGAGTATTATAAAGCAGGACGGCAAAACGGAAAATAAAAATATTGATGAAACAAAAGTTTCCGCGCTGCTCGACGGCTTCGGGCGGTTGGTTAGTGGCGACGATAGCTATAAGGAATTCAGGGCACGGCTCCAAAAGCGGATGTCGGACGACGGCGCGTTTGTGAGGAATCGCGGCAGGCTAAAAAAAGCGCTCGACGATTGTTTGTCCGACATCGAAAACTTTGAAAAAAACAGCGTAGTTGCTTCGCCCGACGGCTTGCCCGACGCGCTGCGAAACCGCGATTTGATAACGACACAGGCGGTATATCTTTTTGCCATGCTCGACTATATCGAAAAAGGCGGAAGCGGCAGAGGCTCGTTTGTCGTCGAGGAGGACGGCGGAGCTTTAAGACCGTTTGTCAACGGCGATATGGCTGACTTTATTCAGTATGTCACGCTTTCGGGCAAGAAATGTGCCGCCGAATGGCGACCGGTGCGCCCCGTTCCGAATCCCGAAATGTGGTTTGAAAACGTATTCAGAAAGGGAAGCTGATATGGCCGACGAAATCACTGTCAACAGGGGTAAGA
>CAZDWM010000088.1:7760-9103 GCA_964509145.1 uncultured Eubacteriales bacterium | reverse complement strand
GACGACGGTGCTGTCGGCGATATGCGTTGTGCCCTTGGGTCTTCCTTCAGTGTGCGGCTTATCGAGCCCCTTGCGTACGGCAAACAGGAACGAGAAGACAAATATAAAAATGATAATGGTGAGCAGAATTCTGCCCAACATGTCGAACAAATCCTCGCCGATTTTGGACATCAAACCCTCGAACGCCGCGTCGGAATTAATCAACTGCGGGACAACAACACCGAGAATAGGCAGAGCGATTACCATGCCGATAAGCACCTTCGGCGCTTTTTTTATTTTTGAGCCACCTTTTGCGAGGTATGCCCTGAAAGGCTCCGGCAGATAAAATATTGGTATAACAACAGCGTACCTTAAAGCGTCAAAAACGGTTGTATAGCTTCCGAGGGGATATTTAGGCTGTCCCCAAAGGCAAAAAACATAGACAACGGCGGTAAAAATCATCGCCGCAAAGCACGGAAAGAACAGCATACCGTTTGAAACGGCAAACGTGACGGCGAACGCGGCCGACACAAGACCGCAGAATAAGGCATAAGTGCCGACACCTTTCCGGCTTTTTTTAAAATAAGCGGTCGCGAGAATCAGGAAAAGAATGTGCGTCGCGGCAAGACCTGCCTCAAAGCCGCCCCGCAGGGCAAACTCATAAGCAAAAATGCTGAACATAAAGGTGACGGCGGTAAAAATGAAATCTCGGCGGTCAAGAACTTGAACCGGACGTTTCGGCTTTTTTACAACCGCCGGGTACGGATAGGGCGGCGGAAAGAATTGCTGAGCCTGCGGGACGTTCTGCGGCATAACCGGAGGCGCGTCCTGCTTTGTTTCGCTCAGTGGTACTGCCGAATTCTCGGGTACAGGCTGACAAGGAGTCTCATTTACTTGCGGGTTCGGTACATTTGAGATATCGTTTGTCATAACAGTCACTCCTCCACATGTTCAAGGATATCACCCGGCTGGCAGCCGAGCTCGCGGCAGATGGCCTCAAGCGTTGAAAAACGCACGGCTTTGGCCTTGCCGGTTTTTAAAATGGAAAGGTTCGCCTGAGTAATGCCCACCCTTTCCGCCAATTCGCCCGACGACATTTTTCGTTTGGCGAGCATAACATCCAAATTAACGACAATCGGCATATTCCCGCCCCCCTAAACCGTCAGTTCATTTTCCGTCTTGATTTCGACGGCTGCCGCCATAACGTTTTTGACGACACGCAAAATCAGACCGAGAAAAAGCGCCGCGCCGGCAACCAGCAGGAACGGCAGATAAAGCACGCCGCCAATGAGAGTGACGAGCGCCACACCGAAACAGCACCAAGAAAGAAGCCGCAGGAGCGCGATGTTTCGCGGAATAAAGAC
>CAZDWM010000088.1:0-7750 GCA_964509145.1 uncultured Eubacteriales bacterium | reverse complement strand
TTTATGTTGGCAAGCAGCCGCAGAAGACAGTAAAGTGCCGCGAAGGCAATTGGGCAACAACCGTAAAAGGTGACAAGAATTGTTTTGACAAGACTGTTATACTCGGCGTACCAATAGTTGAAACAGAACGGCATTAAGAACATCATAGCGACGAGCGCAACAGCGCTGACATATGTCATAACAAGCGACAAAGCGGTTGACCTTTTAGCGTTCCACATAATGCATCCCCCTTATGTTTATGATTGCAATATATCATATGATTTATCGATTGTCAATATATTTTTATTATTATTTGATTATTTTTATACTTTTATTTGGTTTTTAAAGCGGAGACTCCCTTACACGGGAGACTCCGCTTGTCTGTTTACGACGCTTTTTTCATTTCCTCTTCCGTCAGTTCATGCACGGTTTCAATCATCGATTGCGCAAACACAGCGTATCCCTGTTGGGGATCGTTGACAAAAACGTGCGTTACGGCACCCACAAGCATACCGTTCTGAATAATCGGGCTGCCGCTCATGCCCTGCACGATTCCGCCCGTTTCCTCAATCAGCTCCGCATCAGTCACCTTAACCACCATATTTTTCTGATGGGAATCGGAGTTGGGATAAATTTTTGTGATTTCAACGTCATAATACTTTTCACCGTCTCCGTTGACCTCCGCAATGATTTGTGCAGATCCGGTATCAACCTCGTAGCTCATGGCTGCCGGCAGCGACTTGTTATCGTACCTGAGCGCGGACACCGCACCATATACGCCCGTATCGCTGTTTAATATCAGCTCGCCGATGACGGCGTTTTTAAACACGCCGCAAAGCTCGCCCGGCGCGCCGCTCTCGCCGCGGTAGCTGCCCTTGATTTCCGCCTCGACCGCTTCACCGCCCGACAGCGGCATAATTTCGCCCGTATCGACGTCACACACCGCGTGGCCGAGCCCGGCAAATATACCGGTCTTCTTGTCAAAAAACGTCAGTGTTCCGATTCCGGCCGAGCTGTCGCGTACCCAGATGCCGACCTTGTACTTACCGTCAACCGCGGACTGAACCGGCTTGACCCTGATTGTCAGATTTTGTCCGTTTCTCATAATGTTCAGCGCAAGTTCATCACCACCGCTTTCGGAAAAGGCCTTTGACACGTCCTCATTCCGCTCGACTTGAGCGCCACCGACCGACGTTATCACGTCGCCGACTTTGATTCCGGCACTTCCTGCCGGATTAATGCTGCCTTCACGGGTTGTCACCTCGTCAGTCTTAACGACGACTACACCCTTTGTGTAAAGCTTGATGCCGAACGCGCTGCCCAGCGGCACAACATAGGTTCGCTGTGTTGTCCTGACCCTCGACGCCTTGACCGGTATTACATCAAACAGAACAATCTCCGCCTGTGTACCATCACCCGTACTGCTCGTATCCAGCGAAACGCAGACCCCGTCGGCTGACGGATCACTGTACGATATTGAATACGGTTTCGGAATAACCGGCTTGTCCCCGCTGACCACACAGTACTCCTCGGGGAACGCAAGCGTCGCATAACCGATCAGCGCAAACATCACAAAACAACAAAAAAAGGCGCACAAGCTCAAAAGCTTAAAAAAACTCCGCATCATTCACCTCCGGCGACAAAACATTTCGCGCCGCGTCATTTATCGTTATTTGATTATTGACGTTTTATCGGCGCTTTAATAATTTGACCTCTTTCAGTCGTAATATTTGAGGTAATATTAAAAATGCGGTGAAATTTTTTAGAAACAGAGCTATAAAAAAGCAGACGCAAAATTGCGCCTGCTTTGGAAAAATCAGTTTTTATTATTTAGCGGCTTTATAATAAACCAGTTTAATGTTTGAAAAGGTTTCGTCCGTCAGTGTTAGCATGTTTTCATTGAGAGCAAAAATATAATGCTTCGTATATGAAATACCGAGAAGCTTATATGATATGGAAAGAACAGAGGTCTCCGAATTCAGATCGTATGAACCCTCGGAGGAAAGATTTGAGAAGCTGATTGTAACTGTTCCGTCATCCTTGAAATTGAAGCTGCCGATTTCATAACTCCCCGTCCACTTTCCGAGAATCTGTCTTTCCGGCGTCTGACTTTGCTTATATAAAACGACAGCCGCTACGGCAATCGCGATGACAAGTGCCGCTATCAACAATTTTCTCATGTATAACAATCCTTTCATATTAATGTTGCGACATATGACAATATGTATATATTAATACTTTTTTTTCTCTTTGTCTACATTTTTAGGCAATATTGCGGTTTTTTTACAAATGTTCATAACGGCAAGCATCAGGAAAAAACCAACTACGGGAAACACGGCGCTGACAAAAATGCCGCACTTAAGCCCCGCCCGGTCAAGATCCGCGTTTGACACGGAGAAAAGCCTTAACACCGCGGGTATGGTTCTGATTACGTCGGCGATTTTGCCCGCGAGCCATGGCGCCACCGCGCCGCCCGAGTCGCCGAAGCCGGACATTACGGCAAACAGCCACGCCCCGGCGAGCGGAAATATCTTTGTCGCCGAGACCAGCATACCCGGCCACAGTGCGCTGACTGCCAGCCCCGTCACGGCGCAGGCGATGAGCGCTACAACGCTGCTCTGCGACAGTGCCGCGATTACATAGCACACGGCGGACAGCGCGAAGCAAGCGGCCAAGATGGCGTTGAGGTTAAGCTTGTCAGACTCACCTTTTTTACCGAGCAGCACGCGTCCGATGCCCATCATCAGCGCGAAGCCGCATACACCGACAATATCGCCGGCCAGCTTTGTCACGCCGAGCCCCTTTTCGACGAACGCCGATGCCCACTGGGCGATGGCCAGCTCGGAGCCCGCGCCGCAAAGGATTGCCAGACAAAGCAAAATGTATAATTTTTTATTTTCAAGCTGTCGAAAGCTCCGGCGCTTTTCCTCAGGTAACGGCGGGACGAGTGGTACCTTGAGAAACAAAATAAAGTCAATTATCGGAACGGTCACCCACATCAGCATAATCAACTGCCAGCCGCCTGTAAGCTTAAGCGCCACAGTTGACACCAGTACGACGAAAATGACGCCCCAGCAATAGAACGCGTGGAGCATACTTAAAGCCTTCGTCTTTTCCTCCGTTGGGATTGAGTTGACAATGGGCGACAGCAGAAGCTCCAGAAGACCGCAGGAACCGGAATAGATGACGGTCGCGACAATAAACAGCGGGTACGGCTTATCGGTCAGCCACGGAGCGCAGGCGAACAGCGAGAAGCCTGTCACGGTTAAAACAGTCGACGCAAGGATGAAGCGCCGGAAGCCGTACTTGTCGACAAGCGTCCCTACGGCAAAGTCGACAGTGACCTGCGTGATAAAGTTGATAAAGGTCAGCGCGCCCAGTTGGGAAAAGGACAGCCCGAACTGACCGCGCAGCGTGATGAACATAATCGGAAGAAAATTGGTGATGGCCGCCATGGTGATGTTTCCGATATAGCATGCCGCTATCGTGCCTTTGTATGAAACGTTTTTTTCACCGTCCATTTATTATGACAATCCTTTCTCAGATTGAATGATTTATCATTCAATCTATTGCCTTTAAAAAAGCCCCCGAATATTCGTTGCCGAATAACGGGGGCTGAATTTGTATGAACGCAAATCAGTCGAAAAGCTCCACAATGGGCGTTACCCAGGAATCAAGCCAGCGTGCGAAAATCTCCATCGCGATTTTAAAGGCCTGAAAAGAGGCCTGATAGGCGCCGATATCGCCGTTGTCTTCCGTTTCGGTACCCGTCATTTTGTCAAGCACGTCCTGAAGTTGGTCAAGAATCGAGTTGACAAGCTTTAAATTGTAGGCAAGGAACGGTGCGGTCAGCTTTTGAAGCCATGTAATATTTGTATCAAATATCGTCGTTATATCGTCGTCCTCTTCAACTTCGACCTCACCGGTGACGGTCTTGTTCCACAGCCCGTAAAGCATAAGCTGATTGATGTTGCCCGTAGCGCCTGTCTGACACGAAAAAACGACCCAGCCGACAAACGTGTTGCTTTCGGGGTAGCATATAGTGAAGTCAAACGCGGCATCAAGCGGCGTGCCGGCGTTGACATGATCGCTAAGGCTGAGAACTGTATATTTGTTGCCGTTTGCAATGAATGCGGTGTCCTGTACCTCATCGGTATAGGACGGCTTTGCGGAAAGGCTGAACGCCGTCATGCCGGCGTCTTTCGCGACCCACTCACCGGTCGGGTTGGTGTCGACATCCGGATAATAGGTTACGCTGGTTTTGATGCCTTCTTGAAAATATATGGTGTCCCCAGGATAAAGAATTGTGGCCACGCTATTACCCTCGGGGTATGTTTTAAGCGTCGTAAAATCTGTATCCTTCATGACGTAATGGTCCGGTTTCTCGACCGGTTCATCCGCCGTGGCAAACACAGCGCAAACACCAAGAAGCATCAGAGCCGAGAGAAATATCGCCAGTAGCTTTTTTATCATAATTGAAACTCATTCCTTTCACGGTAACATAAATGTGGCTCCCGGGACATTAAACCTTTGTTATATCCTTCAGGAATTGCGCCCATGTGGCTAGAAATTTGGGCAGCGCCTGAAGCAGATAATTGCCGAAAATGTCGAGCATCTTATTGCGGAACACCAGATATTTCGCATAAAGCGTTTCGCCGAACGCCTCAAATTGCGTCGGCTCGCGCGTTGACCAAACAGCCTCAAGTTCCAATTTGACGGCCATTTCGTCGTCTTCTGTAACCTTGGTAATCGTCCAGCCTGAAATCGACATGTAGTCGAACAGGGTCGTTTCGGTGTATTTGTAGTCGATGGTGATGGCGAATGCCTCTTCTTGATCTTCTCCGTCCTCGCTCGAACCGAAGGCCGTCGCGTCGACAAACTCGCCCTTGTTGTCCATCATACTCATGACCTCGTCGCCGTAGCCCTTTACGGTATAGGTGCTTCCGCTAAAACTCGCTAAATCGTCTTGAAACTGGGTCAGTTCAAGCTCGTCGGCATACTCGCTGCCCAACTTGCTTGTGACATTGGCTACTTCGTCGGCATTAATCATATAGGTGACCATGCACTTGTCAGCGTTGAAAACCGACGTAAAGGTTTCTCCTACATTCAATACCCTTCCGACATAAAAGCCCGACGGGGACACCACGGGATCTGCCGCGCAGACCGACATGCCAAGGCAGCCGAAAACCGTTGCCGCGGCAAGAATAATAGCAAGAATTCTTTTCATGTTACAGTTCCTCCAATTAACCCAAATATTCGGCTAATCTGCCTGACAAGTCGGCAAAATAAGCAAAGAGATAATCGACTACGATTTTAATATAAGACCGAGCCATCACGAGAAAACCGGCCCAGCCCTCCAGTACCGGAACATCCCACATAGCTGTCAGCTTAATCTGATTGAAGTTGCTTTCTGAATATGTGTATGTTACCTTCCAGCCAAGGAACTCATATCCGTTGGGGTTTGAAAAATCAATCCGCTTGCCGAAGTTGTCAGCTTTATCGGCATAGGTTGTTGCCTCTCCGATTGCCTTTACGGTGTAGCCCGTTATCTGATTATTATCCCTGAAAAATTTATACCCGCCGTCGCTGACCGACTTTGAACCGTCTTTATTGTCGGTCAGATAATCGACTATGAGGATTTCACTTACCGTGTTGTCAAGCTCAATCGTATCGCCGGGCTGTATGATATAGGTTTCGTTAGCCTTATAAGCTGTCAAAATTTCGCTCATTTTATGTACAGCACCGACCTGCGCCTCGGTTGTCGGTTCCTCCGTTACATCCTCGCTGGCAAAAGCCGATATGCCGAACACACCGAATGCCAGCGTTAACACCAGCAGTACAGAAAAAATTCTTTTTATCATCGCCGTTTCCTCCTTATTCCACTACTATACCAAAATAGTCATATACCTTCTGCAGGAACGTACCGTTTGTAAGAAACAGCACGATTGCGCCGAAAAGGGCTGAGGGAACCTTTGGGAGAAAGGAAAGATAATATCTCCAATCGTCCGTGTCGTAACCGTTGTTTTCGGAAATCAGTCTGAAGAAATCGCTTAAGGTCTTCATTATATCCGACTTGTTTTCATAGTCCGGGTCGGTCGTCGCAGGCTGCGTGGTGGTAGTAGTAGTGGTGGTTTCACCCGAATTTGACCTGTCCCAATAGGCGTAAAGCACTAATGATGTGGCCGTAGTCTTGTTTGAATACTCCTTGACAACCCAGCCAAGGAACTCTGCGTCAATGCCGTTCGTAAACTTAAGGGCGTAGTCAATCGGGAAAACACCCCATTCGTAATCAGAGCCGTCTCTGGCGGCGTACTTGTAGTCCTCGGAATTAAACGCGGGCGCGGGAATGCTGACCGACGTTGATGAGGAATAGGTCTGCTTGGAATAAAAATACTTGTACTTATTGGTGCTCGTTGCAAATAGTGAAACGGTACCGAGTGATTCGATATAGGTTTTCCATGTATTGTTGACAATGAGTTCATTATCAATTGTTACGGCGTCAGGATAAAAGTAAAGCTCGACTTTTTTTGTCTTGGTGTTGAATTTAACGATGTCGCCGGGTTTGAGGACGGTGACCTGTTCATCTGCGTCGTTGTTTTCCGTCGCAATCCTGACGATATCATTATTCGTGTACGTCACGCCTTCGGACGGCTCCTCTGCCACAACCGAGACGGCGCACACACCTACCGTCAGAAGCACCGCGAGCAGAGCAGTTACAAATTTCTTCATGATGGTTTCCTCCTTTTTATGTACAAAAAAATAAAGCAGCTTTCGCGGCGCAAGGCAAAATACCCAAAATCACCACGATACTGTTTTATTTTAACCTATCATATTAGCTTTGGCAATAGTATTTTTGAAATAATCTTATTATTTTGTTATTAATTTTTTCCGTTTTCGTAACCATTTACAAATTAATTTTGTTCAGTTTGGCAATGTTGCACAACAAACTACAGATAGCTTTCAATCAGCTCGGTCATGCATTCCGGCAAGGCGATGAGGTTTCCTATCGGCGCGGGCAGCAGCATCGCGAATTTATTGAAGTATTCCGGTATTTCCAGACGGAATGTCCTCTCGTCCACGCTTAGAGTGATGGCGTTTTCTCGCTGACTGCCCGCAGCGACGGCGCCGCCTTCGCCCTTGACGACTGTTCTGGTGTTGACGTCGGCCGTCACGAGACCGCACCCCAGCGCCGTCACGAACAGGCACGCGAGCAGCGATACCGTATACACCCGCCATATTCGCATACCTGAGGTTCTCTCTTTTTTCATAATTACGTTATCCTTTCTTTTACGACCCATAAGGGACCGTTATGTATCATCCTTAATCAGTTCATTTGTCACAACGTGTTTTTCAAGCATATTAACCAGTCCCCTGCCGAACAGTCTGCCGGCATACGCCGCCTCCTCGAGCGTGTTCGCGTCGCTCCCGAACTCGACGAGCAACGAATACTTGGTCATATCCATGTTGTACTTTCTGTGGCAGAAAAAGACCGGCCGCATAAGACACGGTGACATATCCTCGCACGATTTTTGAAGCTGAAGCGCAAAACGCAGGTTGTACTCCCAGTTCGGGAAGCCGGTTACGGTTCCCTCCTGTGCGCCGGCGATTATCATCACCTGCGCCGCTTTTTTACCGTTAATCTCGGCAACGGGTTTGATTTTTGTGCCGTCGTTTTCCTGTATCGCATCCCTGTGGACGTCTAATGTCACCTGAATGCTCGGGTATTTGTCGAGGTATTTTTGAACCGTCTCCCGCGAGCGGTCATAGGCTC
>CAZDWM010000087.1:8915-9204 GCA_964509145.1 uncultured Eubacteriales bacterium | reverse complement strand
TATGCCGACAAGAAGCAGCGGCTCAAACTTTTTCTTGATGCCGAGATAAAGCAGCAAACAGGCTATTATGATCATTATAATCTGACGGAAATCGGCAAGTCCCGCGATGCCGGAGCTTTCCCACAGACCAAAGATGGTATCACGTATCATTTGCAAACAAACACACTCCTCAACCGATTGTCATAAGCGGTACACCGGTTGATACAGAATCGCCGTTTGAGACCAGAACGCTCGTGACGGTGCCGTCGGACGGAGCTAATATTTCGTTTTCCATTTTCATCGACTCGAT
>CAZDWM010000087.1:0-8905 GCA_964509145.1 uncultured Eubacteriales bacterium | reverse complement strand
CAGGCTGAATCGGCGCTGGTTCTGCCGCCTTAGACGGAGCCTTAGCTTCATATTCATCAAGAAGAATAGCTTCGCCCTTTTCAACCTCGACCTCATAGGTCTTTCCATGTAATGTTATTTTATATTTCATTGTATTATTCTCCCGTTTCTCTGATAGAAATAAATCTTAACTCGTTGAGCGGCGTTTGAAGTGTGTCGGCGACAATAGCCATAATCATGGCCGCTTCCTTGTCGGTTACATTATAGAGCTTAATGTCGCCGCAGGAGCCCTTCGCCGGCAACGGTTTATCAACGGTTATTTCAAGCATATTTGCCGTACTGTTTCTCATGTGCCTAAAACCCATTGTCATAAGCTTGATGAAGTACATCAAAATGGCAAGTACGAGAAAAACAGCTATTAATCCGAGTACCGCCAGCACCATCGTTTCGGGAATAGTATATCCGCCCATGTTACGCCTCCGTTCAGTCTATCGGCTCGATGGTGTAGGAAGCGATGTTTTCTTCCTTTTCGAGCCGTTTCGCAAAGAATTTTTCGGCAACTGTCGGGAACGCAATGTAGGACAGCACGTCCTCGTCGTTTCTCGCCTTGTCGCCAAGCTCCGCCTTTGTCTTTTCAAACAGAGGGGCTAAGGTGTCGGCAAATCTGCCCACGACAGGCTTTTCGTTGCCGAGTATTTTCTTTTGAACCGTTTCGTCTATTTCACCGGGAGCTTTGCCGTATTCGCCGAGCAGGTAGGATTTGATTTCGCTGCCGACATTCTTGTAGCGTTCGCCAGCGAGCACATTCTGAACTGCCTGAACACCCACCATCTGGCTCATCGGCGTGACGAGTGGCGGGTAGCCGAGCTCAGCCCTGACCTTCGGTGTCTCCTCAAGTACATCTGAAAATCTGTCCATCGCGTTTTGCATCTTGAGCTGTGATATGAGGTTTGACAGCATTCCGCCGGGGATTTGATACACGAGGCAGTCGGAATCGGTCGTCAATACCATCGGATCTAAAAGACCGGATTTTATATAGTCGTTACGTGCCGGAAGGAAGTAATCGTTAACCTTTTTAACAGCGTCGACATTGAGCGTTGTCTCATAACCTATCTCCGAGAGGGCGTAATAAAGCGTCTCGGTTGCGGGCTGTGACGTGCCGCCGGAGAAGCACGACACCGCAGTATCGATAACGTCCGCGCCCGCCTCTGCGGCTTTGAGACAGGTCATGTAAGCAAGCCCCGCCGTGCAGTGGGTGTGTACAATTACAGGGAGCTTGACGCTTTCTTTAATAGCCTTAACAAGCTCGTAAGCCTGCTTGGGCGTCATGATACCGGCCATATCCTTGATACAAATGGAGCCAGCACCCATGCTTTCCAGTTCCTTGACGGTCTTTACATAATTCTCAAGCGAATGGACAGGGCTGGTCGTGAACGATATCGCCGCCGACGCCATAGCGCCGCATTTAATCGTTTCCTCCAGCGCGACACGGATGTTGCGCGTGTCGTTGAGCGCGTCGAAAATCCGGATAATGTCGATGCCGTTACCTACAGAACGCTGGACGAATTTGCGTACGACATCGTCGGGGTAATGCTTGTAGCCGAGCAGGTTCTGACCTCTTAAAAGCATTTGCAGCTTCGCGTCGGGCATCTTCTCCCGTATTTTTTGCAAACGAATCCACGGATCCTCATCGAGGAAACGAAGACAGCTGTCGAACGTCGCGCCGCCCCAGCACTCTACGGAATAATAACCCGCTTTGTTAATTTCGCCAAGGATGGGTTCAAGCTCCTCCATCGGCATTCTTGTCGCAATCAGCGACTGGTTTGCGTCTCTCAAGACGGTTTCGGTAAAGTTGATCTTCATCCACACACACTCCGTTAATAATCTATGTAAGCTTTATTGAGCCAATACATCTATCAGTATTTTGACGGCCTTTTGAAGTACATCAAGCGGGATATTAAGCGCCGGTAAAAGCCTGACCTTATTTTTTGCCGTCAGGCAGACTACGCCTTTGCTCAAGCACTCGGCGACAACTTCCTTCGCGGACTTTTCGGTTTCAACGCCTAGCATCAGACCAAGACCGCTGACGCTTATAACGCCTTTTGCGCCGATTAATGATTCCATAATGTAAGCGCTTTTCATGCGGACATCCGCAAGCAACGCATTGTCGATTCTTGACAGCACATTCAAAGCGCCCGCCGCACAGACGGGATTGCCACCGAAGGTTGAGCCGTGGCTGCTTTTACCGAAGGTGTTTTTAACCCTTTCGCCGAGCATGACACAGCCGATGGGCAGCCCACCACCTAGCCCCTTTGCCGTCGTGACGATGTCGGGCTGAATGCCGTAGTTCATGAAGGCGTAAAGCTCGCCCGTCCGTCCGTTGCCCGTCTGTACCTCGTCGATGATGAGCAGCAGCCCTTTTTCTTCGCAAAGCTTCGCGACTGCCTCGACAAACGATTTGTCTAGAGCGACAACACCGCCCTCGCCTTGAACAAGCTCCATCATTACGGCGCAGCATTCGTTTTCCTCGGTTAATTTTATGACACTATTAATATCATTCGGTTCGGCGAAGACAAAACCCTCTGTAAAGGGTGTGAAATCCTTGTGGAAAACGTCCTGCCCCGTAGCGGCAAGGGTTGTTATCGTCCTGCCGTGAAAGCTGTTTTTAAGCGTAACTATGGTATTGTGTCCCGTTTCGCTGCCATGCTTGTCCGTTGAATATTTACGCGCCGCCTTAATAGCCGCCTCGTTAGCCTCCGCACCGGAGTTGCCGAAAAAAACCTTTTTCATGCCCGTGCGTGTGCAAAGCATTTCCGCTAACAGCGCCTGCGGCTCGGTGTAATAGAGGTTTGACGCGTGCTGAAGCTTTGAAAGCTGATTTGTAACGGCTTTTATCCACTCGTCGTCCGCCGCGCCGAAAATGTTGACGGCTATACCCGCGCCGAGGTCAATATATTCCCGCCCAGTATCATCATATAGGCAGGAGCCTTTGCCGCCGGTAAACAGCACATCGGCACGCACGTAGGTGTCGGCGATATATTTACTGTCAAGCTCTTTGATGTTTTCCCTGTCAATTTCTTTCATGCATTTCTCCATTTAAAGCCTGTATAAAAATATTATCTAATGTTAGATATTTATTGTCTAACATCTAATGTCTAATGTCTAATGAACAAACATAGTGCCTAATCCTTCGTCTGTTAATATCTCAATGATGATGGCGTGAGGTATGCGCCCGTCGATGATGAAGACCTTTTTAACTCCGCATTCGATGGCCTCGACGCAGCATTCAACCTTAGGTATCATACCGCCGCTAATGACGCCGTCGCCGACTAAGCGCGCGATGGCAGACGTTTTAACGGTCTTAATCAGTGTTGACGGATCCTTAACGTCGCGCAGAAGCCCCGCGATATCGGTCATGTTAATCATCGTCTCCGCTCCGATGGCTCCGGCAATCCTTGAAGCCGCCGAGTCGGCGTTGATATTGTAGGTGTTGCCGTCTTTGTCGCAACCCACCGTTGAGATAACCGGGATATATCCCTTGTCGAGTATGTCCCAAATTGGTGCGGGGTTGATTTCGACAATTTCACCCACGAAGCCCAGTACCTCGTCGCGCTTTTTAGCCGTAATCATCTGTCCGTCGATGCCGCTCAGACCGATGGCTTTACCGCCGACGCTGCCGATGTTGTTGACGAGCGTCTTATTAACCTTTCCGGCTAAAACCATCTGTACATATTCCGCTGTCTCCGCGTCGGTGACGCGCAGACCGTTGACAAATTCGCTTTGCTTGCCGACTTTTTTAAGCAGTTCGGATATCTCTGGTCCGCCGCCGTGAATGAGTACAACCTTAATGCCAATGAGCGATAATAGTACAATGTCGCTCATAACCGAGCGTTTCATCTCATCGTTGAGCATGGCGTTACCGCCGTATTTGACGACAACTATTTTATCGGTGTAGCGCTTGATGTTCGGCAGAGCCTGAATGAGAACCTCCGCCCGTTGTCCGTTTGTAAAATCCATTTCAGCCTCCGTTATGTACGGTAGTCGCCGTTAATTTTAACGTAATCGTAGGTAAGGTCACAACCCCATGCCGTGGCATTGCAGTCGCCCGATTTAAGGTCAATGAGAATTTGAATTTCGTCGCGCAGGAGTATTTCCTTTGCCAATTCCTCGCTGAAATCTACGCCGCGTCCGTTTTCGCACACGTGAATGTCGCCGACGACAGACCTGAATGTTATGTCAACCTTGTCGATGTCAATCTTTGCCCCGCTGTAGCCCAGCGCGCACAGCACCCGGCCCCAGTTCGCGTCCGCGCCGAACATTGCGGCTTTGAACAGGCTTGAGGAGATAACCGACTTGGCCGATTTGCGCGCCGTTTCGACGTCCGCCGCGCCGCTGACGATACACTCAAGCAGCTTTGACGCGCCCTCGCCGTCCTTGGCAATCATTCGGCAAAGGTAGGTTGTAATTCGGTTAAGTGCCTTGCAAAATGTGTCATAGTCCTCGCCCTCATCACTGACAATTTTGTTTTCTGCCATGCCGTTGGCGAGAATGGCGACCATGTCGTTTGTTGACGTGTCACCGTCGACGCTGATCATATTAAACGTGTCCTTTACGTCCTCTCCGATCGCCTTTTGAAGCATGGCTGGCGTGATACTGACGTCGGAGGTGATAAACACCAGCATGGTGGCCATGTTGGGGTTAATCATGCCGGAGCCTTTTGCTATGCCGCCCATGCGGCACTTTTTGCCGCCGATATCAAACGATACCGCAACCTCTTTAAGCACGGTGTCCGTAGTCATGATGGCATGCGCGGCGTCCTTGCTGTTGTCGCTCAATTTTTCTGTCAGTTGCGTCATTGCGTTTGCGATAGGCTCAAGGTTGAGCGGCTGACCGATGACGCCCGTCGAGGCAACAACCACATTGCTGCTGTCGATGCCGGTGTATTGCTGTACAAGGTTACACATATCCACGGCAACCTGTTCGCCGCCCGCGTTGCAGGTGTTCGCAATGCCGCTGTTGCAGATAATCGCCTGTGCCGTGCCGTCTGCAAGGTTTTTTTGCGTAACGAGAAGCGGCGCGCCCTTGACAAGGTTTGTCGTATAAACCGCGGCGGCGGTCGCTTTGACCTCGCTGATAATGAGGGCTAAATCTTTTTTGGTTTTATTCCGTCTGATTCCGCAGTGGATGCCGGCTGCCGTAAAGCCTTGCGCCGCGCATATACCGCCGTTTATATATTCCATATTATATAATCCTTTCAAGTTGACTAAATCACAATTCAAGACCTTCTGTCTCGTCAAAGCCAAGCATCAAATTCATACACTGAACGGCGGCGCCTGACGCACCCTTGCCGAGGTTGTCGAAGGTTGACACAAGCAGTACACGTTCGCTGTTGCCGTAAACCGTGACCTCCATGGTGTCCTTGCCGGACAGTTGGTTAGCGTATTCGACGCGGTTTTCCGAAATATAGCCGACGGGCTTAACAAGCCGTGAGCGGTCGTAGTAATCGTTGTATATTTGGGCAATGGATTCCGGCGTTGTTCCCGCTTTTAGCATTGAAATAAAGACGGGAACGGTGACCTCCATGCCGCTGTAAAAGCCCGATATGACGGGGCAGAAAATCGGGGCTTTATCAAGCTCCGCAATAGCCTTCATTTCCTTGAGGTGTTTGTGTTGCTGTGCTGTGGCATATTGCCCTGGGCTTTCGAGAAGCGAATTACCGCCTGTCTCGTACTGCGCAATCATCCTGTTGCCGCCGCCGCTGTAGCCTGTTAAGGAAAAACAGGTAATCGGATAATCAGCGGGTATAATACCCTCTTTAATGAGCGGATAAACCAGCGCGATAAACCCGCCCGCGTGGCAGCCCGGAACCGCCGTTCGTTTGCCCTCTATTATATTTCGTCGGAACGTCTTTGATAGCTCTGGGAAGCCGTAGTTCCACCCGTTTTCCGTCCTGTGTGCTGTCGACGCGTCAATTATTTTTACGTTGTCATTTTCGACAAGTGAAACGGATTCCCGCGCGGCTTCGTCCGGTAAACATAAAAAAGTTACATCTGAAAGATTAATCAACTTCGCCCGCTCGGCAGGGTCTTTTCGCAGCGCGGGGTCAATCGTTAATAGCTCAATGTCGGATCTGCGCGACAGACGGTCGGTTATCCGAAGACCGGTTGTGCCGTCTTTACCGTCAACAAATACTTTGTGCAACGTCTTATCCCCCTTAAAAAGTGAATACGTCGATTATATTGTATCTGTTTCAGAATGTCAAGTATAAACTGCATAATTATACATATTATTTATATATTGTTACATTTGTGTATAATTATAATAATATGTTGCATATAACTTAGCGACTATTTCTTTAACCTGATGACATTCCACGACAGCGGCGCAAGCTTCAATTCAAGGTTTGTACCATCGACAGTTGGCACCGGCTTGTTTTTCGGGCGTACCGAAATGTTACCGAAGGTGTTTTCCTGCTTTAATCCGAAGCCCTCCATGGCAGTGTACTCAAACGGTTTATAATTCTCAAAGCCGAGCAGATTGACGTTAAGGAGTAAATCCTCGTCGGTTGATTTATTGACGCAAAAAACAGTCATTTCATCTTTTTCTTCGTCTATTGTTGAAATAGACTCAAGCATGGGTACGTCGGTGTAGTCCTTCGCGTCATATTTGGGCGTGTCAATGAGCGGCAGCAGCGCCTTACCCCTGCCGAAGGCAGACATCTGCATAAACGGGTAAAATATCGTTTGTTCATAAACACCGCCGCCCGTTTGGGTCATAATCGGCGCGATGACATTGACAAGCTGTGCGAGACAGGCGATTTTAACCCTGTCGCAGTGACGCAGGAGCGTAATCAGCAAACAGCCTACAAGCAACGCGTCCTCAAAGGTGTAGAGGTCCTCAAGCATCGCCGGAGCCTTGCTCCATTTTTCGAACTTTTTACCTCCGGAATGGAACCATACGTTCCACTCGTCAAACGAAAGGTTGATGTTCTTTTTACCGTGTTTTTTCGCTTTTATATAATCGCAGATGCTGACGACAGAACGAATGAAATCGTCCATTGCCAGGCTGCGGGCAAGGTAATTTTTTATATCGTTTTCACCGTTACCGTAATAACTGTGAAGGGAAATGTAATCGACGGTATCATAAGCGAGGTCAAGCACTGTCGTCTCCCACTCGCCGAAGGTTTCAATTCCGGGAAACGAGCTGCCGCAGGCAACCGTTTCTATAGTCGGGTCTGTCCACTTCATAAGCTTAGACGCTTCCGTAGCCGCCCTGCCGTATTCATAAGGTGTTTTTGCGCCCATCTGCCAAGGACCGTCCATTTCATTGCCGAGGCACCAGAGCTTGATGCCGTGCGGTTGCTCACAGCCGTGTGAACGCCGCAGGTCGCTCCAGTATGTGCCGGACGGATGGTTGCAGTATTCGACAAGATTGCGCGCTTCTTCAGCGCCTCTTGTGCCGAGGTTGACGGCCATCATGCATTCCGTTCCGGCCTTTTTACACCACGCGGTAAATTCGTTTGTTCCGAAGGTATTCGGCTCCATGCTCTCCCAAGCGAGTTCAAGGCGCGCCGGTCTTTTATCGACGGGTCCTACGCCGTCCTCCCAGTTGTAGCCGGACACAAAGTTGCCGCCCGGATATCGGACGACAGGCACGTTAAGTTCCCTTACAAGCTTTATCACGTCGCCCCTAAAACCATTCTCGTCGGCTGTAGGATGTCCCGGTTCATAGATTCCGCCGTAGACGGCTCTGCCGATGTGTTCAATGAAAGAACCGAATATTCTTTTGTCGATTTCGCCGATAACAAAGTCGCGCGCAAGCGTCATTTTTGCCTGAAGCATGTCCTCAATCCTCACAAACAAAATTCTTTGCCATTTTAGCATAGGTAGATATTACTACGGTTGGAATGAAAAGTCAACAATTTATTGACACGCTATTAAATTGATGTTAAATTGAAGCAGATGTAGTTTGAAAGATGAACTTTCTGCTTCTGCGAAAGGATGGTCATAAATATGAACATATTCGGTAAGGGCATTGACCTTTGGTTCGATAAACTGAGCGTTATCGACGAAAAACGAAACGCGGCTCAGACGCTCACCTCCGGTGTCACGATGTGTTGCGACATACCCTACATAGGCGACGGCAAGCAAGCGCACCTGCTCGATGTTTATTATCCCGAGGAGACTGTGTCTCCTATGCCCGTAATATTCGACATACACGGCGGCGCGTGGGTTTACGGCAGCAAGGAAATTAACAAGGCTTTTTGCGTCTACCTTGCCTCAAAGGGTTATGCCGTTGTAAACATCAACTACACCCTCGCTTCTGTCGGCACTCTCCGTGAGCAGATTGAAGATATTTTTTACGCGCTCGCGTGGACAAAGAAGAACGCGCAGAATTATTACTTTGACCTCGACCAGCTCTTTATCGTCGGCGATTCCGCGGGTGGTCACCTCGCATTGTTAACCACGGTCATATCGCAGTCGGAAAAGCTGATGAAAATATACAGGTTGTCCTCGCCGGAGGTCACGTTCCGCGCCGTTGGCTCCATTAGTGCCGCGCACGACCTCACGATGTTCACAAGCCCGAACAACCCGTTTTGCCGGGAGTTTGCTATAAGGCTGTTCGGAACAGATTATAAGAACTCTCCGTACCTTTATTGTTCGTCGCTTAAGGATGTCATCAGGGAATCGCACCTGCCGCCTGTGTTTTCGATAAGCAGCCAGGAAGATTTCGTAAAACGTCAGGCGGTAAGGCTTGAAATGCTTTTAAAAAAGCACGGCGTCGATTACCGTTACAGATACTTCCCAAAATCCGGTAACCATAAGCTGTCGCATGTTTTCAATGTGCTATACCCCGAATGGGAGGAAAGCATTACAGCAAACAACGAGATGCTCGCGTTTTTTGCCGACCATATAAATTAAAGCTA
>CAZDWM010000086.1:0-9235 GCA_964509145.1 uncultured Eubacteriales bacterium | reverse complement strand
TGCTTAAAAAGGGCGATCCGTCCATGGGTATGGGAAACTATGTTGTGAATATCGCCGAGGAAAACGGCGACGGCAGCATGGATGTTGTCAACTCATTGATTATGATGGACACGCACAAAACGCACGTCAGCGCGCGGCAGGTAGAATGGTACCGATGGGCGGCGGAGGGTATCAGTAAAGTGTGCGGCAAGCCCGTCGAAAGCACGGTGTTTTTTCACATTCCGCTCGCGGAATACCAATACGCTTATGACGAAGCGTGGGACGCCGAAAACAATTGCTGGCGCGACGGCTTTAATGCCGCAGGGGAGTGTAACGAGAAAATATGCTGCCACCGCGATGAAAACGGCTTACCCATCAATAATGGCTTCTTCGCCGCCGCGAAAGAAATCGGTACAACTAAGAATATTTTCTGCGGACACGAGC
Organism: uncultured Eubacteriales bacterium; assembly: GCA_964509145.1. Taxonomy (GTDB): domain Bacteria; phylum Bacillota; class Clostridia; order Oscillospirales; family Acutalibacteraceae; genus UBA1425. Next base: position 8,812 of record CAZDWM010000086.1, on the reverse strand, counting down.
ATATGAATGATTTTTCAATCGTCTATCAAGGTATACGGCTGACCTATACTTTAAAGGTCGGCAAGGCATCAGGCTATCAAACCGGTTTCAACGGCGGAACAGAGATAACATTAGGTAACGACGGACTTAAATCTATAACACATGAATTTGTCAATCTGGGGATGATAAAATGCCAGACCTTGACCAAAACGGGCTGAATGAAAAGACGGTTTGCCTAAGCCGTTCGCTCGGCGGTATATACCCCTACGAAAAATACCGTATCCCCGGACTAATCGCTACGCATAATGATACGCTTCTCGCTTATTTCGAGGCGCGTATGAGCGGCAGCGACTGGGCTGATATGGATATTATACTCCTGCGAAGCGTGGACGGCGGCGAGACGTTTTCCGAGCCGCTTGTGCTTGCCGACGGCGCGACGGAGGGTAAAACCGTCAACAACCCCGTGATGGTTCAAGGCGTTGACGGCGTTATTCACTTTTTGTATTGTGTAGAGTACGGCGTGGGGGAGCTGGGCGGCGACGTGTTTCACCGCCAAAGCCGCGACGACGGCAAAACGTGGAGCGCACCCGTCAGCCTCTACAACAGCACCATGCCGGATTATCACAACGCGTTCGCGTTGGGTCCCGGGCACGGTATTTGCCTTGAGGACGGCACGCTGCTTGTCCCCGTATGGCTTGTGCCGAAGTCCGCAGGGGAGGCGCTTACAAGCCATCACCCCGCAGAGGTGCGTGTCTTTTTCAGCCGCGACAAAGGCCAAAGCTGGCAGCTTTCCGATAAAATCCCGCAGGGTCGGCTTAAAGACCCCAACGAGACGACGGCAGCAGAGCTTCCTGACGGAGGCGTGATGCTGAACATTCGATACAAAGCGGGTAACCGCGCAGTGTCCTACGGCGGCAAAGACATTATAGAGTGGACAACAATGAAAGCTGAAAAAGCGCTTATTGACCCCTGCTGCTTCGGCAGCTCTTTAAAATACACCGCGACAGACGGACGGCGGCTTATTCTGTTTGTCAACTGCGAGGACAGGCACCGCCGCCGCAAGCTCACACTCAAGGGAAGCCCGGACGGCGGAAAAACATGGCCGCTGCGCCGCAGAATCACCGATGGTGAAGCGGCTTATGCCGACCTCTGCGCCGACAGCGGCGGCAGGATATATTTAATGTATGAAACGGACGGTTATCAGCGCGTCGTGCTTGTACGGATGGGCATCGAGGCGCTCGGCTGAGCGGCTATTAAGTTAATACTTCGCCCCATAGTAACCCTTCATCAGCGAGACCATCAAAGAGATGAACACAGTGGCACCGACCAGAGTAAAGAACACCTTTTCGTCGTAATACCCCGCAACCATCGTACCCAGCAGCAGCCCGCCTACGGCCAGCGTGATGCCCGAGCTGACAGCCTTGGACTGAATCATTTTAATGCGTTCGTCGTTTTCCTTTATATATAGCTTTTTGAGCTTTTCCTCGTTGCGCAGCGCTGCGATGATTTTAATCATGTAAAAAATAACGACGAACTCAATGCCGATACACAGCCCCATGCTGAATCCTGCGATAAAATCGCTTACATGCGCGTCGCCCGGACGAAAAACCCCCAGCGCGATGAGCGCGACCACCGCCGCGCAGTAGATACAAGCGCCGACCAGCCTGTTTTTAAGTGACTTTCTGAACTTTTCCATGTTAAAACTCCTCCACATCTGAAAAATCGAACATTTCCTCAATAGTAGTGCCAAAGTATTTTGCGATTTTGTAGGCCAACACCAACGACGCGGTGTACTTTTCAACCTCAAGCGAGGTTATGGTCTGCCGTGTGACGCCGACGGCCGCGGCAAGATCTTCCTGCGAAATTCTGTTTTTCTTACGGAATTCCGCAATTTTTGTTTTCAAATGAACACCTCCGTTAATGCATAGTGCACTTTGCATTGTTAGTATAGCAGGCTTTGCATAAATTGTCAAGTGCGCTTTGCAAAATAATTCAACAAAAAGGCGCTCCGCGAAATAATAACGCAGAGCGCCTTGAGTGATATATGTTATGCTTATTTTATGCCAGCGTGAAATAGAGCAGCACAACAATGCCGAGCACAATCCGATACCAGCCGAACGCCTCAAAGTTATGCTTCTTGATGAAGTTCATCAGGAATCTGATAACAAGGAGCGAAATGGCAAACGCGACAGCCATACCGAGCAGCAGTATAATAAGCTCGGGACTCGTGAACGAAAGACCGAATTTTAAAATTTTAACCGCGCTCAAGCCGAACATGACCGGTACGGCAAGGAAAAACGTAAACTCCGCCGCCGCCACGCGGGACACGCCTATAATCAGCGCGCCGATGATGGTCGCGCCGGAACGCGAGGTGCCGGGGATAATCGACAGCACCTGAAACAGGCCGATAAGCAACGCCGTTTTGTAGGTGATGTCGGAAAGCTGGCTGACGGACGGCTTGCGCTTTTTGTTCCATATTTCAATCAGGATAAAGGCGACGCCGTAAAAAATCAGAGCGGCGGCAATCACGACGGGCGTATGTAGATGCGCTTCGATGTAGTCGTCAAACAGAAGCGTGACGACAGCGCCGGGTATGCAGGCGACGATGACCTTAAACCAAAGTGAAAAGGTCTCCTTCTTCACAACGGGAAGCGTTTTATCCTTCCACTGGAACGGGAACATCCTGCGCCAAAATATGACGACGACGGCGAGAATCGCGCCGAGCTGAATGACAACAAAAAACATGTCCTTAAAGCCCGCGCTCGCGTTCAGCTTTAAAAACTGGTCGACCAGCAGCATATGCCCCGTGCTGCTGATGGGCAGCCATTCCGTGATGCCCTCCACAATGCCGAGGAAAATGACCTTTAAAATTTCGATAAAGCTTAGCTCCATTTTATCAGACCTTTCTTTAAGTATAGTATAACTGTCTTATTGTGTCTTGTACTGTCTTGTAAGCTAACAAGCAAATTGGAATCTATCTCTCAAATGGCTTATTAAAAGAACCGATTTCTATTAGATTCCCTTCCGGGTCAGCAATGTAACAAGTTCTTTGTCCCCACGGCTCTGTTGAGGGTTCTAAAACCGAAATAGCACCTTTGCTGATTGCCTTCGCATATTCTTCATCAACTTCTTCGAAGGTATCCACATAAAGTGCAATCTCAGAATGACCATTAATGCCTTTTATATACTCATATTTCCTGCCTGTCATCTTTTCAAAGTCATTTCTTCCATAAAGCATAAACAAAGTATTATCTTTGATTAAATACACATTTGTTGTGTCTTCGTTTTCTTTGATTTCAAATCCCAATACATCTCGATAAAAACGAATCATCGATGATATCTTTTACAAATAATCCAAACCCATCCAGTTTCATTTTTCAAACCCCCAACATATTCTTGCATAGCATATAAGACAGAGGACGGTTCTATGTCTTGCGTTCCCCTGTCTTAATGATTTGGGTAGATAAAATAATACCAGATCACGATAGTCCCCCGTGGCGGCAGGATAATAAAATAATTCGGCTCACAGTTTTGGTTTCTTTTTTGCGGCTAATAACAATTTTATTGACAATATGTCACTCACTTCTTTTACTCTAATCCACATCCACCTGCCATCATGAAACTGTTCTGTTTCCTCAAAAACACGCTTAACTGTATTACTTAAGCTTTCTTTTATAGAGTCAATTTGTTCGGCTTCTTTGCTTCCCAATACTATTAACACCGAAAATGATTCTCTTTCGGGAAATAAGTAGCATAAAGTTTTTTTACCCTTTCTGTAACGAACAGACCATCCGTAATCCTTAGTAAAGAAAATCAGCTCGGGAGAAAAATCATAACATTTTTCTATGTATTTATTAATATCAAGCCACAATTCCTCTGATGACCCCAGCGCAGTTGAAATATCATTATCACTTGGCGGGTAATGTTTATCCAAGAATCTTTCGTTAGCCATATTAACCCTCTTTAAATCGTTATTCTAAACTTGCAGGATTTTGCCCCGCAGATTATTAATTGTAATAATTCAACTTGAACTTTCTTACCCAATGCGGCGGTAAAAAACTGTTTGTAAGACAGGAGGCGGGTCTATGTCTTAGAAACGTCCCGTGTGTTATCCCATGTGTTACCAAAAACATCTAATCTAACCTTGTCTTGATTAGTTGATTGATTTCCTGTCTGTAGTCATCTCTGCAATTACTGCCTATCAGAATATCAGATAGTTTAATCCCAGAGTAATCATATGAACAAGTTGTTCCATTATAGCCCATAAGCTCTTTCTTGTTTGGAGCAATTCGCCCTCCCATGACACCGTCTTCGCTATTGTATATGTCACCGTATAAGAATCTTAGCTCATCTTCTGAGCTATATTTTTAAGACAGGGGACGGTTCTATGTCTTAATATAAGCATTTGATCTTTGCTTGAATTATCTTGATTGATCATTATAATCATCCTTACAAAATGAATAGCTAATTTGGTATAGAATTTAAAACACGACATCAGTATTGTTATTATTAAGTATTAATTATACGATTTTCAAAGTTTCAAACCCTATAACGCTCAAGTAGGCAAACCACTTCTGTGTGCCCCGTCCTCGGGAACATATCCACGGGTGCGCAACGCGTGACTTTATATCCACACGAAGCAAACAGTTTGCAGTCGCGCGCCTGCGTGGCGGAGTTGCAGGAGATGTAGACGATTTTTTCGGGTGACATGGCGGTGACGGTTTCTATGAGCTCCGGCGCACAACCCTTTCTCGGCGGGTCAAGGACGACGACGTCGGGCGAGACGTTGCGGGCTTTAAGCTCGGCGGCGGCCTGCGACGCGTCGGCGCAGATGAATTCGGCGTTTTTGATGCCGTTTTCGTCTGCGTTTCTTTTCGCGTCTTCTATCGCCTGCGGCACCGTCTCGATACCGATAATTTTTTTAGCCGTTGCCGCGAGCGTCAGCCCTATCGTGCCCGTGCCGCAGTAGAGGTCAAGCACCGTTTCCTGGCCGGTGAGGGCGGCGAATTCACCGGCTTTTTGATACAGCCGTTCGGCTTGCGCCGTGTTGACCTGATAGAAGGAGAGGGGAGAGACGCGGAATTTGAGCCCGCACAGAACGTCCGTTATGTAATCCGCGCCCCAAAGCGTGACGCATTTTTCGCCGAGTATCACGTTTGTTTTTTCGCGGTTGATGTTCAGCACAATGCTTTTTATGTCGGGACATGCCCCCGTGAGCGCCTTTACAAGCGTATCGGAGTTTTTTAGACTTCCCCCATTTATCACGGCGCAGACGGCAATTTCGCCGGTGGACGGTGCCTGACGTAAAAAGATATGGCGAAGCAGCCCCGTGTGCGACGCTTCGTCGTAGACAGGGATGCTGTTTTCCGTTATCCACTTGTCGAACACGCCGAGGATTTGCGCGAATACATTAGGCTGGAGGCGGCAGGCGCGGCAGTCTATCACACGGTGGCTGCGCGGCGCGAAAAAGCCGATTTTAAGCGCTCCGCCGTCCTGCTCAAGAGGGTATTGCGCTTTATTGCGGTAGCGGTCGGTATTTTTTGCGCCGATAATGGGCTCGGGCGTCAGTTCAATGCCGCCGATACGCCGGAAGTTTTCGCGTACCTGCGTTTCTTTGATTTTAAGCTCGGCTTTATAGCTCATGTGTCGGAATACGCAGCCGCCGCATTGCGGAAACGCTCGATAATCTGATGTATTTTGCCGAAAGCGATGTTGCTTTTAACCTTTAAAATATGTACAAGAAGACGGTCTCCCGCAGCCGCGGCGGGTACGAAAACGGCCATACCTTCATGGCGGCCGATTCCGCTCCCGTCGAGGCTGCAGGAGACGATGTCAAGCGGGATGATGTCGTTCTTTTTAAGTGGCACGATAGTCATTGTCCTTTCGCCTAAACAAACTATCCTCCAAGCTTGTTCATGACCTTGAGAGGATCGACTGTTTCGCCGTTTAAGATAATTTCAAAATGAAGATGCGGCCCGTCCGCTTTTTCGACGGGGATTTCGCCCAGGGTGCCGATTATCTCGTTCATCTCGACTGTATGGCCGATTTCGGGTGTGCTACCGGGCGCTAAGCCGCAGTAACGCGCGGCCAATCCGTTGCCGTGGTCTATAGTGACGACCATACCCCAAAGTTCGTCGGAGGAGACATCCGTTACGACGCCGTCCTGAATGGCTAAGACAGAAGCGCCGCGGTTGTCGCCGAAGTCGATGCCGTTATGCACGCGCCAGTCCTGCATGGTTTTTGAGCGCACCATTTCGCCGTTGCTGTAGTCTTTTATTATAGCGGTGCCCAGCGGCATGGCGAATTCGCCGGTGTAGGGCGTGTTGCCGCCGAGTTCGGTGACGGCTTCGGTTACGGTTTGGTCTCTTTCGTCGGGTACGCCCGTGACTGGGACATTGACGTTGATATTTTCCGTCTCGTCATCGTAATCAATGGTGAAGTCGCGTCCGCCTACGTTGTACCAGTCGATTTCGGTTTCGCTTTTGCCAGGTTCGCCGTCGTCGGACTGCGTATAGTCAAAGCCGGTGTCGAGCACGCTCCAAATGCCCAGCCCCATCGCGGTGAAGCAGAGTGTCAGTGCGATATAGAAAAACTTACCGCCGGAAAATTTCTTTTTATCTCGATTGCTTACCATGTTCCGCACGTCCCTTTTATAGATTTATCTATATTTTGGACGTGTGAAAGCGGGTTTATGCACGTTTTTTTCGGATGAGTGTAAAAATTATCCTTGTCAGGATATAAAACACAAGCAAACCGAATAAAATGCCGCTCGTGTCGACGAGGATGTCGAAGGGACGGCAAGCTCTGCCCTCGACAAACAGCTGGTGCGTTTCGTCACCGACACTGCAAAGCAATGATAGCGTGAACGGCCATAACGCGGCGAAGCGGCGGCGGGTTTGGTAAAAGGCGTTGGAAAAGAGAAAACCGAGCAGACAGAACTCGCAGAAGTGGGCGATTTTACGGAACGCCTCAAGGCTGATGTGCTTTGTAAGGAAGCCGAAAAAGCCGTTCATTACAGTAAGGCTCTGCGCGGCGGAATCGTCACCGTTTTTTGATGAAAAGTAAAAGATGACGCCCATGCACAGCAGCACAGCGAGCCACGACACAACGACGACGGCAGTGCGAGTTAGTGTATGTATATTAGTCTTGGTCCTATCGTTTATGGCAATGCCCCCTATGATGTGAATAATAACAGCGTTTTCATTATTCAATTGACGTAATGTGAGTATAAACCTGTTAATCCGCCTTGATGGCCGAAATGAAACAAACAGCTTTTCCGGAGGGGTCGGCGTAAATGCCCGAAACATGCTCGGCAAGCACCAGATATCCAGAGGTTTCGTAAAACGGATACACCGCGCCGTTTTGCATGAGGTAGGACTCCGCCGTACGGCAGCCCTCCGCGGCGGAAGAGGTCGAGCCTGTGCGGAACGTCTGGGTGACGATGCTGCTGTAATTATCGGATTTATATTTAAAAATGTTCTTTTCGGAGCCCGGCGCATAATCCGTCAAACTGACCGCTGCGCAGGCGGACGAGGCGGTGACGGGCGCGAGCGCGAGCTGATAGCTGCCGTCGCCGACGGCCTTTTGCAGGTCGGCAAGCTCGACAACTTGCGATGTGGCGCTGACGGAGATGCCGAACGCCTGTTGCCAAAATTGAATCAGCCGCCGCACGGGTCTCTCGTTATCGGCGGTGCATAAAACGGTGAGCGAGGCGGAGGACAGCTCAAGCGCTTTAAGACCCGCCTTCCAGTAGGACAAGGCCTTTTCGGTGTTGAAAGCGACAAAGTCGGCATTGCCCGCTTTTTGACGAAAGTTTTCGCTTCCGACGCGGCAGGACAGCGGCAGCAGACCCTTAGCGGTTGTCAGGTTGTCAGCAAACCCGAGCTGTGCCCTGTCGAACGCGCCGCACAGTGCAAGGCGGACATAGAGGTTTGACAGTAACGCATCGTCGCAGTTCAGGCAAAGCCCCCAGACGGTGTTTTGATATTCGGTCATAATGCAGCCGGAGGTGTCCGACGGCAGCTCAACGCCGGTGCCGCACGGAGCGGCGTCGTAGACTCCCTCGGCTACCTTTTTAGCGTATCCCACTTCGTTGGGGTTAAAATAGAGCGTAAATGAATAGGGAAGAACCTCGCGGCCGCCGATATAATCGGCGTTCCTTTTAATCAGCAGTGATGAGCCGCTTGTCCACTTTGAGAGATAGAACGGTCCGTTACACATGGTGTAGCCAAGCCCTATGCCGTATTTGCCCTTACAGGCATTGAAAAACGCCTCATTGCAGGGCATACTGACGGGCAACGCGAGCAGCGACAGAAAATCAACACTCGCGGACGACAGCGTGATGACAACAGTCCGGTCGTTTGGCGCGGCGACGCCCAGCGCCGTGACGGGCAGATTGCCGGTATGGACGGCCTCGGCATTTTTGATGACATAAAGCGAAGCGGCTTCAGACGAGGCTGTCGCCGGCGACAGCGTGCGCCGCAGGCCGAAGACAAAGTCGCGCGCCTTTAAGGACGCGTCGAACGTATCTTCAAAATTTTCGCCGAGAATATCGGAAAAATTGTCGATAAGATGCCACTTGAGCCCGCTTCTGAGTGTGAATGTATAGACGAGACCATTGGAGGAAACGTCCATTTTTTCGGCCGCGCCTGGTGTCACAGAGCCGTCGCTGCCAATGCGTACAAGCCCCTCATAGAGGTTTGTAACCGCCGTCAAAGCGGACATGTCGGCGCATACCTGCGGGTCGAGCGTTGCCGGTTCGGAGGGTATGGGATAGCTGAAGGACATGTCGGTACCGTCCTTCTTTCCGCAGGAGGACAAAGCGGAAAACACA
>CAZDWM010000085.1:656-9261 GCA_964509145.1 uncultured Eubacteriales bacterium | reverse complement strand
ATTTCTTTCTGCGGCCTGTACCGTAAAAATAAGGATTTGAATCGTACATTTATTTAGCCTCCCTCTATTAAAACTCTCTGATTTCGGGTTTCTGTGATGTCTGCTTATGCTCGGCACCCTTGTAGACGCGCAGACGCGTGAGCGCCTTGCGGCCGATGACCGTGTCGGGAAGCATTCCCTTGACTGCCTTTTCAACGGCGAACTCGGGCCTTGTCTTCATGAGCTTGTCGTAGCTGATTTCCTTGAGGTGGCCGATGTATCCGGTGTGGTGATAATATTTCTTCTGCTGGAGCTTGTTGCCGGTGAGAACAATCTTTTCTGCGTTGATGATGACGACATTGTCGCCGCAGTCCGCGTGGGGCGCGAACGTGGGCTTATGCTTGCCGCGCAGAAGGGTGGCGGCTTCGGCGGCTACCTTGCCGAGAGGCTTTCCGGCGCCGTCGAGCAGATACCATTTGCGGTTGATGTCTTCCGCCTTAGGCATATAGGTTGACATATGATTACCTCCGATATTTTTTTCGTGCCTGCATATCGTAGCATAACGAAATTGCATTGTCAACACTTTTTTATAAAAACATCAATCAATACGTCGTATACTCTTAAAAGCTCTTAAAAACTATCAAATTCGTATAATATGCTCTCAAATGAATATCACATGACGGGTGCAAAAAAACCGGGGCTTTCGCTTACAAAGCGGTTGCCTCGGCTTGGTTGCCGTGTTTTGTCGCTGTTTCCTTATAACCGATTATTCAGCCTTGGGGGCATCGACGGGGCAGACGTCGGCGCAGGAACCGCAGTCGATGCAGACCTCGGCGTTGATGACGTATTTGCCGTCGCCCTCGGAGATGGCCTCCGTGGGGCATTCGGACGCGCACGCGCCGCAGGAAATGCAGTCGTCGTTGATGATATATGCCATTGCTTAATCCTCCTTATAAAAATATCGCAATTATACTAACAGCATAATTAATGAATTGCAATAGGTATTAAGAAAAAAACAATTATGCATTAAAATTATTCAATACCCTTTAAGGCCTCAAGCTCCTCACGGTCGATTTTAATCTGCGCGTCCTTTATAACCTTGATGTCTCGGCGGTGGCAGACCTTGGGCGACGCCTCGGGGCGAGAATCGAGCCGGACTTTAAGAATGCCCGTTAACAGGTTGTTTTCAATAACGGTTCCTTTCCCCTCGTCTGTGGTTACGATGGCGCCGGGCTTGGGCGTGACCCTTAACAGGTGCTCGTAGGCGTCCTGCTCGTATTTTAAGCAGCACATCAGCCTTCCGCATGTTCCGCTGATTTTAACGGGATTTAGCGACAGCCCTTGCTCCTTGGCCATTTTTATGGAAACAGGCTGGAATTCTCCTAAAAAGCTGCTACAGCAAAACTCACGTCCGCACATGCCTAAGCCCCCGAGCATCTTTGACTCGTCGCGCACACCTATCTGGCGCAGCTCAATGCGCGTGCGGAAAACCGACGCGAGGTCTTTGACCAGCTCTCGGAAATCTATTCTGCCGTCGGCGGTGAAATAAAACAGAATTTTACCGCCGTCGAAGGTGTATTCAACGTCGACCAGCTTCATGTCGAGCTTATGCTTGGCAATTTTTTCGAGGCAAATTTTAAAAGCGTCCTGCTCCTTGCGCCTGTTGCTTTCGATGGTTTTGATATCTTCGTCGGTTGCCTTGCGGATGACGAGCTTGAGGGGCTTTACAATCTGCTCGTCGGGCTTTTCCATGTTTTCGATGACGATTTCGCCGCACTCAATGCCGCGTGCGGTTTCGACAATCACCTTATCGCCCTTTAATAATTTTTTACCGTCCGGGTCAAAATAGTATATTTTCCCGACATCCTTGAATCGGACTCCTATAATCTCTGTCATACGTCAATAAATCCTTTCTGTTGCTGTGGTGCTGACCAGCCGAGTTAACAGCAGGTTGTGGTTTGTGTTCGCCTCCATCGAGAGGACGCAGGCGTTAACGGCGTCTATCAGCCCTAAGAGCCTTGTCTGTGTAAGCCGAAGCGAAAGCTCGCGGGCGGGTGAACCCTCTTCCAGAGGAATAAACTTTGAAACAAGCGCGGCACGAAGAATCGAAACAAGCTCCGGCAGGCAGAGCTTTAACAATTCCTTGTCCTTTTCGAATATGCCCGTCTCCTGCATGACGACCCACTCGGAGCCCTCGCACAGCGCAAGCGCCAACTTTTTTGCCGCTTCCCGCGCTTTCTCAATCTTCTCGCTGCTTACGGCAGCGTTCCTTTCCTCGCCGAGCGAATAGACATCGGCGCGGGACAGCACGGTGGGCAGCAACAGGCTCTTTGACCGGCACTCGAGCAGAAATGTAACAAATCTCGGCGGCTCCTCGAGGATTTTTAAAAGAGCGTTTTGCGCCTGCTCGGTCATGGTGTCGGCACCGCGCAGAATGAAGACCTTGCGGTCGGCCTCGTTGGGAAGGACATAAGCCATAGAGCGGATTTCCCGAACCTTATCGACCGAAAAGGTTTTTGCCACGTCACCGGCCGAAACCTCAATGATGTCGGGGTGGGAACCGGCGGCTGCCTTGACACAAGCGCCGCAGACGCCGCAGGGACGCTTATTGTCAGCGCACACGAGCGCGGCGGCGGTGTGTTTCGCAAGGGCGTATCTGGACGGCTCGTCGCCGCCCTCAAAAATGACGGCGTGCGAAAGCCGTCTGGCTTCAAGCGCGGGTAAAAACGTGTTTTGCAGCGTTGAATCAAGCTGCGGCAGTTCAAAGCTCATAGTCAATATTTTATAAACTGGTCGACATCAACGACGAAAATGGTTGCGCCGCCGACCTTGACCTCAACGGGCATCGTTACAAAAAACTCGCCGGGGTAGGAGGGGCTGGCCTGAATCATCTGAGAACGCTGGCTGCTGAAGCGGCGAATGATTTCGAGCGCCGAATTGAGCTTGTCCTCCTCGACGCCGATGAGCAGAGTGGAGTTGCCCGCTCTTAAAAAGCCGCCGGAGGTTGAGAGCTTTGTTACGCTGAAGCCGTCGCGCGTCAGCTCCGAAAGAACCGCCGGGCAGTCGTCGTTATTGATGATTGCTATAATAAGCTTCACTTAAAACAGACCCTTCTATTTGAACAATTTAAGATTGCGTTCGATGACATCTTTCCCGCGCCAGCTGAAAGCTCGACCCTCAAGGTTGCCGTCAGTTTCTGCTCGCAATATGGCACCATTAATAAACGCGCCGATGGGGGTGGTTTCGACACCGTTGTTTTTGGGACAGACTTTTTGGCAGATGTCGCAGCCCCACGCGCAGCCGGTGGATTTAATGAGCGCCTCCTGCTCAGGTGTAAGCGGTGTTTTTTGCTGTGTAATGTACGAAAGGCATTTGGTTTTATCAAAGCCGTCCTTTGACAGCGCGCCGGTCGGGCAGGCGGCGATACACTTCCCGCAGCCGTCGCACACGTTTTCACGCTTTTCGGACGACTCAAGGCGAAGAGTCGTGACAATTTCGCCGATGAACACCCATGAACCGAATTTTTCAGTTATCAACAGCCCGTTGGCACCCTTTTCGCCCAGCCCCGCAAGCTGTGCCGTATAAACCTCCGGCAGCGGTGAATTGCCGCAGAAGGCCTCGAACCGCTCGCCGGGATAGAGGACGCGAAGCTTTGCGGCGGCGACCTCAAGCATGTCGCGCACGGCGTCGTTATAATCGGGCACCACGGCGTAGCGGGATATGTTGGTGTCCTCATAGCTATTTTCACCTAAATTGTACGGAAAAACAGCGGAAATTATGCTTATGGCGTTTTCGGGCAGACGTGAAGCGGCGCGACATGGAAGAATATAGGGCGATACCGCGCTGAAATTACAGACACCCCAAAGCGGCGTGACCGCGTCGAGAACGGCGCAAAGCTCCTTATCCACTCAAAGTCGTCCTTTCATTATCATAAACTCATCGCGAGCGCAATAATAGCAGGCATGGTGATGATGGAGATGAGACTGACAGCTGTTACTGTCTGAGCCGCTAAACCGGTGTCTTTATCGTATTTTGCCGAGAAAATGACGGTGTTGTTGGCGGGCGGCGCGCTTGCCGAGAGAATCAGCGACGAAAGCAGCGTACCGCTGATGCCGATGAGCCGATAGATGCCGAGCATCATCAGCGGGAATAAAATCAGTTTGACAAGCCCCACGGCGTAAATCTTTTTTTCGCGGAAGATGGACTTAAAGTTTGTGCCCGCTATATAGGTGCCGAAAATGAGCATCGCGAGCGGCGTGTTCATGCTTGCGATGTATTCGACCGGCTTGTGGATGATATCCGGAACGGGAACCTGTAAAAGGTAAAGCGGCATGCCGACGGCGACGGAAAGGACACCCGCGTTTAAAATAATATTTTTAATACCGAACTTATAGCTTTTTTCCTTGCTGTTTTTGTCACCCGACATCAGGTAGATACCGTAGGTGTAGGCGCAAACCTGAAAGGAGATGATAACCGCCGAGCAGAAGATGACGCCCTCGTCGCCCAGCACCGCGTTTGCGAGCGGCAGTGCCATATAGCCGCAGTTGCCGTGGATGCAGGCGTATTTAAAAATGCTGTTGCGGTTGCCGTCACCTTTTCTGAAAAACGGCAGAGACACCACCGAAAACAGGAAATGCATCAAAAGACCGCAGCCTATGGCGGTGAGCAGTTTTTTGGTCATTTCCGGGCTGTATTCGATGTTTAAAAACGAATTGATGATGACCGCCGGTGTGATGATGAAAAACAACAGGTTGGTGCAGGACTTGGCCGTCTGCTGCGTAAACATGTTTGTCTTAACGGCCAGATAGCCGACCGCGACAATGACGTAAAGAATCACGACCTGCTTGGAGGCAATCAACATATTGTGAAAAAACATTTCGCGGCCTTGAATGCTGTAAGTCATTGGACAACTCCGGCAGGAATCAGGATTCCGCGCCGTTCTCCGTTTCCGTTGTATCCTTTTTAGACGCCGCCGAAAGGCGTGTGCGTGAGACAAGGGAGGCGATTATGAATGCCGCCATAGCGAGGTCGCAGTATTCAATAGGTGAATTGTCGGTGAGTAATGAGGATTTGCCAAGGACAACTACGATAAGCCTTGGGACAAAGCAGATAAGGCAGAACAGAGCCGCGGGCAGACCGTAAGCATAAAGCTTCCACTCAAGCCCCTTGCCGTTAACCTTTGCCGTTACCTGCGCAAACACCATGAAGAACATCATCAGGAAAATAATCATGCAAAGCTCAAAGAAAAGCTCAGATACATTTAAAAAGCTGATTTCGCGCATAAAGCGGTGGATGACGCGAAAAATGCACCACAGGACAGGCGAGACGGCGAGAAGTTTATACTCCGCAGCGCTTTTACCGCCGAATGCCGCAATGCCGTATAGAATGAAGAATATTGTCGAAATGACCGCGAAAAACGCCTCAAGCGCCATGGAAAGCGCGCCGGTTTTGGTGAGGTATTCACGCATACTTAAGACGTTCATGGAAGCTGAAGCGGCGGATGAATAGCTTAAGTAAAGATTTGAAAAATCGGCATACCGTGTGACGGCGTTTACAATCAGCGCGGCAGCGGCAATAAACGCGATAAAGCCGACAACTGACTTTCTGCCACCGGGAGCCGAAACACGGCTTAAGTTGCTTTTGCAGAGATAAGAAATAAGTACACAGCAGAGGATTGAAACGGCCGCGACGGCGTAAAGCGCGTAAACTGAGGCGTTTTTCGTTGCCCAAAAGCCTGTTCCGGGCTCAATGATGGCCAAAAGCTGATAGACCCTAATCGGCAGTGCGATTATCGCGCCGCCGATGAAAACGGCAAACAGCACGAACGGATTAATTTCGGCATTCTTTTTTTTTAGCAAGCTTGTCACCTTGTTTTCAATATTTATGAATTTATGCGCCGCAGGTTACTTAAGGTCAAACCCTTTCCTCGGACGGAACGTAGTCCTCGTCAACAACATATTCCTCCGTCCTTTCATCGACGGGGCAGTAGTCGCGCGGGACGGAAACGCTCTTGTAGGCGGGGCGGATAATCCGACCGCCCGTGAGAAGCTCCTCAATGCGATGTGCCGACCATCCCGCCACGCGCGCGACGCAGAACAGCGGTGTGAATAAATCCTCGGGGATGCCCAGCATCTCGTAAATCAGACCAGAATAAAGGTCGACATTGGCGCAGATTTTTTTATTGCTGCCCTTTTTGACGGCGAACACCTCGGGTGTCATTTCCTCTACGAGCTCAATGAGCCTGAATCGGTCGCCGTAGCCCTGTTTTTCGGAGAACGCCTTGGCATACCTTTTCAGGATGACCGTTCTCGGGTCGGACAGCGTGTAGACCGCGTGCCCCATACCGTAGATTAAGCCCGTGCCGTCACCGGCTTCCTTGTTGATAATCTTTTCAAGGTAACAGGCCACCTCGTCGCGGTTTGTGACATCGGCTACATCGCGGCGGATGCAGTCTAGCATCTCACGCACCTTGATGTTGGCACCACCGTGACGCGGACCTTTCAGCGAACCGATACCGGCCGCGATGGAGGCGTATGTATCGGTGAGGCTTGAGGTGAGCACCCTTGTGGCAAAGGCGGAATTATTGCCGCCGCCGTGCTCGGCGTGAAGAATGAGACACAGGTCGAGCAGCTTCGCTTCCTCGTCGGTGAACTGCTTGTCGGAGCGGATTGTGTATAAAACATTTTGCGCCGTGAAGAATTCAGGCTGATTTGGATGAATGTACATGCTCTTGTGGTAAAAATGACGGCGCTTAACCTGATATGCGCAGCTCATAATTGTGGGCATTTGCGCGATGAGCCGGATGGACTGGCGTAAAACGTTTTCAACGGACAAATCCTCGGGCGTGTCGTCGTAGGAATAGAGCGCGAGGACGGAGCGCGCAAGCTTGTTCATGATGTTCATCGACGGAACCTTCATAATCATGTCCTCAATGAAGCTTTCCGGCAGTTCTCGCTGATTGGCAAGCAGGTCGCAGAACATTCCAAGCTGGCTCTTGGTGGGCAGTGTGCCGAACAGGAGCAGCCAAACCGTCTCCTCAAAGCCGAAGCGGTCTTCCTTGACGCAGCTGTCGACGATGTTGTTGATGTCGATTCCACGGTAAAAAAGATGTCCCTCCTGCGGAACACGTTCGCCGTCCTTGATGTAATAACCGTCGACGCTGCACACCTTTGTAAGCCCCGCCATGACTCCGGTGCCGTCGACATTGCGTAAACCCCTCTTAACGTCAAAGCGTGTAAAATCATCGGGATTGATTTTGTTATTTTTCGTTAGCTCGTCGCATAAGAATTTAATGGTCTCGCTCGGAAACGCTGAACTGTAATCGGACAAGTGTAACACCACCCCACAATAAACTATACAGATTATTTTATACCAAAAGGCATCTGAATGTCAATACATAAAATGGAAAGGTCGTTACATTATGAAAATCTATGGCATTCTTCTTGTGATTATTACCCTCGTCTTCATACTCACGCCCGCCGCCGCCGTGGACAGAAAGGACAACGAAAAAACCACAAAGCCGTCCGAAGCGCAAACGCAGCAGACCACGGACGCTTCGGTAAACGCGGACGAGGGCGACGTTATCAAGGTGTTCAGAGTTGGCGGAGAGGTTGTCGAGACGATGTCGGAGCTGGAGTATCTTGTCGGAGCCGTCGCGGCGGAAATGCCGGCGGCCTACCACGAGGAAGCGCTGAAAGCGCAGACTGTCGCCAGCTTGACATATGCCCTTTACAACAAGGCACAGCAGGAGAAGTCGCCGGACGAAAGCCTCGCGGGGGCGTATCTGTCGGATTCCACTACTGAGCATCAGGGCTATCTGTCGCCCTCGGAACGGCAGGAAAAATGGGGCGATAAGTATGACACCTACGAGAAAAAAATTGAAGAAGCCGTCAAAGAGGTGCTCGGCAAAGCACTTGTCTATGACGGCAAATACATCATGGCGGCGTTCCATTCCATCTGTTCGGGCAGAACGGAAAGTGCTAAGGTGGTTTGGGGACAGGATATTCCCTATCTTCAAAGCGTTGTCAGCGACGGCGACAAGCTGTCGCCCGATTATTCCGATACATTGATGCTGACACCTGAGCAGCTTTGCGAGCTGTTATCGGTTAAAAGCACCGGCGGTGAACCATCGGAATGGGTGGACAAGTCGGAAACCTCCGAAAGCGGTATCGTGACAACAGTTGAAATCTGCGGTCAGAGCTTTACCGGAGCGGATGTACGAAAGGCGCTCGGACTGCGAAGCAGCGCGTTCAGCATCAGTTATGACGACGGCAGCTTTACTGTCAAGACACTCGGCTACGGCCACTTTGTGGGCATGAGCCAGTACGGTGCGGACTATATGGCACGTCAGGGCTCGTCGTGGGAGGATATCTTAAAGCACTATTATACCGATGCTACGATAGCCGATGTATAAACAGACCGCTTAAGAGCTTCGGCTCAAACCATGTTGATTTCGGCGGCATAATCTGTCCGGCGTCGGCGATGTCGAACAGATCGTCGAGCGTTGTGGGGTACATCGAAAACGCGAGCGTCATGTCCTCGGCGACGCGGCGCTCAAGCTCGCCCAGTCCGCGGATGCCGCCGACAAAGTCGATGCGCTTGTCCGTCCTCGGGTCGTCAATGCCGA
>CAZDWM010000085.1:0-646 GCA_964509145.1 uncultured Eubacteriales bacterium | reverse complement strand
TTTTGAAGAATCGAAACATCAAGCTGCGCGACAGGGTCGCTATTATCGAATGTGCCGTCCTTGGCCGCGAGCTTGTACCACTTGCCGCCGAGCAGCATACCGAAGGTGTGCTTCTCCGTCGGCTTGTATGGCGCACCGGCTGGCACTTCGGAAACATCGAAATTTTCGCTGACCTTCGCTTTGAACGCGTCGTAGGAAAGACCGTTTGTGTCTTTTATGAGACGGTTGTAGTCCATGATTTCAAGCTCGTTTTGCGGGAAGGCGACGGCGAGAAAGAAGTTAAATTCCTCGTCGCCGGTGTAGTCGGGCTTTTCGGCGCGGCGCTTTTTGCCTACCCGAACGGCGGAGGCGCAGCGATGATGACCGTCGGCGATATAGAGGCTGTCAATTTTGGCAAATGCGGCGGAAATGAGCTTTATGGTCTCGTCGCAGTCGACCACCCAGACGGTGTTGCCGACATTGCCTTCGCTGACAAAGTCGTAGACCGGCGCGTGCGAGGCTTTCCAGCCCTCGACTGCCGTACTGATGGTGTAGCTTTCTCGGTAGCACAGGAAAATGGGACCCGTGTTAGCGTCGCAATAGTCGACATGGTTTACTCTGTCCTCCTCCTTGTCGGCGCGTGTCAACTCATGCTTTTTAATGTTGT
>CAZDWM010000084.1:0-9339 GCA_964509145.1 uncultured Eubacteriales bacterium | reverse complement strand
ATAGCGAACGGACCGATGGCATAAATGGAGTCAATCGCACCTGAACTGATGGAACGGAACAGGTTGTGATCCGCGCCGCCGATGCGGTAAAGGAGCGCCGCAGCGAGGCAGCCCGTAGCCGCACCAAGCAGCAGAGGAAGCTGACCGAGAAAGCCCTTGAG
Source organism: uncultured Eubacteriales bacterium (assembly GCA_964509145.1). Lineage (GTDB taxonomy): Bacteria > Bacillota > Clostridia > Oscillospirales > Acutalibacteraceae > UBA1425. Next base: position 9,178 of record CAZDWM010000084.1, on the reverse strand, counting down.
GTAACGGGAATAGAGGATGGTTGACAGCAACGTGATGAGCGAAATCACCCAAACCCAGTTCGTGTTGAAAACGGTGGCGGCAGCACCGTCAGCAAGCGCTTTTGGTGCGGCGTCGGCGAGCGCGTTTCCGGCCAGTGTCAAACCGATAATCATTGCGATTGGACCGGTGATGGTGGGTGGTAAAACCTTTTCGACAGCCTTAATGCCCGCAAACTTAACCAGCAGTCCGGCGGCGATGGAAACAAGACCGGACATCACGATGCCGACCTGCGCGAACTCAATAGCCGACTGGGGCATGGTGAAAAATCCGGCTTGTCCGTTTAAAAAGCCGTTGAGCTGTGTCAGCTCGTCTGTGGTTAATGCCTTGGCGACCGTTTCGCTTGTCATCAGGCCGATGACAGCCGAAAGGTAGGCAAAGCTTGAGCCGTAGTAAAGCGGGATTTTTTTGCCAGTAATCAAGATGAAGCAAAGGGTTGCGAGACCGCTCGCGAAGATGGTGGTGGACACCTGGAAACCCGTAATAAGCGCCACAGTGACTGTCGCCGGGAACATGACGACGACCTGCTGCAGCGCGTATAGAATCAGTTTCCAGAAGGTTGGTTTTTCGTCCGGCAGATAACCGACCGATTTAGTTGGTTTTGCCATTTTTGCACGCTCCTTTTCTGACGGCATAAGCCGCGTTGTTTATGTCGATTCAGTTGTTGCACAAATTTTTACCATTATATCAAATCGTTCTCCGTATTTCAATATATTGTGTACAAAAAGTTCATAAATACTTCATATATTCTTATGTTTTATAATTTTTAACATTATTAGTATAAAAGTCATAAAAATTATCTATCAGCGCAAAAAAATTGGTTGTTAGCTCAAGCCGTACTTGACGGCGTGTCTTTTATCAGTTAGAATACAATTAGTGTATTATGGCAGGGGAGTTGAAATTTTGAAAAAGGCAATTAAAACCTTACTTTGCATTATACTTGCGCTGTCGCTGTTTTTGCATTCGACCGCTTTCGCCGCAATTAGAACGGAGGAGCGGGCGCTGTCTTTTTTTGTAGCCTCGGATATCCATTACAGGCCACAAAGCGCGCTTGTACCAATAAACGAGCAAAATACCCTGCCGGGTGACCCGCTTTACAGCCACACAAACACAAAAAGTATGCTGACCTACGAGGCGGACGCCATCATCGACGAATTTTTAAAAAGGTTCGAGGCTTCGGATTCAAAATACCTGCTCATCCCCGGCGACATCAGCGAGGACGGCTTTTGGGAGGAGCATCTCGCCATTGCGCAGAAGTTGAGGGATTTTCAGTCACGCACGGGCAAAAAGATATATCTCATTCCCGGCAATCACGACATCCGCACCTCGGCGTCGCGTAACCGCTTGAATTTATCAGATTTCCTTGATGTTTATGCCGACATCGGCTTTGACGAAACACTGGCGCGTCACGAGGGTACAGCGTCCTATACTGTAGACCTTGATGGTAGCTACAGGCTTATCGCCATTGACGCGTGCATCTACCGCGAGGACGGCAGCAGGGTCAGTGATGACCTTCTTTCTTGGATAGAGGCACAGGTGCTTCAGGCGCGGCAGGACAACAAAAAGCTGATAGGAATGGTTCACCACAACGTGCTTGAGCATTTCGGTATTGAGAGCATCGGAGGCAATATGCTTTGCCTCGACGGCTACCGTGATATGGCTTCCATGCTGGCCGACTGGGGCATAAAATATGTCTTCACCGGGCACGAACACGCAAACGATATCTCGACAGCCGTTTCGAAAAAGGGCAATCGGATATTCGACGTTGAAACCGGCTGCCTGATTGCTTATCCGAACGCCTTCCGTGTTGTCAGCTTTTCGGACGAGGCGGTTGACATCAAAACCGAATATGTCGACAAGGTCGACATTTCGCTGCTGCCAGAGGGCTGCAATCAGGCACAGCTTGCTTTGATTCAAAGCGACTTCCCGGCGTATAGTCTCGGCTATTTCAAGGCGGGTATAAAAAGCTATGCCTATGAGCTGCCAAAAGCGACAGGCAAGCTTGCCGAAAAGCTCAAAATCGAAGAAGGTACCAAGGAATACGAAGCGCTTATTGAAACAATTGAAACGCTGAGCGAGGCGCTGCGTCTGCCGCTGTACGACGAAAACGAAACGCCCGAAACGGACAGCGTGGCGGAAATCGCCGCGAAGGCCGGTATAACGCTTGATTTGAGCAACTATTCGAGCGTTCTTGATGTTGCGGCGGGGATTTACGCCGGACACTATGCCGGCGATGAAAATCTGTCGTTTAGTTCGCCGGAGGTTCGTCTTTTAGGGCAGGGGCTCAACGCGGTGCTTTACTACGCGCTGACGAATATCCCCGTGCGCACGGCGAACATACTGCTTTCAGAACTCGGGTTGCCCGAAAACGGTTTTTCTCTTAATGACAGCTTCCTAAATCTGACCGCAAAAACCATATACATGAAAACAGCGGCGAAGGTTATCTTCAACGCGATGATAAAGCCCTTGGCGGACGGCATAATCAACGACTGGTCGGCACCCGCCGACCTCAATGTAACGCTTGAGCCTTACGGCGCGTCGCAGCCTCTTACGGGGCAGACAGTTGCCGTCACAGATATTGCCTACATTTTACGTATTATTTTACGTGTTTTAGGCGCGATGTTCAGCGCGTTTAAAACGCTTACTGGCTTTTAACGCGGTGTTATAAAAACTTAATATCAGGAGCCGGTGACGACATGAAAACAAGGTTAAAAGCGTTTGTTTGTATCGTTTTATGCTTTTCGCTCCTGCCGTTGGCAGCTATTCCGGCGGCGGGCGCAGACTCAGACCTTAAGGTCTGGGTGATGTCGGACTGTCATTACAGGCCTCACAGTATGCTCGGGTCAATTGAAAACCAAAATCAATTGCCCGACTACCCGCTTTATCGTCACGCCAACACCACGGGACAGATGCCCTTTGAATCTGAGGCGATTATCAATGAATTTCTCGACAGGTTTGAAGCGTCCGACTGCGACATTCTGCTTGTTCCGGGCGACCTGACGGACGACGGCTATCTGCCGGAGCATCTCGGCATTTCCGAAAAGTTCAGGCAGTTTGAGGCGAGTACCGGAAAACGGATTTATGTTATCAGCGGCAACCATGATGTTCGGGCGGCCGTAGTCGAAAACAGTATAGATATGGCACAATTTAAGGATATATACAACGATTTCGGCTATTCGGAGGCCGTTTCGTGCCATGTGAATTCCGGCTCCTACACCGCCGATCTTGATGAAAGCTACCGTCTGCTGGCCATTGACGCGGTCGTCGACGGCGAGGACATCAGCGTTATTGATGACGATTTACGCAGCTGGATTGAGTCGCAGGCGTTTTTAGCAAAGGCAGAGGGTAAAAAGCTTGTCGGCATGATTCATTACAGCATCCTCGAACACTTTAAAAATCAGAATCTGGCCGTCAAATATATCATGGTAGACAATTACAGGGATGTCGCGTCCATGCTTGCCGATTTGGGCGTTAAGGTGGTTTTCACCGGTCATGTGCACGGCAACGATATTTCCGGCGCGACCTCCGACAAGGGCAATACGATATACGATGTTGAGACCTGTTCGCTGATTGCTTATCCGAATACCTACCGAGAGGTGAGGTTTTCAGATAAAGCGGTCGATATCGAGAGCCGGAACATCGACAGTATCGACATTGCCGACCTTGTAGACGGCTACAATGAAGCCCAGCTTTCGCTCATCCAAAACAATTTTCAGGCGTATAGCCTCGGCTTTTTCAAGGCCAGCATGAACTACTTTGTCAACCGGTATATCGGCTCGCCCGGCTCAATAGCGAAAGCGCTCAACATTGAGGACGGAACGGAGGCCTACGACGCGCTTGCCGACGTGATGAACACACTGGGCGGCGCGCTAAATCTCCCGTTTTATGACAACGAAAATACGCCGGAAATCGACAGCGTGGAAGAAATTGCAGCGTGCGTCGGCGAAAGCCTCGACCAAAGCGGCTATAAAAACCTGCCGGACATCGTCGGAACTATTTTAGCCGCGCACTATTCCGGCATCGAGAACATTCCCTATGACTCGCCCGAAATCCGGCTGTTCGGTCAGGGTCTCAAGGCCGCGCTAACCTACGCGCTTGTAAATGTTCCCGTCAGCGCCGCAAACGCGCTGTTTGAGGCGCTCGACTTGCCCGGACAGAGCTTCACTGTGAAGAACGACATTTTTAAACCCGCGGCAAAGCTTATGTATATGAAGACAATGGCAAGCGTCGTTGTCGGCGCTGTTATTAAAACAGTTTTAAAAGGCTTTACCTCGGACGCCTACGCTCCGGCCGACCTCAACGTGACGCTTGAGGGCTACGGTACCTCTGCTGATTTGTTCGGTACGGGCGTTTTGATATCCAACGCCCGATACTTCTGGAATCTGTTCCTGCGTATTATCGACTTCATTATTAATGCGGCTAAGACTTTTGTCTTTAGGAGTCAGTAAATTGAAATGAATAATGATATGATGTATGATTTAGAAGCGGCGATTAAAAAATTGCTCGACGGTTGTGTGATAATGTCGCACAACGGCGTTAAGCTGTTCACCCCCGACGGACAAGGCAACTATAGGGCGCTCTGGACACGGGATTTTACATACATGGTTGAATATGCCACCGAGCTGATGGACAGCGAGGAAATACGACAAGCGTTTGAATATCTGCTCGACAAAGCAGATACCGACGGATGGATACCTGACCGTGTTGACGAAACGGGTACAGCCTTTTTCACCGCAGGCTATAACTTTCCCGCCAAACGAAATCTCGACAACGGAGCGTTTCTCATCATCTGCGCCGACTGCTATTTAAATACAATAGACCCAGCTACGGCGAGCGGACTGTTTAAAAAATGGAAATCAGCACTCGTCGGAGGTGTCGAATGTTTGCCGGTTGACCGCGACAGCGGATTGATGTACAACGCGCCGGACAATCCGCATTCGCCCTACGGGTTTACGGACTGTGTCTGTAAAACGGGCTTGCTTTCAATGGAATCGCTGTTGTTGTGGCGCGCGTACAAAATCCTCGCTAAACGTCTGCGGAACAATATATATGAACGCCGGGCGGCGCTGATTGAGCAGAACTTGTATAATATATTATCTGATGAAAACGGAATGCTATTAGCCGCGACAGTTGATTGCTGTCAAACGGACATCTGGGCTTCGTGCTACGCCGTATCAATAGGCTTCCCGATGACAGGAACGCAAAAGGAAGGTATTGCCCGATATCTCATTGAGCATTATGAAGGCATCGTCGAGCACGGGCAGATAAGACATCTGCCAGAGGGTATTTACTGGGACAGGCTGATTGTAGACATCAAGCCCGGCGAATATCAAAACGGCGCGTTTTGGGCAACAGCAACTGGTTGGTTTGCCGACGCTGTCGCGACGCTTGACTTTAAACATGCAAAAAACACAATTGCCGACGTCATATATTATTTTGAAAAGCAGGGGATATTCGAGTGCGTAAACGGCAGGTATCATAAGCTTGATACCTATGTCGCCAGCGCCACGAACGTTTATGCTGCCTATAATAAGTATTCATTAAGTAAATAAAAGTAGATTGAGGTGCGGTATTTTGGACGAGAATAGCAGCAATACCATCAAGGAAAACGCGCCAAGCCGTGATTATCAGAACAGGCGTTACGTCGGTCACAGGGAGACGGCCGGTTATGTCCTCAACCATTGGGCTTCCGGCTTTAACATTGGCAAATTCCGTAATCGATTTATTTATGATGTTCTGTTGATTAGCTTCAACCATCTCGCCTTAATGGACGCTATCGGCGGGCTGTGGGACGTCATCAACGACACTATTATTGGCGTTCTTGTTGACAAGACGAGAACCCGTTGGGGCAAGTTCCGTCCATATCTTGTCGGATTCAATATTCCTATGGCGTTCCTGTCGTGCTTTTACTGGTTCATGCCGTTTATCTTTGCCGGAACCTCGGATGTGGATATGACAAAGTTTATCGCCTATTTCATATTCAATATTATAACCGAAACGGCGGGAACCTTCACCTCAATTTCCGGTACGGGTCTTATCGCCACCATCACACCGAACCCGCTTGAGCGCACTATGCTCATCACCAAGGGTCAGCTTCTGGCGATTGGTTCCAATGTACCCGAGCTTGTGATGGGCTTACTACTTGACCTTGTTAACAACAATGTCCTCCACTGGAAGCTTCGCAACCTGTTTTTAAGCTTCGGATTGTTCACAAACTTTATGGCGGCAGCCGCCAATCTGTTCTTCTTCATCACATCCAAAGAACGCGTCATGCAGTCCATCGAGCGCCCGAGCGTTATTCAGGGCTTGAAATCCATCATCACCAACAAGCCTATTCTGCTCATCACACTTTCGGATTTCCTTGAGGGTTTCTCCGTAGGTACCAGCATGACAGACTATTACATTGATGTCTTAGGCTCGGCTACACTTCAGACAATTGTCGGTATACCTGGTGGTCTGTTCTCCTATTCAAGCTACGCAACCATCAAGCCGCTACGTCAGCGTTTTTCCACGCGGTTTTTGTGGATTTTCGAGGACATCTGGGTGGATATGTGTTGGCTGGGAGCCTGCGGAATGGGCATTCTCAACAACAATTATTTAAAGCGAAAGGCCATGATACCCATCATGATGGTCGAGGAATGTTTCGAAATGTGCGTCTACGGCGTTAAAAAAGTTATTCCGACGGAGCTTTACAATGAGGCAATGGACTATTGCGAATGGAAAAACGGCTACCGCACAGAGGCGATGACGGGCGTCGCGAGAGGACTTATCACCAAGCTCCAGCGCATTGCGAACAATACGGTTAAAAACCTTATTATGAACGCAATCGGTTACGAGCAGGGTCGAAAAATCGGTACACAGGATTCACGTACAAAGTTCTGGATGTTTGTTATGAGCACAGGACTGCCTGTCATCACAGGCGCTTTAGGCGTTCTGCCGAAGTTTTTCTATCCGCTCACCGGAAAATTGCGCGATAAGATGTACGAGGACTTGCTTGAGCGCCGTAAGGTTATGGCTTGCGCCGTCGCCGACGCGGACGCGAACGAGTTAAAGCGACTTGGAAAGCTGCAAATGGAGAACGACTTCGAGGATATACAGGAAAGCAAATAGAAAGAAACCGGCAGCTAAACACTGTCGGCTTCTTTAATCTCTGAATCATCTTCGCGGTATCCGGAGTTGCCAAGCGCCTGCATAAGCGTCCGCCTTTCGTGCAGCTCGCGATACATGATTTCCTTTTTCTCCTCGTCGAGGTTATAGAGGAGCTTTGGGATAATACTCAACGCCCCTGTCAAGCCGGGCAGCAGAAACGCTGTGATAAACAGTCCGAACTTTGCATCGTCCGACTGCTGTCCGAAGCCGTCACTTAAGCTGTAACCGATTTTACTCATGATTGACGACTGAACGCCGGAGGTCAGGTTGCCGACGATTTTTGACATCAACCCTTTCATCACAACGATGACACCCTCCGAACGATAGCCGTTTTGCCACTCGCAGTAGTCGATGACCTCATAGGTAATCACCTGAGGGATGACCTGACGCGTGCCCCAGACACACTTTCGAACGATATCAAGCGGCGCCATGACGGTCAGCATTCTTTTCCAACTGCGGTACCAGCCGTTTTTTCCGGTGCCGCCGATGCTGCCCAGCGCGAAGGTTGCCAGATTGGTGAAATTGTCTACATTGGCGGATAACAGCCAAAGCGTCCGGCTTGAAAATCTTCTGCGCATCTTGTTGATTCTTGTATAACTGTAATACATGAAGGGCAGAGCCGGTATTTCGACAATGGTGCTGAACGTGTTGTAGCCGAGCACATCGATAAAATAGTTGTTTTTCTCGGTGGAAAGCATTCAAAAGGTCGTTTAGCATCAATAAGAATACCGGTCGGTTTCTCACGATGGCTTTTAGCTCTTTAAAAATGTGGGGCGGTGTTTCGGATTGAACAAGCCGCTCCTTAGCTTTAAAGAAAAATATCATTGCCATAACTGTACTCACTATCGCCGTTGAAATGCCGATACTTCCGTAGAAGAAGCGCTTGCTTTTAACAGTCAGCATCCCGTTGTTCATCATATCATAGAGGACGCTTAAAAAGATGGACGGGAAATTATCGAATTGGCTCGAACAGAACTTGGCGATTGATAATAGACGTACCCGTTCGACGGGATTGGGTGTCATTGAGGCCAAAAGACCGGTTCTCGAAATTTCACGGAAGGTATTCATCGCTTCACCCGTCATCTGCATCGCGAGAAAAATGAAAAATTTAGCCGGGTCGTATTCGTTTTGTGTGTCTAAAAAATAAGGCATCGTCCATTGCAGAACTGCCAGCAGCAGCGAAGGAACGGCAAAGGCGATGAGATAGGGCTTGAACTTGCCCCAGCGTGTGCGCGTTTTGTCGACGACAGGGCCGATAAACGTATCGTTTATAACATCCCATATACCGTTGATGAGACATAAAACGGTGTAAAGATTGAGGTTGATTTTTAAAATATCGAGGTTGTAACGTTTTGCAAAAATACCTGCGTTGATGCTTTCGGACGCGTCGAAAAGCACAAAAGCCGCCGCCTCGGCGTTGCCGACATACCGCCGTTCTTTAAACGCTTTGTCCGCCGCCGTTACCCTCAAACAAATAACCTCCAACCATAACGGGTCGCAATGCCCTTTTATATTTACGCTTACATCATAACATAATATGTTGAATATTACAATATCGCACAAGGTATGGTTTGAGTAAAATCTTTATAAAACAGTTGTTTTAAGGCTCAAACGAATCCGTATAGTACAGCGTATGAAGCAGTTTTTTACCGACAGTTGTCTTGAAAAGCTTACTTTCGACACTATTTATAGCTTTCTGCGACAGCGTGTCCTCACAAGCGTTAACGAGAAAATCTGCCTCTACGAGAATTTGATGTTCAATGTCCTGTATATTGTCATAGGTGTGGTGGTGAGCGATAAGCCAGCAGACACGGTTGATGGTATCCGGCGCGAAACCTAAGCTTTTTAAAAGCTTTTCTGCCTCCGGCGGTCCCTCAAGCTCCTGAAAGCTTCCGGCGGCGCTGTTGTATTTTTGCTCACTGATTTTTATGCCGATGTCGTGTGTCAGTGCGGCAATTTCAAGAACGCGGAGCGTGTCAGTGTCGGTTATTT
>CAZDWM010000083.1:0-9351 GCA_964509145.1 uncultured Eubacteriales bacterium | reverse complement strand
CGTTAAAACAGAGCTTTCCGTCGCCTACATAGACCACAACACACTTCAGACGGGGTTTGAAAACGCCGACGACCACCGCTTCATCGCCAGCTGTGCCAAGAAGCACGGCCTCAGATTTTCGCGTCCCGGCAACGGTATCTGCCATCAGGTACATCTTGAGCGCTTCGGTGTACCCGGCAAGACGCTCATCGGCTCCGACAGCCATACACCGACAGGCGGCGGCATCGGGATGCTCGCCATGGGCGCTGGAGGTCTTGATGTGGCAGTCGCGATGGGCGGCGGCACATACTACATCACCATGCCCAAAATTGTTTTCGTCAACCTCACCGGCAGGCTTTCGCCCTTCGTCAGCGCGAAGGACGTCATTTTAAAGGTGCTCGAAATATTGTCCGTCAAGGGCGGCGTCGGTAAGGTAATCGAATACGGCGGCGAGGGTGTTAAAACGCTTTCCGTCCCCGAGCGCGCGACCATCACCAACATGGGCGCGGAGCTGGGCGCCACGACTTCCGTCTTTCCGTCCGACGAAATCACAAGGGCTTTCCTAAAGGCGCAGGGACGCGAAAGCGACTGGGCAGAGCTTCTGCCTGACGCTGACGCCGTCTACGACAAGGTTATCGATATAGACCTCTCGGCATTAAAGCCGCTGGCCGCCATGCCGCACATGCCCGACAATGTTAAATCAATCGCCGACATCGGAAACATCAAAATCGACCAGGTTTGCATCGGCTCGTGCACCAACTCGTCACTGATGGATATGCTCAAGGTTGCGAAAATACTGAAGGGTAAAAAGGTTCACCCGGACGTAAGCCTTTCCATCGCCCCCGGCTCAATGCAGGTTTTAAACATGCTCGCCCTCAACGGCGCACTTTCAGACATGCTAAGCGCTGGCGCGCGGATTCTTGAATCCGCCTGCGGTCCATGCATCGGCATGGGGCAGTCGCCCAGCTCCAAGGGCGTTTCACTGCGCACCTTTAACCGCAATTTCGAGGGCAGGAGCGGCACCGCTGACGCCGGAATTTACCTCGTCAGCCCCGAAACGGCTGCTGTCTCGGCCATCGCGGGCGTATTAACCGACCCGACAACCTGCGACTTTGATATTGGCGTAGAGATGCCCGACAGCTTCATCATTAACGACAACCTTATCGAGCCGCCAGCGTCCGCTGAGGTGATGGACGGCGTCGAAATCAAATACGGTCCTAATATTAAGCCCTTCCCCGTAACGGAAAAGCTCGCGGACGACATCACCGCCAAGGCCGTGCTAAAAGTCGGCGACAACATCACAACCGACCACATCATGCCCGCCGGTGCAAAGATACTCCCCTACCGTTCCAACATTCCCTACCTGTCGCAGTTTTGCTTCCGTCAGTGCGACGAGAATTTCGCAGAAAACTGCAAAGCGGAGGGAAAGGGCATCATCATCGGCGGCGCGAATTACGGTCAGGGCAGCTCGCGTGAGCATGCGGCGCTTGTTCCGCTTTACCTCGGTATCAAGGCAGTTATCGTAAAATCGTTCGCGCGCATCCACAGCGCCAATCTAATAAATGCGGGCATTGTACCATTTACCTTCGCAGACTCCGCCGATTACGACAAAATTTCACAGGGTGACACACTCTGCCTTGAGAACATTCGCGAAACAATTCAAAAGAACCTGCCCGTCGTACTGAAAAATTTCACCAAAGATGAAGCGTATGCGTTAAACAGTGAGCTTTCCGACCGCCAGCGCGCCATCATTTTAGCCGGAGGATTGCTCAATTATACAAAGGAAAACGCCTAAGACATTCGGGCGAACACAGTTCGCCCCTACATCCATAAAGAAGAAAACACGTCATCGTAGGGACGAACTGTGTTCGCCCGCATATTCGGAAAGGCATGGTAAAATGTAATGACAGAAAACGAAATCAGAAACGCCGTTGAAAAATTTGAGGCGCTCATCAAGGAACAGAGCGACCGCTCCGATAAAATTAAACAGCAGGGTGAATTCACCGACTTTACGACGCTTGATAAAATAATCGTCGGCGTGTGCGGCGGCGACGGCATCGGTCCCATAATTTCAAAGGAATCGGCGCGTGTGCTTCAATTCATGCTCAAGGACGATGTCGACACCGGAAGGGTCGAGTTCCGTTTAATTGACGGGCTGACCATCGAAAACCGCATAGCCGTAAACAAGGCCATCCCCGATGATGTGCTTAAGGAACTGAAAGCCTGCCACGTCATCCTTAAAGGACCCACAACCACACCGCAGGCGGGCGACCCATGGCCGAACATCGAGAGCGCCAACGTCGCCATGCGCAAGGCGCTCGACCTCTTTGCCAACATCCGCCCCGTCAAAGTGCCGTCGGAGGGTATCGACTGGACATTCTTCCGCGAAAACACCGAGGGCGCTTATGCCGTCGGCTCAAAGGGCGTCAACGTCACCGACGACCTCGCCGTCGACTTCGTCGTTACAACGACAGAGGGCACACAGCGCATCGCGAAGCTCGCATATGATTATGCCCAAAGGAACAGCAAGGGCAGGGTCTCCATCGTAACAAAGGCAAACGTCATCAAGACGACGGACGGCAAATTTCTGCGCCTGTGCAAGGAAATCGGCGCGCAGTACCCCGACATCATCACCGACGAATGGTATATCGACATCATGACCGCGAAGCTTATCAACCAAGACCGCCGCAGAGACTTCAAGGTCATCGTCCTGCCGAACCTTTACGGCGACATCATCACCGACGAGGCGGCCGAGTTCCAGGGCGGCGTCGGCACGGCGGGCAGCGCGAACATCGGCAAGCGTTACGCTATGTTTGAAGCCATCCACGGCTCCGCGCCGCGCATGGTACGCGAGGGAAGAGACCAATACGCCAACCCCTGTTCGATGCTCCGCGCCACGGTCATGCTGCTGTCGCACATCGGCAGGCAGCAAAAAGCCGAGCAGCTCGAACGAGCGCTCGACATCTGCATGTATGAAGAAAAGAAGCTTGAGATAACCGCTCGGGAAGACGGCTGCACCTGCGAGGCGTTCGGCGATTACGTGATGGATACGGTCAAGTCACTTCTCTGATTCATGGTTTTCGATTTCCCAATACGTAAAGTCGTCGTTAATGGTAGCGCCGCCGGCATAATACTTGTCGTTGATTGAAAAGAAGATAAATACCAGCGTCTCGGGCGTGACCTTAACGGTCGGCGACTGAACCTCAAACAGAACATCAGCCGCATAGCCGCCTTTTGGGATAACGGTTTTATACGTCGAGTTCGCGACGTTCTTTTCGGTATTAAAAAATAAAATCTTACTTGTATTGTCTGTCACCGGCTCGGCGGTAACATAGCCGTAACCGTAGACAGTCAGCGATCTATCGGGGTCGTTGTTAACAACGCGCACTTTAACATAATATAAGTCGTCGTTTGTCTTCGATATGATTTGCGTCCTCACAATATTTTCATCAGCGGAGCCGGAATTCTGAATCGGATAGTTTAAATCATAATCAGCCTTGAGCGTCTCAATCGGGTTCGCGTCGAGCACCTTTGTGGAGCCCTTTAAAAAATCAAAGCACCCGCTGCAAAGCATTAGCGACAAAACAATGACGCATATGGTTAAAGCCTTGAACGCCTTTTTCATACAAAAGTAATAACCTCTCTTTATATTCTAAGTACAGCATCCGATATACATTGTCTAAAATCTAATGTCTAACGTCTAACGTCTAAAATCCACCGGACAACAACGTCGTCGTTGTTTGAACCGATGACATGCGTTGCCTTTGACTTAACCTCCGCCACGGCGTTTGCCATAGCGCAGCTCACATCGCAAGCCTCAAACATCGGTAAATCGTTCAAGTTATCGCCAAAGCCCACTACTTTGTCAAAGCCGTATTCGCCACGAAGAAATTGAACCGCCTCTCGCTTGGACACCGTATCGGCGCAAAGCTCAAGGTACCAGTGGTTTTCGAGGTAGGTGTCCTTATAAAACTCTATGCGCAAGCCCTCAACCTTTTTCAGCTCAACCGCCGCCGCCTCGATTTTTTCTTTAATGTTACATATTGAATAATATATGAGCGGTTCGGGGAGACAATCGGAAAAGCGCTCGATTTTTGTAAAGGGCTTGCCCATTTTTGCGCGTTCCATAATAACCCTTTCAGCCGCCGGTGAGCCGGGTTTGACGTAATACTTCGTCATCGCGTTGTCCTTGACGGCATACCAGAAGCCAAAAACACCATGTTCGTCAAGTATCCGCTGGGCGGTTCTTTTCGCCTCGTCGCTGATTCTTTCTATCTTAATATAGCGTCCTCTTTGAATATCGTAAATACACACGCCGTTCATCAACACGACAGGCATGTTGATGCCCGTCCCCTCGATAAGCATCGTTGCCGTGTCAGTCGTTCTCGCCGTAGCGACAGTGAAGAAGACGCCCTCGTCGGTAAGTCTTTTAAGCTCGGCCCTTGAATATTCTGAAATCACGGCATTGTCGTTTAACAGCGTGCCGTCGAGGTCGGATATATACAGTGTTTTCATTTCGGCTTCCTCTATATTATTTTTAGGAGCGTCAGCATGGATTATCTTGAACAGGCAAAAAATATTTTTTCCGCAGATTATTTTGCCACGGAGGCCGCCGGTATAGTCATAGAAGCCGCCGATGTCAACTATGCGAAGTGCAGCATGGTAATTGAACGCCGCCATATGAACGCCTCAAACGCCGTGATGGGCGGAGCTATCTTCACGCTTGCCGATTTTGCCTTTGCGATAGGCTCAAATATGGACAACCCTATGACCGTCGCGATGACAAGCCAAATTACCTTCGTGCGTCCCGCCTTTAGTAAAAAGCTTATCGCTGAAGCAAGGTGCATCAAGTCCGGAAAGGCAGCTTGTTCGTTTATCATAGACGTAACGGACGAGAACGGAATACTGATAGCCTCCGTTTCGGCGACAGGGTGCAGGTTAAATAAGAAGCTTTGTTAATGATAATTTAAAAGAAACGCCGGACACATGTGTGCGGCGTTTCTCTCTTTTTGTAATTAGATTACTCTGCCGCTTCCTCCGCGGGGGCTGCTTCTTCAACAGGTGCCGCTTCCTCGACTGGTGCTTCGTCCCTTTCCATCGGGTCGAGCAGAGCGCGGATTGAAAGGCTGACACGCTTTTTTTCAAAGTCAACAGCCGTTATCTTCGCGGTGACCTTGTCGCCGATTTTAAGCGCGTCCTGTGGCTTTTCGATATGTCTGTTTGCTATCTGTGAAATATGGATAAGCCCGTCGATGCCCGGAATGATGCGCGCGAACGCGCCGAATGTTGTCATGCCGACAATTTCCGCCTCAACGACACTGTCCACCGGATAATCCCTGCGGAAAACCTCCCACGGGTTGTCCTCAGCCTTTTTGTAGCCGAGGGAAATCTTTTTCTTTTCGTCGTCAAGCGCCTTAATATAGACCTCAACCTCGTCGCCGACCTTTAAAACATCGGACGGCTGCTTAATGCGCTTCCACGAAAGCTCAGAGATGTGAACCATGCCATCCACGCCGCCAATATCTACAAACGCGCCGTAAGCGGTGAGGGACTTGACCTTGCCCTGATAAACCTGACCAACCGCCGCGTGCGCCCAGAAGTCTTCGGCTTTTTCCTTGCGGTCATCCTTGAGAACGGCCTTGATGGAACCGACAGCGCGCCTGCGCTGCTTGTTGACCTCTATGATGCGGAACTTGACCTTCTGCCGGAGCAGGTCGTCAAGCGACTGGCTGCGGGACTCCGTTGCAAGAGACGCGGGGATGAACACCTTGATGCCGCTTGATGAGACAAGTACGCCGCCGCGGATGACCTCGGTGACAACACCCTCAAAAATCCTGCCGTCCGTCTCGGCGTCGATGACGTCGAGCCACGCCTGCGCGGCGTCGAAACGGCGCTTTGAAAGCATAACCGTACCCTCGGCGTCGTTGGTCTTCATGATGATAAGGTCAATCTCGTCGCCGATTTTAAGCTCCTTGGACGGATCAGCCGCAGGATCGCTGCTGTATTCGTCAATCGGGACAAAGCCCGCGTGCTTTCTGCCGATATCAACCCGTATTTCAGTTGGGGAAAACCCCATGACGATACCCTTGACACGCTGGTCGGTGCTCATGCTCTTGAGCGACTCCTCAAGCGCTTCCGAAAAGTCCATCTCCTCAATCGGAGCATCAGAATCGGCTATTACTTCCACCTCCTCCGCAACTGCCGTTTCGGCAGTCTTTTCCTGCTCGACTGTGCTTTCTTCTAAGATCTCGGACATGGTTGTTAGTACCTCCTTTATAATACCGGCGGGCGTGGACGCGCCCGCGGTTACGCCAATATCACAACAGTTTGAAAAGTCGATGGAATGTAGTTCGTCCGCCTGCTCTATGAGATATGTTGGACAGTTTTGCTCACAAACGACCTTGAGCTTGGCCGTATTTGAGCTGTGCCTGCCTCCGATAATAATCATTATATCTGACAAACGGGAAATTTCAGTTGCCTCGCTTTGCCTGTCATGCGTAGCATTACATATTGTATCAAAAACTTTTGCGTTTGTACAGTGTTTTTTTATGATTTTCGTACAATTTTCCCATTCTTTTACGCTAAAAGTAGTCTGTGCTACAAAATATAAACATTTTTTAGTATATTCTGGGTTCTGTGTCAGCAGTTTTTCAAGTTCTTCCGACTTTGTGAAAACAACCGACGGGACAGCACAGTACCCCCTGATGCCGCTGACCTCCGGATGATTTTCATCACCGGCAATAAAAACAACAGAATCCACAGGACTGCCCGACACGATTTTATGGATTTTTTTCACAAACGGGCATGTCGCGTCGAGATACGGCTGACCACGTTCGTCGAGTTCGGCAACAACCGAGCCCGGTACGCCATGGGTGCGTATTACTACGGTCGCGCCGTCGGGTGCCTGCGAGGGCGTATCAATAACGACAGCCCCGCGCGCCTCAAGGTCTGAAACAACCTGCGGGTTGTGTATCAGCGGCCCGAGTGTGCAGACCTTTTTACCCTCGTCGAGCAGGTTGTACGTCAGCGTAACCGCGCGGTCGACACCGAAGCAAAACCCCGCCGTTTTCGCGAGCCTTATGCGTGCCCCTGTTCCCACAGTCCGACAATCCTCTCCATAATAATCCTTGCGGCTTCCTTTAGCTCTTTGGAGGAATGTTCCTCGTCCGTAAAGCCCAGTTCCCCGTAGCGAATTATTTCACCAAAACGAATGGTTAGCTTTGAACCGAATTTCGCGTCGTCGGATGTATAAAACGATACCGGCAAAATGTCGGCCTGTGCCGCCTTCGCTATAAGGGCAACACCGGATTTCGCGCGGGTTGGCTTGAAGTCCTTCTCGCGCGTACCCTCTGGGAAGATACCGAGAACATATCCCTCTCTTACGAGCTTGATGGCGTATTCAACGGACGACTTGTCCGCGCTTCCGCGTGCCACGGGAAACCCGTTCATTTTTGTAAAAAACCAACCGGTAAGCGACGACGCGAACGCCTCCTCCTTGCCCATGAAGTGAACTGGCATCGGAAAATGGGAAGCGATATGAACAGGGTCAAGCGACGTAATGTGATTGCTTGCGAGGATAAACCCGCCCTCCTTCGGAACGTTCTCAAGTCCTATGATTTTTGGCTTCGCCACAATGCTGCTTACCACCTTCGCGAGCGGTATCAGCTTATTATAGGTTCTGTGGTTTCGAACCGTTTCGTAATCAAACGCTTTCATGTGCGATGCTCTCCTTTATGACTGAAATAACGGCCTCGACGGACTGTTCGAGGCTCATATTTGTGGTATCGACTAAAACGGCGTCGTCCGCCTGCTTCAGAGGTGCGATGGCGCGATTGGAATCGTTGTAGTCGCGCTGTATGATATCCTCCAGCACCTTTTGATAGTTTTCCTCAATGCCCTTCGACCGCTGCTCGGCGCATCTACGCTCGGCGCGTTTTTCGGGCGACGCGGTGAGATATATTTTAACCTTGGCATCGGGCAGAACGACCGTGCCGATGTCGCGGCCGTCCATAACGCAGCTGTTTTTAGTCGCTATGTCCTTTTGCAGGTCGAACAAAAACGCCCGCACGGCCGGAATGGCCGAAACGTTTGACGCCGCCATTGAGGCCTCCGGCGCGCGGATAGCCTCGGAAACATCCTCGTCGTAAAGATATACCCGCTGTGCGCCGTCGATGAACTTAAGCGACACCTTAACTGTATCAAGCGTGCCGCCCACGGCGGCGAAGTCGGACGTGTCGAGACCGAGACGCAGAGCGTTTAAACCCACAGTGCGGTAAAGCGCGCCTGTGTCGACATATATGAAGCCGAAGTGCGCCGCCGCCCGGCGCGAAACAGTGCTTTTACCCGCCCCGGCAGGGCCGTCTATCGCGACATTGATGACATCCGCCATAAAAAACTTCCTTTCGTTAAACGGACATTCCGGCAAGCCGTCCGGTTGAAAACGCGATTTGAAGGTTGTAGCCTCCCGTGTACGCGTCGACATCTAAAACCTCGCCCGCAAAATAAAGCCCTTTAACAAGCTTTGATGCCATCGTTTTCGGGTCTAACTGCGAAACATCGACGCCGCCGGAGGTTATGACAGCCTCCTCAATCGGGCGAAAGTCCGTAATGGTCACCCGAAAATCCTTTAACAGCGCGGCAAGGCACATCCGCTGTTCCTTTGTTATCTGGTTTGTCTTTTGCGACGGCGCGATACCCGACAAGCTGACGACAACAGGCACGAGCTTTTTGGGCAGCAAATTGTTGAGCGAATTTATAAAATTTCTGTTGAGGCTTTCCGAAAAATCGCGCAGAATCCGCACGTCGAGCTGTTCAAGGGAGAGCGCAGGCTTCAAATCGATTGATATGACATACTTCTTACGCCTCATATCCCGCATGTGCGAGCTGGCGCTTAAAACAACGGGACCGGACACGCCGAAATGGGTAAACAGCAGTTCGCCGAAGTCGGTATAAATAACGGTGTCCTTTTCCGTATCTAAAACTTTTATCGCGATGTTACGCAACGAAAGCCCCATCAGACGGGAACAAAAGCCCTCATGCGCGCACAGCGGGACGAGCGACGGTTTTGGCGGAACAATGGTATGCCCGACCGACCGTGCCATGTCATAGCCGTCGCCTGTTGAGCCGGTTAACGGATAGGACAGTCCCCCTGTGGCTATAATGACGCTGTCAGCGTCAAACGACGCGCCGTCAAAGGTTGTAACGCCTCGCACGGTGCCGTCTTCGGTTCTCAATTCCTTAACCCTTGCCTGAACCGTCTTAACGCCGTTTGACGCGGCGAATTTAACAAGCGCGTCGGCAATGTCGCGCGCGGAATCGGAGACGGGGAATACCCTGTCGCCGCGTTCCGTTTTGAGCGGCACGCCGAGCTTC
>CAZDWM010000082.1:0-9399 GCA_964509145.1 uncultured Eubacteriales bacterium | reverse complement strand
AAGCCGGTCGGAAAAATCCGCGCACAGTATTCCCAGCGCGTAGGAACCCTTAAGCTCTGCGGCGGTTCTTTGTATGGCGGCAAGGGGGTCTCCGTCGTAATTTTCCTCAAGCAGTTGTGATATGACCTCGGTGTCGGTGTCGGAGCGGAAAACACGCCCCGACGCCGTCAGCCTTTCGCGCAGCGCAAGGTAGTTTTCGATAATACCGTTGTGCACGACAGTAAAAACCCCGTCCGCGCCCGTGTGCGGGTGGGCGTTTCGCTCCGACGGCTCGCCGTGCGTCGCCCAGCGCGTATGCGCCACGCCCACTGTACCCTCCTGGTTTTCCCGGTCAATTTTTGCGCGCAGTTCCGATATCCTGCCCTCTGTTCTAACAGTCTTGACCTTACCGCCGCAAAAGACAGCGGCACCCGCCGAGTCGTAGCCCCTGTACTCCAGCGCGTCGAGACCCGACAACAGCACGGGCACCGCCTGTTCCGTTCCCGCGTAGCCGATAATTCCACACATAAAAAATACCACCCTTTGAAAAAATAGTTTAAACTATTTTATGCAAAGGGCGGCGGCATATCCACAGCGGTTTATTTAAGACCGTACTTTTTATTGATTGACGGGAAAAAGTGCGCGTAGAAAAACGACGACAGGAACATATAAGCGGAATTGAAAAACGACGCAAAAAAGTGTAAAAAACCGCGACCCCACAAATTTTTCAGAGCGTCGACAATCATCTTTTTCGCGAAGCCGTAGCGTTCCATATCCTTCGACAGCCGCTTCATTGCAAAGCATTTCCACATAAAGAAGCTGCGAATCACTTTAAGCTCGAGGTCGGAGGCCTCTGAATAATTATGAAATACCTCTTCCGTAGGTCTTATTTTCCCGAGCTTTCGCAGGGATGACGACGGTGTGAGCAGCCTTTTGGCGACCAGACTGTCGTATATTTCAGAGCCGGGAAACGGCATAAAAAGACTGAATTGCCATTGCGTGGCATGAAGCCCGAGAGCGAATTCGACTGTTTCATATATTTGTTTACACGTCTCACCGGGGAGGCCGATGATAAAAGCTGCGACGGAGACAATTCCCGCTTCATCACATGCCTTGAGGTCGACGTCCACCCGTTCGCGTGTTATGCCTTTTTTTATATTGTTGAGCGTCTCGGGACAGCCGCTTTCGACACCGAAGAAAATCCAGCGGCACCCGGCTTCGTACATAAAATGGAAATCCTCTGCGTCGAAGATGCCGATACGGCTTTGGCAGCCCCAGTGTACATCGAGACCTGACGCTTTCATGAGCCCACAAAGCTCGTACATCTCATTTTTGTTCACCGCCCAGAGCTCGTCTGCAAAATATATACCGTCCATGCCGTAATCGTCTACGAGGCGGCGGATTTCCGCTATAACCGTCTCGGGCGTGCGACAGCGGCGCGTGCTCTTGTGGAAGGAATGGTTGAAGCAAAACGTACAGTTGCCCGGACAGCCCTTGGACGCATAAAGGAAAAGCACCTTTTTACAGCCGTAGTACATTTGAAAATATTTCGGCACGTCGACAAGGTTCCAGTCGGACGGCGACAGCGTCGTCAGGTCGATAAAAGCTCGTTCGTTTGTCGTGACGATTTCGCCGTCTTTGATAAACATCAACCCGTCGACATTTTCAAGCTGCGTGCCGCTTTCAAGTGCGTTGAGCAGCTCGAGCCATGTCGCCTCGCCCTCACCGACGGAGATGATATCGGCGCAACCCGAACGCAGAATAAGCTTCGGCACAGAGGACGGCAGTGTCCCACCCCAGACAACCTTCAGTCCGTGACTTTTGACGCTGCTTGAAACGGTCATGGCATCGTCGATGCCTTTATTTGAAACCACCGACACACCAACAATGTCGGGTTTAAAATCCCTGACAGCGCGTGTTATGTTAGAACGCATCACACTGCGGTCAATGATTTTTGCTGTGTGGCCGTTTTGGTTGAGCCAAGTGGCGATGGAGATTAGTCCGAGCGGCAATGTCGCCGAGCGCACATAGCTGCGCATCGCTGGGTTGACAAACAGAACCCTCATTATTTCGCCTCCTAATAAAAGCATGTTTCGTTGTGTTAA
Organism: uncultured Eubacteriales bacterium; assembly: GCA_964509145.1. Classification (GTDB taxonomy): domain Bacteria; phylum Bacillota; class Clostridia; order Oscillospirales; family Acutalibacteraceae; genus UBA1425. The sequence goes on along the minus strand of CAZDWM010000082.1, from coordinate 7,315 downwards.
AACACACTCTTCTTATTATTCTACCTTTGCCCATGATATTATTACTAAAACACAAGGCACAGATTTCACTAAGGGTTTTTATACCGAATATTACAGATATTTAGTACACGAATGCATTCAACTGCTTACAGTATACCGGATACCGGCCGTCGAAAAACGGTGAAATACCGAAAGAACCCAATTCTTCCAAGCCTTGATTTTTTCATATTTATCCTGTATAATACTGTAATGTGAGTTAATGGGTGGATTTTGTCCAGACAGGGAGGTGCGGTATGAACGGCAGACTTACGGTCATCGAAGGGCTTGACGGCAGCGGAAAATCGACACAGACGGAGCTTTTAAAGCAGCGGCTTACGGCATCTGCCATCGGCTTCAAGCAAATCAAGCTGCCCGACTACGACAGCGCGTCAAGCGCTCTGGTTAAAATGTATCTCGGCGGTGAGTTCGGCAGCAACCCGGGTGATGTCAACGCCTATGCCGCGTCCGCCTTTTACGCCGTCGACCGCGTGGCAAACTACATCTGTCGTTGGAAAAGTGATTATGTCGGCGGAAAGCTCATCATAGCCGACCGCTACACCACCTCAAACGCCTGTCACCAGCTTCAGAAGCTGCCGCGCGGCGAATGGGACGCCTACCTCGCGTGGCTTGAGGACTTCGAATATAACAAGCTCGCGATTCCGAAGCCCGACATTGTGTTTTTCCTCGACATGCCCGTTGAGGTTTCCCAGCGATTAATGACCGCGCGTTATGGTGGCGACGAGGGGAAAAAGGATATTCACGAGGCGAACACCGCCTATCTTAAAAGCTGCCGCGAAGCGGCACTATACGCGGCTGATAAACTCGGCTGGCACATCATCCCCTGCTCTGTCGACGGCGAGCCGCGAGACATCGGCGACATCGGCGACGAACTTTATGCGCTTTTGCCGGAGGATTTTTTTAATGCTTGATTTCAGACGTCCCGAGCTTACCGATGCTCAAACGGTGCGGCGCATCGTGGCTGAGTCCGGCCGGATGGGCTGCGAGTACGCGTTTGGCAACATCTTTGCGTGGAGCGTACCTTATCGGGTTACAATCACTATCTACGACGGCTTTTTTCTGTCCTATTCGGAAAATGGTAGTTCATACTGCTTCCCAGTCGGCTCCGGAGACTTCAAGGGCGTCATTGAAGCGTTAAGAAAGGACGCGGCAGAAAAAGGTTTTCCGTTGTCGCTTTACGGCGTCACGCGGGAAGACGCGGAAATCCTGCGCGAGCTCTACGGCGACGCGGTATTGATTGAACCCGCGCGCGATTCATTTGATTATATCTACTGGACCGCCGACCTTTCCGGCTTACCGGGTAAAAAATATCACGCGAAAAGAAATCATATCGCAGCTTTCGAAAAGGACAACATCTGGTCGTTTGAGAAAATCGACGACCGAAACATTGACGAGTGCGTGCGTATGAGCGTTCTCTGGGAGGAGAATAATATAAACAAAAACCCCGACGATTTGGCATTGGAGCAAAGCGCACTGGCCGTAGCGTTTAAAAATTATGAGGCGCTCGGTTTCAAGGGCGCACTGCTTAAAAATAAAAGCGGTACTCTCGCGTTCACGTTCGGCGAGGAAATGAACCGCAGGCTGTTTTGCACGCACTTTGAAAAGGCGTTTTCAGATGTGCGAGGCGCATACCCCATGGTCAACCGTGAGTTCGCCAGAATGCTCCGGCAATATAAATATATCAACCGCGAGGATGACACCGGCGACGATGGACTTCGTCAGGCCAAGCTCTCCTATCATCCTGCCATCCTGCTCGAAAAGAATACGGCGGTGTTCAAAACATGAGCATCGTCAGGCAGGGCGTCGCGGCGGATATTCCCGCCATGACGAACATTTGGATTCAAAGCTTCGGCGACAGCGCGGACTACGTCGGGCGCTTCATGGAGCGACGTTTACCGTCGTGCACGGCGCTCGTTTATGAGGAGGACGGCATTATAACGTCCCAGCTGTTTCTTCTGCCGGGCGTGATGCGAGTCTCGGGCGTCCGTCTTCCCGCGCTTTACCTTTACGCGGCGGCGACGGCAACGGCGTACCGCGGCAAGAGACACATGTCGCGGCTTATTGAAGCAGCAAAGGTCTTCGCCCAAAAGGGCGGTTATCGCTATATAGCCCTTGTTCCGGGCGAAAGCGGATTATACGATTATTACGCGCGCTTCGGCTTTTATGAAGCGTTTTCATACAGGCTTTACCGTGCTAACCGTGTCGCGCTTGATAAAGCCGGCATGGGACACGGTGGAACGGTTCTTCTGACGACGGCAGAGCTGACGGCGCTGCGAAACACCCGTCTTGTCCGCGTCGACACTTTTCTCTGGGACGAAAACGCCGTCTCTTTCGCCGTCGGGCAACACGCTTTCAGCGGCGGCAATGTCGTCTGTGTGCCGGACGCATGGGCGCTGTTTTACGAAGACAGCAGCATGGCGAAGGTTGTCGAGCTTTACGCAGGAGGCGACGGCTTCCGCCGCCTTTCCAAAGCGCTGCTTGACATAACCGGCACGGACACATTCGAGTTTCGGGTTTCATCGGGTACCGTTTTGAGCGGAGAGGGTTTTACCGACTTTGGGTTTAACAGGGGCGGTATGGTTTTTGAAACGGAAGGATTTGAAAAAACGCAAAAGGTAAAAGACGCCTATATCGGCTTATCTATGGAATAGACGGAGGTCATGATTGAAAGATAAATCTTTCAATCAGGAAGTTTTGTCCTTTTACGCCATACAGAACAGCGCAAATCGGCTTCGCCGACCGGGCAAACTTCCGCATTCATCGAGAGGATGGTCATAATTATGGTTTATATTCTGTTAGCGGAGGGTTTTGAGGAAATAGAAGCCATAACCCCCATCGACCTGCTGCGCAGAGCGGAGGTGCCGGTCATGACGCTCGGCGTGGGTTCAAGAACCGTCACGGGTTCTCACGGCATTTCCGTCGTTTGCGACGGAGTCATCGGCGATGCCAACCGCGTGAAGATGACGGGAGTCATCCTCCCCGGCGGGCTAAAGGGTGCGCACAATCTTGAGGATTCAGATGAGGTTCAGGCATTGCTCGACGACGCGGCGGCCGCCGGAACGCTTATCTGCGCCATCTGCGCCGCGCCGTTTGTCCTCGGCCACAAGGGTATTTTAACGGGTAAAAAAGCGACATGCTATCCCGGCTTCGAGAAGGACCTTTACGGCGCTTTACCGACAGGAGCCGATGTCTGCCGCGACGGGAATATCATAACCGGCAAGGGCGCCGGTACGTCTGTTGCCTTCGCACTTGAAATTGCGACCTTTTTTAAGGGCGCGGACTGCGCAAATAAAATCGGGAGTTCTATACAGTGGTGCAAATAAACTTAAAGCAGGAAAAAAACGAGCTGCGCGAGCGCTTCAAGCAGATACGCCGCGCCATGACAGCCGAGGAAAAAGAACGTCTCGACGAAAAGATATCAAACCGTGTGACGAACCTCTGGGCTTTCCGCGAATGCGGAACATTCATCACTTATATCTCAAAACCTATTGAGGTCGACACATCCGACATGATTGAGACGGCGTGGAGGCTTTCAAAGCGGGTAGCCGTTCCGAGGTGCGTTGAAGGCACTCGCGAGATGGAGTTTTATGTCATCAAAAGCTACGACGACCTTGTTCCCGGAGTATACGGTCTGCGCGAGCCGGATCCCGCCCGGTGCGAAAAGCTGGCGGACTTCAGCGACACCTTCTGCGTCGTTCCGGCCATCGCCTTCGACGTTTCGGGCTATCGTCTGGGCTTCGGCAAGGGTTATTACGACCGGTTTTTGTCCCAATTCGGCGGCAAGACTACCGGCGCGTGTTATGCCTCCTGTGTGTGCGAGAGCCTGCCGCACGGTAAATACGACCGTAAGGCCGATATGCTGGCCACCGAAAACAAGCTCTACATTTTTCAGGAATAATTGATTCATCTGTTACCGGAGGAACACTATGGACGACATCAACAAAAACGGCGAAAACGGCAAGGAAGGCTTCGGCGAGACTCTTGAGAACAGCGACATCTCCGCTTATCTCGACAGGCGTGAAAAGGTGCGCGGGTTCAAAGTGAATATCGAGGAAAGCGCCGATTCTCAGGGCGGCGACGAGTATATGTCCGACCTGCCGGTCTATAAGGGTGAGGTTTATTTTTCTAACCATGCCCGTACCGCAAAGCAGGGGCAGCAGCGTCAGTCGACAGGAGAAAACCCGTTGAATACCGTGCGCACACCCCGTGCGCAAAACGGCGTCAGTGGGCATCCGCGTCCGACTCAGTCCGCCGTGCAAGGCGCTCCCCGTAATGCGGCGCAGCGGTCTTCCTCAGGCATAAAGAAGAATAAGAAGAAGAGAAAGAAAAAAGAAACGACGGTCGTCTCGGCCACAGCGAGGCTACTGATTATCATCGTGCTGTGCACGGCTATACTGTCGGGCATCGCGATTACGAGCATCAACGATGTGCTTGCCATAAACAAGGATTCCGAGCCCGTAACTGTCGAAATTCCGGCGGATGCGACAACAAGCGAAATTATCGGCATTCTCGGCGACGCCGGGCTTATCAGCCGTCCGCTGATGTGCAAGGTAGCCTATGGCATACTCAGTGATTTTAAAAAATCCTCCGCGCCCAAATACATCGAGGGCATCTTTTACCTCAAAGCCAGCATGGGGCTTGAGGGGATGCTTAACAAGCTAAAAGAGACGCAGAATTACTCCGAGACCGTCACGCTGTCGTTCCCGGAGGGCTGGTCGGTCTATCAAATTTTCAACAAGCTTGAGGAATACGATGTCTGCGACGCGGACTATCTCTACAAGGCCGCCGAAAGCGTCAACTTCAATTACGGCTTCCTGTCGTCGGCAAAGAGCGGCAACAATGACAACCGCTATATGCTCCTTGAGGGCTATTTCTTCCCCGACACCTACGAGTTCTTTATCGACCTCAACGCCAACAGCGTCATCGAGCGCTTCCTTCAAAACTTTGATAAGAAATGGACGGATGAATACGCCGCTCGCGCAAAGGAGCTGGGGTTAACAGTAGACCAGGTTATAAAAATTGCATCGATTATTCAGCGCGAGGCGGCAAACGACGAGCAGATGCCACAAATTTCATCGGTGCTCCACAACCGGTTAAACGATCGTGTCGATTATCCGACGCTTGACTGCGATTCGACGTATAACTATGTTACAAACTATGTCAAACCCGTTTCCGGCGAGGTGCTTGCCGACCGGTTTATGAAAAGTTACAACACTTATATCTGCGACGGACTGCCCGCCGGTTCCATCTGCAACCCCGGCGACGCGGCCGTCAAGGCGGCTCTTTACCCCGACGATACCGATTATTACTACTTCCAGCACGACTCGAACGGCAAGATTTATCTAGCCAAAACAAACGCCGAGCACAACAGGTACAAGGATCAGATTGCACTTGAAAGCGCAAGATAACCCGGCATCATACACACAGGTTATCAGCCGTTTTGAAAGGAAATTTCTTGAATAGCCTTCACAAACAAGAAAACGCCCCGCCGGAGCTCCTCGCACCGGCGGGTGATATGGAATCGCTTGAGACCGCCGTCCGATTCGGTGCCGACGCGGTTTATTTAGCCGGAACGCGGTTCGGGATGCGGACGGCAGCGACCAACTTTTCATTCTCGGAGCTCGCACGCGCCGTCACGTTTGCCCACGAAAACGGCGTAAAGGTCTACCTCGCCTGCAACATTCTGCCCATGAGCGGCGATATTAACGAGCTTGAAAACTTCATCAAAAACTGCGCCGTTTGCTGCCCCGACGCGTTTATTGTCTCCGACATCGGCTCTATGCGGCTCGTAAAAAGACTCGCACCAGGCATTGATATACACATCTCCACTCAGGCGGGCGTCACCAACTACGAAACGGCAACCGCCTATTACGAAATGGGCGCTAAACGGGTGATTCCCGCCCGTGAGCTGTCGTTATCAGAGCTTAGGTTGATGTGTGAAAAGACACCTTCCGAGCTTGAAATTGAGTGCTTCGTCCACGGCGCTATGTGCGTGTCGTTTTCGGGGCGCTGCCTTTTGTCTAATTATCTTACTAACCGTAGCGCGAACAAGGGCGACTGCGCCCAGCCGTGCCGCTGGAATTACAGCCTTGTCGAAGAGACGCGGCCGGGCGAATATTATCCCGTAGATGAGGACGGCGACGGTACATATATAATGAACGCACGCGATTTGTGCATGATTCGCCATATCCCCGCGCTCCTTTCGGCGGGAATATCAAGCTTTAAAATAGAGGGTCGCGCAAAATCGGCCTACTATGTCGCCGTCGTCACCAACGCTTACCGCTGCGCGATTGACGGTTATATGAGATCGCCGTCGCCCGATTATGTGCCGGAGCAGTGGATTCTCGACGAAACGGCGCGGGTGAGCCATCGGGAATACTGCACCGGATTTTTCTTCGGCAGCCCTAAGGATAACGCCGAAATTTTCTACGACGGCGGCTATAAGCGCTATTACGAGGTTTCCGCCGTTGTGCTCGCGTGCGGTGACGGGCTTTTATCCTGCGAGCAGCGTAACCGCTTTTTTAACGGCGACTCACTTGAGGTCTTTGAAGCCGGAAAGCCTCCGTATACGATAAAGGCGGAGGAGTTACAAAGCATGGAGGGCGAGCCGCTCGATGCAGTCCCCCACCCTGTTATGCGCTTTAAAATGAAAGCCCCGCGCGATATCGCACCCGGCGCGATTATCAGAAAGGAAATCGGACTTATAAGAACTTAATCTGATTGGGGTTAACAAGTATGGTGAAGCGGAACGAATTCAGCGCGGTGAACACCGCAAAAAAGCTCTGGTCAAGGATAACGCCGGAGACAAGGCTCGCGTTTCTGTCGGCCTTTGTCATCGGCTTTTTCACGCACTGCTACAGCTTTTTCAACATTTTTCTCAACCACGACGGCATAGATAATTTATATACATATAAGGACATGACCGCGTCGGGACGCTGGCTGCTCAAGGCCGCCTGTGCACTTTCGGGCGGTCCGTGCCTGCCGCTGGTCATCGGGCTGCTTTCGATTCTTTATTTGTCGGTCGCCTGTTCGCTGCTGACATCTCTGTTCAAGATAAAACACAAGGGTTATATCGTTCTGCTGTCGGCCTTTGTAGCGGCGTTCCCCGTGGTAACGCAGACCTTTACCTATATGTTCACCGCCGACGGGTATATGCTCTCTTTCCTGCTGGCCGTTGCCGCTGTTTATGTCGCCCGGAAATACCGCCTCGGCTTTTTACCCGCCTCGGCGCTCATCTGCCTGTCACTGGGCATTTATCAGGCGTCGGTGTCGGTGTGTA
>CAZDWM010000081.1:412-9404 GCA_964509145.1 uncultured Eubacteriales bacterium | reverse complement strand
CCGACGACCTCCAGGGCCACAACCTGGCACTCTAACCAACTGAGCTACACCCACCGTATATCCTCTTTGTGCGCATTACAGCGACGGAAAATAGTATAATATTTTTAACCGTTCTTGTCAAGGTTTTAAGAAGATTTTTTGCAGTTCCTCCTCCGTCATCTCGCGGCAGCCGCCCTCCGGCAGCGCACTGTCGAGCGCAACTTCACCAATGTGGGTTCTCTTGAGCTCAAGCACGGCGTTGCCGCGCGCCGCGAACATGCGTTTGATTTGGTGGTACTTACCCTCGCAGATTTTTACTCTTACTCGGTTGTTTTCAAGCGGCTCAAGGACGGCCTTTAAGCATTGCATTCCGTCGCCAAGTGTGATACCCGCGGCGAAGCCCTCAATATCATCTTTCGTGACAGGCTGCGACAGCGTTGCCTCATAGGTTTTCCACACGTGAGATTTCGGTGCGAGCATTCTGTGGGCAAAGCTACCGTCATCGGTGACGAGTACGAAGCCCGTCGTGTCCTTGTCGAGGCGTCCGGCAGGAAACAAGCCGTTACGCTTGTATTCGGGTGGGACAAGGTCGACGACCGTTTTGTCGCGTCCATCCTCTGACGCGCTGACAACGCCCTTAGGTTTGTTCATCATGAGGTAGACATGACGGCTGTTTTGAAACTGTTTGCCGTTAAGCATGACTATATCGGTGTCCGTGTCCGCCTGAAAGGTGCAGTCGGTTATAACGCTGCCGTTTACAGATACATTGCCCTCCCGCACGGCGCGCTTAACGTCGCCGCGGCTCATGGCGCTGCGGGAGGCTATGAGCTTGTCGAGCCGTTCCTTCGCCATATCGCTATCTTAAAATATCGAAGATGCTCCGCTTTAGCTCAAGCAGCTTCGATATCGCCTTGTAGACCGTCGTCGCCGCGCCGTCCATGTACGCGCCGGAATCGTCACGCGTGTTTAAAACGACGCTTCCGCTGTCGACAAGCACCGATTCCTCGCCGCGCACGGCGTAAGTCTCAATGGTAATTTCATTGTTTGTGAATTTTAAAACGCTGTAAACGGGTTCGGCGACGGGATATCCGGCCTGCGAATAAGCGGGCAGGGTTTCCGGCGAGGCCTTGGGGTTGCTGCCGGAGGTGCAGCCGGATTCAAGATATACCGTGCCGCCGGTTTCGGCAGTTTCGAAATTGTAAATCGGGTATGAGCGGCTGTATTTGTGCGAATGACCGCTTAAAACAAGGTCGATGTTGTATTTGTCGAACACAGGCGCCAATCTTTTACGGATGGCAGGCGTTTCTTCGCCGCTTTCACAGCTGTAGATGCTGTGGTGCATCATCACCACGCGCCAGCGGGCATCGGGATATGCATTGACGGCCTTCTCTATGAGCGCCTCGTGGTCGGCGGTTAAGGGGTCGTTCGAGTCGATGACGATGAACAGCGTACCGCCGTTTGTAAAGTAATATCCCTTGTCGCTGAACAGTTGCATGACAGCGCCGTTCCAGCGGTTGGGGTTGTTGAAGTGCCACGTAAGATAGGGAAAGTAAAAGTCGTGGTTTCCGACGGTCGTCGCGACAGGGATACTGCGCAACGTGTCGGGTGCGAGGAAGGCGCGGTACTGCTTTTCGGAAGCACCGATTTCAGCCTGGTCGCCGCTTGACAGAATGAGACTTACGGCTGGATTTTGCGATGTCGCCAGCTTTAACGCCGTGTCCCAGCCGGCGGTGTCGTGAATAAGCACCTCGTCGAGCTTGTAGTCGCCCGAGCGGCCGATTTGGACATCGGAGATAAACAAAGCGGTTAAGCTGTCGGACGCGCCGGTTTTGAACGAATAAATTTCGCCGTCGTTGACTTTATAATAATAAACGGTGTTTTCACTCAAGCCCTTGAGCGAGACGCGGTTTGAAAACTGCGCCGTCAGTGTCGGAACATGCGAAATGTCAGCTTGTTCACCGTCGGAAAGGTCGGCATTTTCACCGTAGATAAATGTCTGCTTTTCATTCAGCGGTGACAGCCAGCACAGGCGCATTTCACCGTTGTCGGCGCCTGGCGCGAGCGAAACAACGGAAGCGTCGGCAACAACGGCGTCCCATTTTTCTGTCCAGTCGGAGATTGGCGACGCATATACGGAAACACACATCGACAGAAAAATTGCCGCGCTAAGCGTCAGAGCCGTCAACCTTTTTAATGCTTTCATATACACAATCTCCTTGTTTGTCTGTGCTGAAATTATATCATATCTTGTTGAGATTTAAAAGGGTTTTGTAGCAGTCTAATTTCCCTGTGGCGCAACAGTGTCAAGAGAACCGTTCTGGTGCTCTTATTTTCATTCGTTTGTAAGCATTAAAATTTTTGGGTGCTCTTTCTCCCAACAATAAAACAATATTATGATATTCAACACGTAATTTATATTCTTCAATCCAATGCTCACGACTATAATATTTTGCTTCGTATTCTTTTCTTTTTCTTTCTTTTTCTGTGTGACTTTCAAAGTTGGCTTTTTCATTTTCACTTCTATCATCTACAAATGGTCTGTTGCTATATTTAATAGCATCTACTTCTACCGATTTGAAATTTCCGTTTTTATCATAGCAATATTTAGTCATAGTTTTACCTTCGTAATAAGATAAAGTATGTATTGAATTTCCGCAATGAAGTCCTTTGTTATTCCAAATAAATTTAGGAAGAACCGGAAACCTTTTATCACTACCATCAATTGAATATATTCTATTTTGATAAGGCGCACATTGTGAGCATGTTGAACCTAAAAATCCTATTTGTATCAAATTTTGATTGAACTCATTTCCAAATTGCAATTGTCTGTCAAAATATTCTTTTTGATTACATTTAATTTCATCTTCAGCAGCAACAAAAGGTAAAGCCTTTTTTAATTGATCCAATAAGTAATCAGCATAATAATTTTCACCCACAGACCATAATTGAATAACTAATCTATAAAAATCTTTTTTACCCCATCCGAATGGAGATGTCATCATCAAACTAGCAGTTTTATATGCCAGAGGAACTGTTAATTCAGGTCTATATTCTACACCAACCCTTATTTTTAAAATGTATCCCAAATCGAATGTAGGACTTTGCATTCCCAACATAGCATTAAACGTTGGTATTTGAATACTTTTAACACTTTCTGCATTTTCTAAATCATACTTTTTACCGTCAGAAATAATATACCGCGCTTTATATGCAATCCCGCGATCTTCATAAAGTGAAATAGATTTATTTCGAGGTTTTACATCGAATAAAATACCATCGTTAAAATATGCTTCATAATTATTTTGCTGGTTGTTCTCTTGAAAAGTATATAAAAAAGGTTGTGTTATTTTTCCGTCAACGGGTAGCATAATTTCTTTGTATGCCAATTTTGAGACGGCATGCGGTTCAACATCATTTTTGCGTTTGCTTATTTGTTGTATTCCAAATATTTTCGTTAGAAAACTCATTCAACATATACTCCTTTGAATAGGGTTTACCACGACTGTGCCACGTTTCACACGGCAACGGTAAAACGTCTTGACGAAACTAACAAGGACAGAGCGGAAATTGTCCGTTCTGCCCTTAATAATCAAACGTCGTTTTTGATAATATCTTCGTAGCTGTCGCCCTTGACGACGAGCCTTGCCTTTCCTTTGCTGACCATGACGACGGGGGGACGGCCGTTGCGGTTGTAGCCGGACGCCATGGAAAAGTTGTAAGCACCCGTCGAGAGCACGGCTACGATATCGCCCGGCTGCACCTGCTGAAGCTTCATGTTCTCGCCGATGAGGTCACCGCTTTCACAGCATTTTCCGGCGACTGTAACGACGCTGTCACGCGGCTCGTTCGCCTTATTGGCGCAGACCACCTCGTACTTCGCCTGATAAAGAATGTAACGCGGGTTATCGAACATGCCGCCATCTACAGAGACATATGTACGTATATCGGGAATCTCCTTAACCGCGCCCACAGTGTAGATCGTAATCCCCGCCGCGCCGACAATCGACCGACCCGGCTCAATGAGGATAAACGGCGTTTTAAGACCGAGGCGCTGCGCGTTTTGGCCGATGGTTTCGGCCACCTTGCCCATATATTCGGAGAAAGCGGGAGGCATATCGTTTTCGTCATATTTGATGCCGAAGCCGCCGCCGAGATTGAGCTCTTTCAGCTCAGCGCCCGTCTCCTTCTTGATGTCGGCCATAAACTGAAGCATGATGTCGGCCGCGAGCACAAACGGGTCGGTGTCGAAAATTTGCGAGCCGATGTGGCAGTGGACGCCGACGAGCTCAAGATTTTCACTCGCAAGCACCGTCTTGACGGCCTCCATCGCTTCGCCCGTCTCAAGCGCGAAGCCAAACTTTGAGTCGATTTGACCAGTTTTAACAAACTCATGTGTATGCGCCTCGACACCGGGCTTAATACGCAGCATAACGGCCATCGTTTTACCACGCGTGGCAGCTACGCTTTGAAGCAGCTCAAGTTCTAAAAAATTGTCGGCGATAATCCGGCCTACACCGGTGTCGGCAGCCATTTCAAGCTCTGCTTTGCTCTTGTTGTTGCCGTGAAAATAAATTTTGTCTGCCGGGAAGCCCGCAGATAAAGCGGTGAAAAGCTCGCCGCCAGAAACGACGTCAAGCCCCATCCCCTCTTCGGCGCAGATACGGCACAGCTGCTTACAGCACATCGCCTTGCTCGCGTAAAGCGCGAGGCCGTTGCCGCCGTAGTTCTCTTTAATAGACCCGACAAACTCGCGGCAGTTTTGCCTTATTTTGTCCTCGTCCATCACGTAAAGCGGTGTGCCGAACTCAGCGGCTATCGTCGTTGTGTCTACACCGCCGATGGTCAGGTGTCCATACTCGTTAATGTCCAAACAGTCTGAAACATACATATTTTTCACATCTCTTTCACACACATTTTATCATCATCCGGCTTGTTAAAAATGCAGCACGGATTATTGCAAAGCCTTATCAATTTCTTCACGGAGTACATCGACGCCCTCTCCGTTTAAAGCTGAAAACGGAATGACTGCCAAAGCGCCGAATCCCGACAGCTCGTCCATAATCGCATCCATGCGCGCGCGGTATTCCGCTTTGTTGAGCTTGTCGCTTTTTGTGAGCACAACGACAAAGCGATAGCCATTGTGTTTGAGGTAGCGCAGCATGTCGAGGTCGTCTTCCGTCGGCGGGCGGCGCATATCGGTGAGCTGAACCACGAGCCGGATATCGCGCCCCGAGGCGAAATAATGCTCCATCAGCTCTGACCAGCGTTTTTTTTCGTCGCGCGCTACCTTTGCGTAGCCGTAGCCGGGTAAATCGACAAAGCGTACACCGTCGCCCTTATAAAAGTTGATGGTGACCGTTTTGCCCGGCACGGCACTGACGCGAGCGAGGCTTTTTCGGTTAAACAATTTGTTTAAAAGCGACGATTTGCCTACGTTTGACCGCCCTGCAAATGCGATTTCTGGCATGTCCGACGCCTTGAGCTGCGCGGAAACGCCGAAGGAGGTTTCAAATTCAAAGCTTTCTGTCTTCATTATAAAACAATGTCCTTTCTTTGGACTTTATGTCCAAAGAAAGGACATAAAACCGAACTGAAAAGCGCGGTTCCGCGAAGTGGAATGCGGGTCATTCCGTCTGACCCGCAAGCGGTTTTTCCAAAGACTGAAAGCTTCTTTCAGTCTTTAACAGCTTATCTGCGGTCTGGCCGCGCTCATCGGGCGTGTCTGTGTGACATGTTCAGCAGGTACACCGCCGGGCAGACGCTCAAGCGCGCACGCGAGCACCTCGTCTATCCGTTTGACGGGCACAAACTCTATACAGTCGCGAACCACCTTGTCGACATCCTTGAGGTCGCTTTCGTTTTCACTCGGGATGACTACTGTTCGGATGCCCGCGCGATATGCCGCCATCGTCTTTTCGCGCAGCCCGCCGATGGGCAGTACACGACCTGTTAAGGTGATTTCGCCCGTCATCGCAACGGTGCAACGCACGGGTATGCTTGAAAGTGCCGAGACGAGCGACGTGGCAATCGTGACGCCCGCCGACGGTCCGTCCTTGGGGACGGCACCCTCGGGCACATGGATGTGGATATCTTTATCTTTATAAAACGTTCCGTCAATCCCCAGTTCGCCCGCCTTTGAGCGGACATAGCTGACAGCCGCCTTGGCCGATTCCTTCATCACTTCACCCAAGGAGCCTGTAAGCTCGGTTTTGCCCGTGCCGTCGAGAATGACTGTTTCTACCTTGAGCATCTCGCCGCCGACTGAGGTCCACGCGAGACCGTTGACGACGCCGATTTCGTTTTGACGAGACAGCGCGTCGTCTTTATATCTGACTGGTCCCAGCAGTTCCTCAAGCATATCGGCCGTGACTATAACCTTTGCTTCGCCGCCGACGAGCTTCATTGCCGCCTTTCGGCAAACGGCGGAGATTTCACGCTCAAGCCTCCGCACGCCGGACTCCCTTGTGTAGCCGTCTATAATTGCCCTTAACGCGTCGTCCTTGATTTTGAGCTGCGACGCGGCAATGCCGTGCTTCTTAAGCTGCTTCGAGACAAGGTGGCGTTTAGCGATATTGAATTTTTCCTCGTGCGTATAGCTGCCAAGCTCAATGATTTCCATGCGGTCGAGCAGCGGCTCGGGGATGGTGTTTTTATCGTTGGCCGTGGTGACGAACAGCACACGGCTCAGGTCGAACGGCAGCTCGATGTAGTGGTCGCGGAACGAAAAGTTTTGTTCCGCGTCTAGCACCTCCAGCAGCGCCGACGACGGGTCACCCTTGTAGTCGCTGCCGAGCTTGTCGACCTCGTCGAGCAGCATAAGCGGGTTTGATGTACCGGCGTTCTGCATGGCCGCGATGATGCGCCCCGGCATTGAGCCTATGTAGGTTTTTCTGTGACCGCGGATTTCCGCCTCATCGTGGATACCTCCGAGTGAAATCCGAACATATTTCCGCCCCATCGCCCGTGCTATAGAGCGCGCGACGGAGGTTTTACCGACGCCGGGCGGACCGACCAGGCAAAGAATTTGCCCCTTGAGGTCGGGCGCTAATTTGCGTACGGCAATTTGTTCAACGATTCTGTCCTTGACCTTATCCATGCCGTAGTGGTCGTGGTCAAGCACCTTGCGCGCGGCGGCGGGGTCGAGCTTGTCTTTTGTCAGCTTGTTCCACGGCAGCGACAGACAGGTTTCGATATATGTACGGGCAACAGCGCTTTCGGGCGACTGCGGCGACATACGCGCCAGTCGGTCGCACTCGTGCAGCAGCTTTTCCTCGGACTCCTTTGAAAGGCTGAGCTTTAAAACTTTATCTTTTAATTGAAGAGTCTCCTCTTCGGGGGAAACGCCGTCGTTTAACTCTGTTGAAATGGCTTTCATCTGTTCGCGCAGGAAGTATTCGCGCTGGTTTTGCTCAATCTGCTCCTGTACGCGGTCGTTGATATCATCCTCAAGCTCGAGGATGCGGCACTCGTTGGCGAGCATGACACACAGCTTTTCAAGCCGTCTGGAGGGGTTGAACTCCTCAAGCAGCTGCTGCTTGTACTCGTAGCGCAGCATAATGTTTCCCGCGATAAAATCGGAGAGCAATCCCGCGCTGTTGCGCGACGCGACGCCGAGCATGACGTCGGAGGGAATGTCCGGCACAATCTGGGCATATTCGTCAAAGAGTTCCTTGGCCTCCCTGACGAGCGCCTCCTCGCTGAACCGGCTCTTGGCTCTGACCGTCAAATCCTGACGCGTCCGCACCTGTGCCTGATAGAACGGCTTTTTCTGGACGACATCGACGAGCTGGCCTCTGCCCACGCCCTCAATGACGACACGGATGCCGTCCTCGCCAGGCAGGCGAAGAATCTGACGCACCTTTGACACAACGCCGACTTCAAAAAGTGCTTCGGGCGACGGATCCTCGGTGAGAATGTCCTTCTGGGCGGTGAGGAATATTTCAAGGTTGCCGCTCATTGCGGCCTTGAAGGCGGCTATGGACTTTGCCCTGCCGACGTCGAAGTGCATCTGAACGCCGGGGAATATCACTAAGCCTCTCAGCGCCACCACTGGCATAACGGAGATTTGCGTATCATGAATGCTCATATCAGGATAAATATCCTTTCCTGGTTGAAAATGGGTATCATTATAGCGAAAGACGGCTTGAGGCGAAGTAATTCAACGTCTCAGGCCGTCCGGACTTTTTACACGGCAGTTCCCTTTGGCCGAATCTTCGGCTTGACTGTCTGCGCAAAGGTGTTGTCGGGGCTCTTTTTGAGCGGATTGCGCTCGATAATCGGGGCGGCGCCTTCTGTGACGCACTGCGCTGTTATCGTGACGCTTTCGACAGAGCTGTCGGACGGAATCTGATACATCACCGGCAGGAGAATCTCTTCCATAATTGAGCGCAGTCCGCGCGCGCCGGTTTTCTTTTCAAGCGTTTTTTCTGCGACGGCCTCAAGCGCTGATTTGTCGAAATCAAGCTCGACGTCGTCAATCTCAAACAGCGCCTGATACTGCTTGAGGATGGAATTCTTCGGTTCCGTTAATATTGTAACGAGATCCTCAAGGTCAAGCTCGGACAGTGTGGTTACGACGGGCAGCCTGCCTACAAGCTCGGGGATGATGCCGAACCTCACAAGGTCGTGCTGAATAATTTTCGGCAACAGGTCGTTTTTAACCATTTCCTTTTTGCCTCTGACGTCCGCGCCGAAGCCCATTGCCGAGCCGCCGATGCGCTTTTCAATGATTTTTTCAATGCCGTCGAACGCACCGCCGCAGATAAAGAGGATGTTAGATGTATCGACCTGTATAAACTCCTGTTGCGGATGCTTCCGCCCTCCCTGCGGGGGAACGTTGGCAACGGTACCCTCAATAATTTTAAGCAGCGCCTGCTGCACGCCCTCGCCGCTGACGTCTCTTGTGATGGAGGCGTTTTCGGACTTGCGAGCAATTTTGTCGATTTCGTCGACGTAGATAATGCCGCGTTCGGCGCGCTCGATGTCGTAGTCGGCCGCCTGAATGAGGCGCAGA
>CAZDWM010000081.1:0-402 GCA_964509145.1 uncultured Eubacteriales bacterium | reverse complement strand
GGATGTTTTCGACATCCTCGCCGACATAGCCCGCTTCCGTCAGCGTGGTGGCGTCGGCGATGGCAAACGGTACATCGATAATTTTCGCGAGCGTCTGGGCAAGCATTGTCTTGCCCACACCCGTGGGACCGAGCAGAAGGATGTTGCTTTTCTGAATTTCAATCTCCGACTGGCGGCTCATATTAATGCGTTTATAATGGTTGTATACGGCAACACTTAACGTGATTTTTGCCCGTTCCTGCCCTATGACATAGTCGTCGAGCTGGCGCTTTATATCGAACGGCTTAGGAAGGTCGTCGATTTCCTTTGCGAAGTTGTCCTTCCTTTTGCCGCGCGGGCCGTTTTCACCCTCGTCGATGATGGCTTGGCAAAGTTCGACGCACTCGTTGCATATATAGACAC
>CAZDWM010000080.1:0-9481 GCA_964509145.1 uncultured Eubacteriales bacterium | reverse complement strand
ACCTTAAGTCCGCCGACGGCGTAAAGCTGCCCACAGACAGAGGGCAGGCACTTGGCATAACCACGGTTGAACGCCATTCAGACCGAGGGAATTATTTGCAATGCCTGTTCGGTAAGGATGCGCAATGGCTTTGTATCGAGCTCTCATTAAAAGAAGCAGCCGTTACATAACACGTTTGTCGGCAGGTTGCAGGACTTATTACTATCTCGTTACTATTTTCATTATTCAGCATTCATTTACCATTGACAAAACATAATTTTTCGCATATACTGATAATATATCAAATATATTTGATATGAGGTGAAAGCTTGGAGTCGGTATATGAGGAGCAGGCAAGAGTTTTCAAGGCTCTTTGCGACGAAAACCGTCTGCAAATCCTTGAGCTGCTGCGCGGCGGCGAAAAATGTGCCTGCGTTTTGCTTGAAAAGCTGGATTTAGGGCAGTCGGGGCTTTCCTACCACATGAAAATTCTTGTTGAATCGGGAGTCGTTGAAAGCCATCAGGAAGGCAAATGGACGCACTACAAAATCAGCAAAAAGGGCGCCGCATATGCCGTCGTTTTGCTTAAGGAGCTTACAACACCAAATACGGCTGTTCAAAACAACATATAGACAAAAAGAAAAAAGCCATCCTAATGATGGCTTTTTACAGACGGAATACATCAAATATTTTTGATATGGTTGTCCTTAATTGAAAGAGAGGTTATAAATGGAATGCAAACATTAAAAGCCATCTGGGACTTTTTTCAAGGTCAGATACTCGGTATGAAGTGGTTAAACAAGCTCATTGGCAGCGGTCTGTCGGCGTTAGGGCTTGACACAGCAAACCGATGGGTCGGAAGCGTTCAGTTTTTTGTTTATGACGTGATTAAAATAACGGTTCTCTTATGCTTTCTGATATTCATCATCAGCTATATTCAAAGCTACTTTCCGCCGGAACGCAGCAAGAAGATATTGGGACGCTTTCACGGCATCGGCGCGAATTCGGCGGCCGCCCTGCTCGGCACGGTAACACCCTTCTGCTCCTGCTCCTCCATACCGCTCTTTATCGGCTTTACGTCCGCGGGACTGCCCTTGGGTGTGACCTTTTCGTTCCTCATTTCTTCACCGATGGTAGACCTGGGTTCTCTTGTCCTGCTGATGAGCATTTTCGGCGCGAAGGTCGCCGTCATCTATGTTATCGTCGGGCTGATTATCGCGGTGACCGGCGGAACGCTTATTGAAAAGCTGCACCTGGAAAAGCATGTGGAGAGTTTTATCCTGACCGCCGGAAGCGTGGATATAGAATCGCCCGACCTGACAAAAAAAGACCGTCTGGTCTATGCTAAGGAGCAGATGCTTTCAACCTTTAAAAGGGTATTCCCGTATATCCTCATCGGCGTGGGTATAGGCGCTGTTATCCATAACTGGATTCCCGAAGTCTGGATTGCCGCTGCGTTGGGCAGCAACAATCCCTTTGGCGTAATCTTGGCGACATTAGTAGGTGTTCCGATGTACGCCGACATTTTCGGTACGATTCCCATAGCGGAGGCATTGTTATCAAAAGGTGCACAGCTTGGCGTTATCCTGTCGTTTATGATGGCGGTCACAACGCTGTCGCTGCCCTCCATGATTATGCTGCGCAAGGCGGTCAAGCCAAAGCTGCTGGCGGTTTTCATCACGATCTGTGCGGTAGGAATCATCATTGTCGGTTATTTATTCAACGCGTTGCAGCCACTGATAGTATAGGAGGAAAAAATTATGGCAAAGACATGGTATCCCGTTGTTGATTATGCTGCATGCACGGAATGCGGCGCTTGCATCGCGAAGTGTCCACACGGCGTATATGACAAAACAAAGGCACCAACTCCTGTTGTAAAAAAACCTATGTTTTGTGTTGACCATTGCCATGGTTGCGGTAACCGCTGCCCTGTCGGAGCAATCACCTATGCCGGCGATAATACCGGTTGGAAACCGCCGAACAGAGTTAAAACAGGGGGTGAATCAGACTGTTCCTGCGGGTGTGAAACAACGCCTGAAAATAAGATTATTATTGAATATCTCTATCTTGATCTTCAGACCTGTGACCGTTGCATCGGAACCGATAATGTTCTTGATGAGGTTATGATGACACTTACCCCCGCGTTTACGCTTGCCGGTTATGAAGTCGAATACAGAAAAATTGAGATGAAAACAGCGGAGCTTGCCGAGCGGTATAAATTTCTTTCCTCCCCAACAATCCGTGTGAACGGTCAGGATATCTGCCAAACGGTTGCTGAAAACAGCTGCGGCTGCTGCGGCGATATCAGCGGAACCGATGTGGACTGCCGCGTGTTTGAGTATAATGGGGAAACTTATGAAGTGCCTCCAAAAGAAATGCTCGCCGAAGCCATCCTCGGAGCCGTATTTGGTAATGTTGAAGCCGGTTGTTCCTGCGGTTCATATACATTGCCGGAGAATTTAAAGAGCTTTTTTGAAGGAAAGAAAAATAAATCAGGTTGTTCATGTGGAGGTAATTGCTGCTAATGGACAAGAAAAGACTTTTGATAAAAATTATAGTACCTGTATTAATCGTAATAACGCTTACTGTTATATGGATAGTAAAAACACATCCCACACCCACGGTCATTGACGATAGTTCCGTCACTGCGGAAAACAATGAGGATTTTTTACTGGAAACATCCTCAGTTGACTTGGAGAAGCTGACTTCATACGGACTGCCGATTATCATTGACTTCGGCGCGGATTCGTGTAAGCCATGCAAGGCGATGGCACCTGTTCTTGTAAAAATGAACGAAGAAACGCAAGGAGAAGCCATTATTAAATTTGTTGATGTATGGAAAAATTCCAGTGCGGCTAGCAATTTCCCCGTGGAGTTGATTCCCACACAGATAATCATTAACGCCGACGGTACACCTTATGTCCCGAGTGATAATATTACTGTTGAAAACTTTAAAACGTATAGCTTTCAGGATACCGGCGAGCATGTTTACACGACGCATCAGGGAGGGTTAACGGAAGATGAGATGAGGGCTATCCTCGCCGACATGGGGGTGACCGGGTGACAGAAGTACTGGAGCGTTTATCTGAGCTCATAACAAAAAGCGGATGGCTTGCGCCTTTGATTGCGCTTTTAGCCGGAGTGCTTACATCATTTACGCCCTGTTCGCTTTCAAGCATTCCCTTGGTCATCGGCTATGTCGGAGGTACGGGTCAGCGGGATACGAAAAAGTCGTTTTGGCTTTCCGTTACCTTCGCGGCGGGATCTGCCGTTACTTTTACAGCATTAGGCGTTATCGCTTCTTTTGCGGGAAAGCTGATGGGTACATCTGCCTCGTGGTGGTACATCATTTTAGGCGTCCTCATGATTCTTATGGCTTTGCAGACGTGGGGCATCTTTGAAATCATCCCGTCGAGCTACCTCATTTCTAAGAATAAAAAAAGAGGATTTGTCGGAGCGTTTATCGCGGGTATCCTTGGCGGTATATTTTCATCACCCTGCTCCACGCCTGTGCTCATCGCACTGCTTGCTATTGTCGCGGGAAAAGGCAGCATTTTTTGGGGAATACTGTTACTGCTGCTGTATTCAATCGGACACGGTGTTCTCGCCGTTGTCGCGGGAACCTCAATTGGCTTTGTGCGAAAGCTCACCGCTAATAAAAAATACGGCAAAGCGAGTACAGTTTTAAAAATCGCGATGGGTACGATAATATTGCTCATTGGTTTTTATATGTTCTATCTTGGGTTTTAATTGAAAACTTTAATAAATTAGAAGGAGATTTTTATTATGGCGTTGTTTGGCAATAAAAACAAGAAGGTTGAGGCGACCTCATGCTGCTGCGGCAGCTGTGACGCACAGAGCATGGCAAAGGCGGAAAGCGCAAAAAAAGCGGGTGCAAGCGTAAAAGTTTTGGGCAGCGGCTGCCCGAAGTGCAACCAGCTTGAAGCGGCGACGAAAGCAGCACTCGAACAGCTCGGCATGGACACAGCAATCGACCACGTGACCGATTTTTCACAGATTGCGGCATATGGCGTGATGTCAACGCCCGCACTCGTTGTAGATGGTAAAGTGGTTTCCTTCGGCAAGGTTCTTAAGACAGAAGAAGTCGTAAAAATCCTACAAAAGGTCAGGTCATAAAGATGAAAGCATACATAGATAAGCGTAAATGCGCGTCGGACAACAGAATATGCAAGCCCTTTAAGGAATGCCCGCAAGGCGCCATTACGTGGGTTGAAGACGAAGACGAGCCGCTTGGTTCACGCATGGAGGTTGACGCCGACAAATGCGACGGCTGCGGTAAATGCGTTGAGCTTTGTTGCGGAGACTGCATTGAAATCAGATAAGGCGAGCCTTATTCTTCTTTTTGTGTAACGCTGCCTCCCACACGGCGAGCACGGCGCAGCCGAGGGCGTAACAACCGATGTCGATAAAGCTGAACGACGTACCCATAACCGTTTCGAAAAATCGGTTACCCGTAAGCCCCAGCAGACCTACAATGTTGATATATTGCATTACTTCGATGAAGACGGCAAACAGGAACACCCACAGCGGCAGCAGCCGGATTTTGTTCGGGATAAAAATACGGACAAAGCTCCAGATTACCCAGACGACGATGACGTCGCCGCCGAACGGACGGACAATGTCGTCAAAGACGAACAGGGCAATCAAAACCTCCGTAAAAAACAGAGCGAGGAATACGCAGAAATAGGCGAGGCGCTGCTTGGTTGTTTTTTTCATGGCGTTAAGCGTTCCTTCTCTTCAAATATTTCATCGGATAAAGGCTTCGCCGTTTCATAAAGAATAGTATTGCCACGCTTGCCTGTTCGCTCAACAGCACCGACGAAAAAAAGCACGTTGAGCGCCGTCTGTGCTGTGCGAAGGCTGATTTTAGCCGCCTTGGCGTAGTCCCTGGCGGTGAACGGCGACGGCAGATTTTGTGGCAGCAGCTTTTGATAGTTGTCCGCGTTATCAAGGTAAATCTCATCGACAAGCGCGTCGGGGATTCGTTCGTAGCGCGACGAGCCCTTCTTTTTATCCTTGCTCCACCCGTTCAAATAGCGGTATTCCGTCAACTCCAGCAGCACAAGGCACAGCCGGAGGTTCGGGTGCTTTAAAAGCGGCTTGATTTTATAAAGCTCGGGAAAGGCGTCACAGACGGTGCCTGTCCGCGGGCTTTTCCGTTTGCCCGTGACCTCGCCCGTTTCGGGGTCTATCCAGCACAAATATTTTGCCCTTGGAATCGGATAAACCACCGTGACACGTGTACACGACAAAAAGGCTGCGAGCTTATCGCGAAGCTTATCGAAGCCCTGCGTCTGTATCTCTATAATCCCGTTTTCGCCCACGATGTCCGCGACATACCTACCGATTTTAATTTCGCGTCCGTCCTCGCCGGGCTCGAAATAGCGTTTGAGTACTGCGTGAAGCGTTTTTTCAGAAAGTGTGCCGATGCCGCAGCGCTCACGTTGCTTGCCGACGACCGCCTCGAGGGCGTCTGAAAATCTCTTATTATCCATTTAATGAACGCGTATAATACGCCACATCGGCAACCCGACCGCCGAAATCTGCTTCCGGCAGAGTTGCGACCCACTCAAAGCCCGCTTTTTCAATCAGCTTTTTCGAGCGTTCGTTTTTATCGTCAATCAGTGCGCACAATCTTTTCAATTTCAGCTCGCTTGCACAGTATTCGATAATGGCGTTCACCGCTTCGCCGGCGTACCCTTTCCCCCAAAACTCTTTTCTGAAAAGGTAACCTACTTCCCCAAGATAATTATCGGCTATTTTAGGAATCAGGCATTCGCCGATATATTCGCCCGTATCTTTGAGAGTAACCGCCCATTCCGTTTCTTTTCTGCCCCTGACCATTTTCAGCATAGAATGCTTATCGCGCGGGGGATAGCCGCCGAGATACCGTCTGACATCGTCGTCGTCAAACATCATCTGCATAAACGGAATGTCCGCTTCCTGTTTTCTGCGCAAAACAAGCCGTTCAGTTTTTATCGCAGGCGCTTCGCTTTTTGCCATTTTTCTCACCTTTTTAATATCATTGTTTTGAGTTTAACATAACCCGATATAAAAGACAAGCTGTTTAACCACGCGGATTTTTTTGTGATAAAATGAGTTATTTATGCAATAATATAGCCGGTGATGTTTTATGTTATCTGTTTGGTCGGACACGTCAAATCAATCTGAGTTTGGAAGCCTGAAGCAAAACATTAAAACCGATGTCCTCATCATCGGCGGTGGCATGGCGGGTCTCCTGTGCGCCCACACGCTCGCGCTGCGCGGAGTTAACCATGTGCTGCTTGAGGCCGAAACCGTCTGCTCCGGCGTGACAAAAAACACGACAGCGAAAATAACGTCGCAGCACGGGCTTATTTATGACAAACTGACAGAAAAATACGGCGCGGAAAAGGCGCTGATGTACCTGCGCGCGAACGAGGCGGCGCTTTCGGAATACCGTTCTCTCTGCGCGGACATTGACTGCGACTTCGAGACGAAGGACGCCTATGTCTACTCGCTCGACGACCGCAAAAAAATTGAACGTGAAGTTATTGCTTTAAATAAGCTCGGCTTTGGTGCGGAGTTTGAGAAGGAAATATCATTGCCGTTTCCCGTCGCGGGCGCGGTGAAATATAAAAATCAGGCACAGTTTAACCCGCTTAAATTCGCGGCGGCAGTGTCGAAGGGTCTTAACATTTACGAGCATTCGACCGTCAGGGAGTTGACGGAGCATACAGCCGTTACGGGCGAGGGCAAGGTGACGGCGGGTAAAATCATCGTCGCTACGCATTTCCCGTTCATCAACAAGCACGGCGCGTATTTTCTCAAGCTGTACCAGCATCGCTCGTATGTTGTCGCGCTTGAAAACGCCGAAGACGTCGGCGGGATGTATGTCGACGAAGCGGAGAAGGGCATGTCCTTCCGCGATTATAACGGCTTGCTCTTGGTCGGCGGCGGCGATCACCGCACGGGAAAGCAGGGCGGCTGCTGGCGCGAGCTGCGGGACTACGGGGCGAAGTATTATCCTGACGCGCGGGAGCGGTATTACTGGGCGACACAGGACTGCATGTCGCTCGACGGCGTGCCCTACATCGGGCAATATGCAAAAAGCACGCCGGACTTTTACGTCGCGACGGGCTTTAATAAGTGGGGTATGACATCGTCCATGGCGGCGGCGTCCATCCTTTGCGACCTTGTGACAGGACGAAAAAACGACTTCGCCGCGGTGTTTGACCCGAGCCGGAGTATACTCACACCGCAGCTTCCTGTAAACGGCTTCGAGACCGTCACAAATTTGCTGACGGTTTCCAAACGTCGCTGCCCGCACATGGGTTGCGCTTTAAAGTGGAACGCAGCGGAGCGCTCGTGGGACTGTCCGTGCCACGGCTCGCGCTTTGAGGAAAACGGCACGCTCATCGACAACCCCGCGACGGGGAACATGAAAAAGCCGGACTGACGCGGACGGTTTCATTTTTTCTTCCTCGACATATTCAAAACCGACAATCCGTAAAATACTACCGCCGTGGCGAATAGAATCAGCACGCTGACTAACGGCGTGACGGTGTATTCACCGAAGCTGAGTGTTACGCCCATCATCTCCTTGAAGCTTGCCACAGCTTTTTCCGGCGCACCGGAGAAGGATGCGTTCATCGCGTCGGACATCATCACCTGCCGGAACAGCGTTGCCGCGTGGGAAACGGGAAAAATCTTGACGACAAGCTGAACACCCTCCGGTAAATTGCCGACGGGCAGATAGATGCCGGTCAGGAAGCCTATCATGGTGCCTATAACGGTGCTCGCCGCCGCGAAGCCGCTTGCGCTGTTGAAAAACGAGACAATCAGCAGCACTATAGAGGTGTTAGCGAAGCAGGCATACAGAATCAGACCGATTACCTTTAGTAATGCCGCGGGGCTCAACAGCTTTCCGCCGAACGCGACAATATATATTTCGGCCAAGACAAGCGCGGCCAGGCTCAATATTACGCCGATGATGTAAGAACTGAAAACATAGCCGCCCGAAACAGCGCCGCGCTTAACGGGTGTTGAATAAATGTCCTTCATGATTTTTTTAGTTTTATCGTCCACCATCGTGCCGAACGCACCCATTGTGGCGGTGACGGAGGTGACGGCGAGGATTCCCGCCATAATCCAGCTGTCCATCATATAGCGCACGCCGCTCATGCCTTGAAAGCTCGACACCCACACGTCGCCGAGAAAGAGCGCGTATAGCCCGATAATGATTATGACGGCGAGAAACGAGAAAAACACGGCCGATTTGTCGCGGAAAAACACCAAAAGATTTCGTTTTGTTAGCGCTGTCATTCGCGTATCTCCTTTCCCGTTATCGCGATAAACGCGTCGTCCATCGTGCCGTTAATCACCTCAAAGCCGGAGATGTCGTCCCCGCAGTCACGCAAAATGGGCAGCGCGTCGAGCGACGACTGAATTGGCACAATCACCCTGTCGGCCGCCGTCTCAAACACGACGCCTCGCGCCTCAAGCGTACTTGTAACCGCCGCCATATTTTTGCATACAAGATAGAGCTTGTCGCTTGTGTATTTTTCCCTAAGCTCAGCGGGAGTACCCTTCGCCGCGATAAGTCCGTTGTCGATGACGATAACATAATCGGCGTTGGCGGCCTCCTCCATGTAGTGGGTGGTGAGGAAAATCGTCATGTCCGTCTCGCGCTGGAGCGCGACGATAGTCTCCCAGACAAGCTTGCGCGTCTGCGGGTCAAGCCCCGTCGTAGGCTCGTCGAGGAACAGAACCTTCGGGAAGTTAACGAGCGCGCGAGCGACATCGCACCGCCTGCGCTGCCCGCCGGAAAGCTTGCCGTAGCGCCGCGACAGCAGGTCGGAAATCCCGACCGTTTCGGCGGCTCTGCGGGCGGCGGAATCGAGGGATTTTCCTTTTAATCCGTATAAAGCGCCGCGCGTTTTTAGATTTTCGAGCACCGTCAGCCTGTCGTCGAGCAGGCTGTCCTGAAACACCGCGCCGATGCTCGAGCGAATCGCGTTGTCGTCCCTGCCCAAGACACTGCCGTCGACCGTAATCTCGCCCCCGTCGGGCTTCAAGAAGGTGCAGATGATGTCGATGGTGGTGGATTTCCCCGCGCCGTTTGGACCGAGGAAGGCGAACAGCTTACCCTTTTCGACATAGAAGTCGATGCCCTTGACAGCCTGAACGTCGCCGTAGGACTTCTTGAGTCCGTCGACCGTGATGATACGGGACATGCAATCTCTCCTTTATGATAGACTTTTTTAATGCGAAGTGTTATCATGCGTTTAATAAATATAGCCGCCGTTGTTGTCATTGCTTAACGATATAAACTTATTGTACCAAATATCAGAAAAAAAGCAACCGATAAACGCGTAGTTTACCCGCTATACTTGACAATATAATTATTATGATATAACATGCACTTAAACAACGGAGGAGTTTATGGAAAAGATAAAATTAGGAATATTAGGTATGGGAACTGTAGCATCTGGACTTATTA
>CAZDWM010000079.1:0-9516 GCA_964509145.1 uncultured Eubacteriales bacterium | reverse complement strand
TTCCGAAAGGATGTATACATAATGAATCTGTTTCTCGGAAAGTTACAAAACCTTATTATCCTGTTCGCGAGCGTTATCCTGTTGCTTGTGCAAATCCCCTATAAGGGCGCGGGCGACACTCTCGACCTATCCGGCATGACGCAGACGCTGTCGGAGGAGTTTGACGGCGATTCGCTCAATTTCAACGTCTGGCGCGACTACCCCGGAAAGCTTCGCAAGGGCGGCTACTGGGCGATGGAGCAGGTGACCGTGTTCGACGGCAATTTGCACATCCGAACCGAGTATAAAGAGGACGGCAGCTTCGGCCCCGGCTATTACTCAATGGGGATTGACACAAAAGGCGTTTTTGATCAGCGCTACGGCTACTTTGAGTGCCGCGCGATTCTTCCGCCCGCAAAGGGGCTATGGTCGGCTTTCTGGCTCCACTGCGACGGTGCTTCGACGGTAACAGGTACGGGCGAGAAGGGTACGGAAATCGACATATTTGAGTCCCCGTTCTATAACCTCGGCTCACATTTCAGGAATAAAATTACCTGCAACCTCCATTATAACGCCTACGAGCTTGAAACGAAATACCGCAACGTAGGTATTTTCAACGTCGACGGCGACCCGTACAGCGAATATCACACCTACGGCATGATGTGGACACCGGACGAATACATCTTCTACATCGACGGACGCGAGACGGGACGCTCCGACTTCGGCGGAGTTTCAAAGGTTGATGAATACTTAAGGCTTTCAGTCGAGGTTGACGGCGCGGAGGGCACGCCGACGCTCGGCTGGTCGGGCAAAATCACGCATAACAAAGATGGTGTGATTCCTGTTGACTATATCGTCGATTATGTGAGGGTGTGGCAGTTTAACACCTATCTTCCCGAATAAACGGAGGATTAACAGATGATTAGAAAATTAATTGGTCTTATTATCGCTACAATCGCGCTGATATCTCCCTTACAGCGGCAGACGCTCGGTAACGCGACGGTGTTCCCGGAGGTTACAAACGTTTTTCAGTCGGAATATAAGCAGACCAAAGTGGCCGCCCACCGCTCGGGCAAGGGTATTGCGCCCGAGGATACACTCGCGGCGGTAAAGGCGTGCGTCATGGCAGACGGCTATAAGCTGGATATGATTGAACTTGACGTTCAGTTAACAAAGGACGGTCAGCTCGTGCTTTACCACAGCCTTTACCTCGACGAGGACAGCAACTCGGCGGAGTATTTCGGAAAGGACAATGTAACGGTCTTTTCTAAGGATTACGAAGATCTGCGTAACCTGAACCTCGGCGAGAACTTTGCAAAAAACGGTGATTTTCCCTATCGCGGTCTGCGCGGCGACGACATCCCCGACGACCTGCGCATCTTGAAGCTTGAGGATATGTTGCCTATATAAACAGCGTGTGCGAGCTCAGCGATTTTATCTACTCCATCGAAATCAAATATCCGTTCCCGTGGGCACCTACGATGCTCCGCGAGCTATACCGCATCGTAGAGGAATATGGCGTGTCAGAAAACGTCATCGTCGGCAGCTTCTGGCCGGACGTCATTGCCTATTTTGACAATCATTACGCCGAAAAAATGTACCGCTATGCCGGCGCGTTCGAAATTTTCGACCTTTACAGGAGCTATTACTACAACGAGGATTTGAGTGATAAGGATATAGGCTACATCGCCATGTCGCTGCCCTATTACGAGGACGACGGCAAGATGCTTATAGCAAACCTCGGTAAAAGCGGTTTTATTGACTACGCCCACAAATTTGGTATCGCGATGCACTACTGGACAGTTGACAACCAGACCGACATCATTGCCTTGAGGGACGCAGGCGCGGATCTTTTAATGTGCGATAATCCCGGACGCGCCTATCATATCATTCATTGAAGCTGAAAGGTTGATGTCGCTTGAAAAAAATCATTTCAATCTTAGCCGCTATAGCTGTCATAACGGTATCTGTATCTGTCGCGGCTTATGGCGCGTGTGTAAACAGCTATCCCGTCGTGTTCCTGTCGGGCTACAGCTCAACGCACCTTTATGAAAACGCGGGAACGGACAACGAGCGCCAGGTGTGGCCGATAGAGGCAGGTGAACGCAAGGAAGAGCTGATTGAAAAAGCGCTAGACCGGCTAAAAAAAGCGGCCAGCGAGAGCGCGTGCGATCTGTTTGTCAGAACTGTTGGACCCGTCGTTAAAGAGCTGTTCGAGGACATCGCGCTCAATCCGGACGGCACCTCGGTCAACAATGTGTCAAAATCGCCTTCGGGTGTTGAGGCGACGCGTTTTACGGCGCTTACCTATACGCCGGAATACCATTACATGAAGGCTATCGCCGACAGGGTGGGCGGCAATAACCTTTTCTGGTGCACCTTGGACTGGCGGCAGGGGCAAAAGGACAACGCCGCCGAACTTGACGCCTACATCAGGGACGTTCTCGCGGCGACGGGTAAAAGCAAGGTCAACTTGATGGGCATCAGCTTCGGCGCACAGGTCATCTCGGCATATCTCGCCTATTACGGCGGCGAAAAGGTCTGCAATGTGGTGCTTGATTCCCCGGCCTCCGGCGGAACCGCGATGGTGACGCAGCTGCTTGAGGGCAAGGGCATGGACGTGACCTACGCGCAGCTTGTGGAGTTCCTCGCCGTTATGGACAGAAGCGAAAGCGAGATGCTCTATGAATGGATTTTAAAAATCATCGACCTCGGCTTCATAGACAAAACACTGACGCGTATCGTAAACGAATACCTTTTTGACATCTTTATAAATTTCGGCAGCGTGTGGGATTTGGTGCCCGCTGCCGATTATGCTGCGTTAAGGGATAAATATCTGACCGGCAGCCAACATGATACACTGCGCGAAAAGAGCGACAGCCTCCACAATAACTGCGCGTCGCGTCTCGCCGAGGTTTACGAGGACGCGCGCGACACCTACGGCGTTAAAATTTAAATCATCGCGGGCTGCGGCAGACAGCTTATAACGGGTACGGGCAACAATTCCGACGGCGTCATCGACGTCGCCGACGCGACGGGCGCTTTATGTTGCGACTTAGGCGACAGACTTGAAAGCGTCGGGATGGCGGTGTGCGGACATTACCACATTTCACCGTCGATGGATATCGACGCGTCAGTGTGTTATCTGCCGGAGAACACATGGCTTGTCGACGGGATGCTTCACGGTCAAGGCTCGTGGGACGGCAATGTTACAACGCTTATTTTGTCGCTGCTTCTTACAGACGACATCGACGATGTCCATTCAGACCCGGCATATCCGCAATTTATATCTTCGCAAAATCCGGCGGACGGCGTTTACGGCCGCTTTAAACTTTCAAAAAGCGGTTATCTGACACGTTACGACACCGTTTTTACCGTCACCAACCTTTCAAGGGAACACAGTATTTCAATCAAAACCATCAACGGGCTGTCGCTCGGGCTGTTTTTCGACGTCGACCAGTCGGTTATACTCGCGCCGATGGAATCGGTTGATATCCCGGTAAGCGGATGGTCACCCAAGAAAACGGTCAGCGGAAGGGTAAAAATAGTCTTTGCCCAATGCGGCAATAAGGTCACCGTCGGCGGCGGGAGGATGCAGAGCTTCACCGCCGCGGGAACGGACATTGAAAACGCTGTTTTGCTTGATAATTCGCCGCAGAACTTGCCGGAAAGGTCGCTTTTCGGCAAAGGGTATGTGCTCCGTTTAACTGGGCTTTCGTTCCTTTCAGATGTGTTTTATTACATTCTGTCGACGCTGTCGTTTGTATCCGGCGTTTTTAGTACAGGGAATATTTTCACAAGTTGACATTCCGGCGCTTGTATCTTATAATTTAAAGGTCATAAATTGTTAAAAGGGGTGTATGTTCATGAGTTTAAAGCGCAAGGCTGTTTTTGCGGCCTGTGCCGCCGCGGTCGGATATGCCGCGGTGGACATCTACAAAAACGTCTCCATCAAATCAAAGCCGGAGCACGCGCCAAAGGATCTCAAGGGACCCGACATAAACACTATGCTGTTATGCCTTGAGCGTCCCGCGTATGCAGAGGAAGCGAGCGTCATCATCGACGCTAAATATATGGAGGACGCCTTTGAGGTGTCAAAGGCCATAATCGACGGACGTTACGACTGCGTCGACTTCAGAATGCAGTCGCTCATGCGTTTGATTTATTCCCACGGAGACACTATCAAGGCTGTTTCCCCGCGCGGCTGGGAGTTGCTTGAACAGACCTTCCGCGGAGCGAAATACTGGATGACCGAGCCCGGTGAGGACTCGGCCTGCTACTGGTCCGAAAACCATCAACTGCTCTACGCCGTGTCGGAATACCTCGCCGGTCAGATGTGGCCGGACAAGGTGTTCTTCAACGACGGAGCGACAGGTGAAGAGCATATGGAGCGCGCCGCCAAGCGGATTGAGGCATGGACGCAGCAGCGCTTTTACCACGGCTACTCCGAATTCAACTCCAGCAACTACTATCTGTTCAGTGCCGCGCCGGCCGTGAATTTTATCCAGTTCGCAAAGGGACAGGAGGCGCTTAAGGAACGGCTTAAAATGAGCCTTGACCTGCTGTTTTACGACATCGCGAGCGGTATCTACGACTATGTGTTCCAGCTCCCGACAGGCAGAGCCTATTCCTACAACCTCGCGGGCGGCGACTGCGACCGTGTGCGTAAGCTCACCGATTATATCTGGGGCTTGAACGACAACTATCTGACATCCACCCATCACATGCTCATCAACATCGTTTTAGCGCTTGAGGCGCGCGACGAAAACGGCAAGCCGTTTTACGAGGTGCCGCCGGTGCTCCTCGAAATCGGCAGGGACAAGGGCGAGCGTGTCATCAAGTCCTCGACAGGTCTCGACACCGCCGAGCTGCCCGAAAAGGGTCTTGTCGGGCATGAGGATCATCAAATTATGTGCCAGCTCGGCATGGAGGCGTTCACAAACCCCGAGGTTATTTACAATACTTATTCCTACTTAAAAGAAAACAAAATGTTTTCAAACAGTATGCTCAACTTCTTTAAAGCGCTCAACATCAAGCTTATCAGCAGCGAAAAGGTGATGACGGGCGTCAGCGCCAAGCTTAACCCCATGCCCAACGGCATCGCTATACAACGGGCGAATGTATACAAATACCGCACGTCGTACTACCTGCTCGCCAGTGTGCAAAAATATCATCCCGGCGGCTACGGCGCTCAGCAGATGCTGTCATGTGCCAACTTCGGCGGAAATTCCATAGTGTTTACTACCCACCCCGCCAGCGACAGCGACAAGAAAAACACCTCGCGGCTTCCGGGCTACTGGGCGGGGTTCGGCCGCGCGCCGCACATCGCGCAGGAGAAGAATGTGCAGATGATGCTGTACGACATCCCGAAGCTGCCCGGTCTTTTTGAGCTTTACAAGGTGCCGCAGTATACGCACACATTTTTACCCGAGGCGTTTTTAGACGAGGTTGTTGTCGACGGCAGTTATGCATTTGCCCGCAAGGGCGGCGCGTATATCGCGCTAATCGGCTCGGGCAGGCTCGCTTACCTCGACTTTGACGAGGGTTCGGCCTCGGCTCTTGAGGCAGATTTAAAAGGCAAGCCCGACGCGCACTATAATCTGGTCGAAAACGGCAAGAACGCGGACATGTTCGGCGCGGGACCAGAAAAAAGCCCCGAAAAGCGTTTCGACCTTGTGCAGCACGGCAACCGCCAGTTCTGGATTTACGAGCTGTCCGACGAAACGGCAGAGAGCTTCGGTGCGTTCGTTGCGCGTATCAAGGAAAACTCCGTCATCTTCGACGGCTGCGGCAAGTTATTTTACAAGAGCAGCGGCGTGACCTACGAGCTTCAATACAACGGCGACTTCGCGGTGGACGGCAGGGTTGTCCCGCCGCAGTTTGAGCGCTTTGAAAGCGACTATATCACCACCGCGCGGGAGGCGGACGTCATGAACTTCCGTTTTGCAGGGCACAGCCTGACAATAGATTATCCGAGCGCCGTTAGAAAATACGATTGAGAGTTGTTGTGAAACCATGGCAGAAGCTGTAAACACCGAAACCCGCCGATATGTCGGCTCACGCGAAACAATGTCCTACGTCCTTTTCGACGCGTCAAAGGGTTTCAGCATCGACGAATGGAAAACCCGTTTTTTTCTTGACGTCGTTAAAATCGACCTCGGCATCAACGCCGCGGCAAGCGTCCTCACCCACATCTGGGATATTGTCGACGACACCTTCGCAGGTGTTCTTGTCGACAAAACCGCCACGCGCTGGGGCAAATTCAGGCCGTATATCCTGATGTTTGCCATACCCGGCACTATCCTGACCATCCTTTACTGGCTGACGCCGTTTTTATTCGGTGCAAACCCGTTTGACGTTGGTAAATGTATCTACTGGTACGCGCTGGGTATGGTCACGGAGCTGATGACAACGTTTCGGGGCTTTGCCGAAACAGGCTACATATCCAGTATTTCACCAAATCCAGCCGACAAGATGCGGCTTTTTACCATGGCCGAGGTCATCTCAAGCATCTGGGAGAACATCCCCGAATTTCTGATGGGATTTTTAATCGACTTTGCCAACAAGGGAACCGGCGGCATTACCATGAAGGGAACCTATATGCTGGTTGGCACCATCTGCGCCGTTCAGGCAGGTGTTTTCGCGCTGGTGTATGCGTCCATTGCTAAAGAACGCATAATGCAGGCTGTCGACAAGCCGGATCTGAAGGGCATCTGGAAAACCATTATCAACAACAAACCCATGCTTTTAATGACCCTTTCAGATTTCCTGAGCGTATTCAAGGTGGGTACAGGCGCAACCAATTACTATGTCGATGTTCTCGGTTCTGCCGCTATCAAAAATATGATTGCGCTTGTCAATGCTCCGATATCATATGTCAGCTATATGTATATCGGATGGGCACAGCGAAAATTCCCCACAAAGGCGCTGTGGATATTCGGCGAGCACAATAAGGACGCAACTAACATTCTTGTATACTTTTTCGGTATGATAGGAGGAAAGGGCGGCAAGGGGAATTACCTTAAAAAAGGAGCCATGTTCGGAGCGTATGTGGCAAAGGATTTTGTCTATAAGTCCACGCTTTCAATTAATAAAATCGTCCCGAGAATGATGCAAACCGAGGTCCTTGACTACTGCGAGTGGGTCAACGGCTACCGCACCGAGGGCGCTACCGTCGCCGCCAAGGGCATTGTCAAAAAGGTTGCCGGTACGGTGACAAGCCCGCTGAACAGCCTGCTGCTTAAGGCTATCGGCTATAATGTCACGGCGGGATATGGAAAGCAGACCGCCAGAACAAAATACTACCTGTTTTTGATGTGTACCCTGACGCCGGGTCTGACAGGGCTTCTCGGCATAATCCCAAAGATGTTCTATAACCTCAGCCCCGAAAAGCGCGACCGCATGTACGCGGAGCTTGCCGAACAGAGGGCGGCGAAGCGGTGCGCGGTTAACACGATTGAGAATGACGCTGAGCAGGTGAATGGGTAAAGGTTAAGGGTTATAAGATAATGACATTCCCTCCGGAGGGCAATGTCAACAACATTCATTTAACAAAACGGGAGGCTTAACACGATGCCTGATACGATTCGCTGGACGGAAAATCCCGACCTTTCGCTGCCGGATCTCGGCATGAAACGGCTTATAAACCAACAGGTAACGGAGCTTTATCCCGGTGAGCCGCTGCCCGACCGGGGCGCGTTCTCTCTCCATCCGCACATCACGTTTTATAAGGGCGTCCTGTTTGCCCACTGGAGCGTTCACCTGTCCGATGAGGACTCACCCGGGCAGTATGTCCGCTACGCCTTTTCAAAGGATTTGGGCGAGACATGGTCGGATTCACAACCGCTGTTTCCGCAGCCGGAAAAGCCGCTTGCCAATCCCGACATCAAGGACGCCGACGGCTTTCTTTGCCGCGGTCACCGTCCGCACGACAAATGCGGCACGGGGATGCAAAGCGACCGAGAGTCGTGGAAAAACGACCTGTGCGGCCACTATCACCTCATGCTCTGTTCAAACGGCTTCGCAATAGCGGACGGCAAGCTCTGGGCTATTGCCGACCTTGCAAAGGGCGTCAACTGGCCTGGCATAGGACGCCTCGCACGGGAGCTTAAAGCGGACGGTACGGCGGGCGCTGTGATGTGGCTCAATCAGCCGCACGAAAAAATTGAGGATATCACGCCCGACGCG
The DNA here is from genome assembly GCA_964509145.1 of uncultured Eubacteriales bacterium. Lineage (GTDB taxonomy): Bacteria > Bacillota > Clostridia > Oscillospirales > Acutalibacteraceae > UBA1425. The sequence goes on along the minus strand of CAZDWM010000079.1, from coordinate 1,350 downwards.
CTCAATATTGAATTCTATTCCGACAAGGATTACGATGCCGCCGTCGCGGCGGAAATCATAGAATACCTGCGAGACCCGCGCCATATGCCGCAATGGGATATGCTGCCCGAGGGCTGGTCGCAGAAGGACGGCAAAACCGCCCGCGACTGGGGGATGGAATACGCCATAACCCACAACGGCGACGGCTGCGGCGAGCCGACGCACTGCTACGAGGCTAAAGACGGCACGCTTGTAAGGCTTTGGCGGAGCAACGCGAAGGCGCAAAACGCGCATTTCAGCACGGACGGCGGGCTGACGTGGTCGGAAATCGCCAAGACAGAATTCCCCGACACGGGCGCGCGCACGAGCGTGGGCAATCTGCCCAACGGGCGCGTCTACCTCGTAGGCAACCCGGGCTTCCGGCGGTTTCAGTTGTGTCTGTCCGTGTCGTACGACGGATATCTGTTCGATAAAAATTTTGTGGTAGACTGCGAGCCGGACATCATGAAATACCGTGGCCGTGCCAAAGGCACGGGCTTCCATTATCCCGACACCTGCGTCGCGGGGGATTATCTGTTCGTTGTTTACTCGCGCAATAAAGAGGATATCCTTGTGGCGAGGATAGCGCTGGAGGAAATAGAGCAGTAAAGAAAAGCCACCATAATGCTCCCGCAGAAACACAGGAAACAGATTTCATGTTACGATATAATTAGTATTGTCTTTCTTATATTGAAAGGTGGTAATAAAGTTGGGTAACATCATAGATATCGTCAATACACCAGTTAAGAAACGCTTTTCTGTAGTTTCTTTGTTCGCCGGAGCCGGAGGCTTGGATATCGGGTTTGAACAGCATGGGTTTAAAACCATATGGGCAAATGATATTGACAGGGACGCCTGTGAGACCCATAAGCTATGGTCTAACGCAGAAGTTGTAAACGGTGATATTGGTAAAATAGATTTCGATAACATACCAAAGTCTGATGTTATTACAGGTGGGTTTCCGTGTCAAGGGTTTTCTCTCGCCGGACCACGTAAAATTGATGACAAACGCAATTCGCTATACAAGTATTTCGTTGGTCTGGTTGAAAAAAAGGAACCAATGGTTTTTGTTGCGGAAAATGTAAAGGGCATTCTAACACTAGGTGATGGAGCAATTATCGAAGCTATTATTGAGGATTTTTCAGAAAGAGGATATTGTGTTTTTCCATCTTTAGTAAACGCAGCAGATTATTGTGTCCCGCAAGACAGATGGCGCGTGATAATGATTGGGTTTAGAAAAGATATGGGGATTAGAAATTATAGCTTCCCAAAACCTAAAAATGAAAAGTATAATTTGGCGGATGTCTTAAGATATATCCCCGAACCTAAGGT
>CAZDWM010000078.1:1138-9664 GCA_964509145.1 uncultured Eubacteriales bacterium | reverse complement strand
TTCCGAAATGCTCCTGTCCACCGACGGCGCAAAAATAACAGGATTGTTCGCTAAACTGACCTACGCAAACACCCCGACGAACCGTCTTTTATCAACACTTGTTGACCCTTTTCTTGAATCGATTATATCCGACGCTTACACCCCCGGCGACTTGAACGTGACTCTCGAGGCCTATGATGTCAACGGATCAGACGGCGAATACGACGCAGCGCTATCGCTGTTTCAGATGCTTTCCCGTTATTTAAACAAGATAATTTACAGGGCTTTCGCTTAGGTGGAAAATGTAATCGATTAGGAGGCTGCCCATTAGTTGAGTAGCCGACCTCCCACACCACCGTGCGTACCGTTCGGTACACGGCGGTTCAACCGTATAAATACAGAGACTTGTACTTTGGGATATAGCATAATATCCCGTTTGTGTGAGGAGCCAACCCGTTCCAGTTATCTACGATTGTTCGACCCTTCATGCTTTCGCGCTACTGTGGTCTCTGTTGACTTCTCACGGTTCGTTATTACTGCGTTTCCTTCTTAACTATTCCGGCTTTTTGTATTCATTATAAAAACGGCTCCCGAATTTCTTCGGGAGCCGTTAATGCTATTTTTGTTTATACTTAGATGAGCGCCGCAGCATAGGCTGCCTGATCTACAAACTGACCGTCTACCATATAGAGCTCAGCAAATGTAGCGTTGCTCCTGTCATAAATCGTCCATGTCTTGGATAAACCAATCTTGCTGATGATGCTCCTCTCGCCAACCGAGATTCTTAGTATGCCGTAAAGCTGAATAGTGGCACAAATCCTCAAATTGTCGAGATCCGGTAAGCCTGTGGCCGCTTCAACAACAACATCGTAGGGCACCTCGCTGTTCTCCTCATAGTGAGTAAGTGTGTTGAAGATTCTGGTGTAGACATACGCGCCGATACCGCCCTGGAACCCGACGTCAACAATTCTGAAGCCGAGGAACGACAGGTAAAGGTTGAGACCAAGTACAACCTGGAAGTCGCCCTGAATGTTATAATATCTGTCAAGGATGGTGGACTCGGAGATATATCTGCCCTTGTTGTTGATGATTTCATAGCCCTTGACTTCGCTCGACTTGACGATGATTTCGATTCTGCCGGAAGCGGAGATCGAAAGCGAAACTGTCATGTCGATGGTCAGACCGGTTGTTCCGATTGGAATCGTATAGGAGAATATCGGAACCTCAATTCCGCCGCCCTTTACGAGCGCAAGACTGCCAAGGCTCTCCTTGAGCTTTGTCAGGAAATCGGCGCCTTCTTCAAACTCAAGATCCTCGGGAACTACAGAAGCCGCATAGGAGCCCTGAAGAACCGTAGTCTCCGTGAGGTCGTAGTTCATGACGAGATAGGCCTGGTTGATGCTGAGCTTTGCGAGGTTCGCATCATATTTAGCGTCGTAGCTGATATTGGTGAGCGAATAATCCTTTTCGACATAAACGCCGTCGGCAACACTGCCGCCGATGCTGATATCGATTCTTGCAACGCTCTTATTCTGATAGTTGACATTGTTTGCGGCAAGCTTGACTCTGAAGCCCGAAATGCTGAAGCTGACCTGCGGATTCGCAAGGAAATTATTAATGGCGTCCTTTGCCGAATCAATGGCGTCGTTGACAATATTCACGCCGCCCACAGCTGCCGCGTCCTCAGTCTCGCCGACTGTGGCGTTTTGGATGATTTCACCGTTGTTGTCTCTCATTTCGGCCTTGGAGAAGTCGGGAACGACATTGCCTTCAAAATCGATTGACTTGACAGCCTCTTCAATCGCGACCTCTTCGACTGTGACATAAGCAAGACCGTTAACCTTGTCAACCGCAATAACCTTGTAGGCAGCACCGCTGACATTGTACTCGTTTGCGCCCGCGATGAACTTTCCGCCAACCGCAACGTTGAACTTGTCGGCCGCATAAATAAGCTTGCCGTCTTCAACGATGTACGGAATGTCCGAAAGATCCGTAACACCCGCTGCCGCGACAAATTCCGCCTCGGTTTCCTCTTCGGCTTTGTCTGCCCACAGATCATACGCGGCCTTAAGCGCTTTGAGTGCTTCTGTCGCGCTCACTAAGCCGTCATCTTCCGGAAGATCAAGGCTGTCGGTTGAAATTCCGGTTACAACTCTTGAAAGTGTTTTTGATACGAACCCGTTCGTGGCGTAAGCATTGATGTCCTCAATTTCGCCGGCAAGAACAATGCCCCAAGTGAACGAAATCTGGACGACGGCGAAATAATCGCTGTCGGCGGGAACGTCCGCAAGATAGGGTACGTCGTTGTAGTTGCTGTCACTCATGCCGAATTGCTCAACCACCAATGCGAGCCAATCCCCGTTGGTTATTCTAGGTGTTTCATCCTTGAACAGCCCCGGGAAGAAAGTACTCATAATGGTCATGAGAACCGACATGATGAAAGAAACAATTCTCTGGAAGCCCATTGTCTTTTCCTCCTAACAAATTTTGTGGGGTAACCCCCTCTTACCATTACCTGCTTCGGCTGATAAACCGAAGCAACCTGTCGGAAAGCGTTAGGGCATAACTTAACCACAATCCGACTTCTTGCATCATTATTATAGCATTGTCTACCATGGTTGGCAAGCGTTTTCAGCCACTTTTAATCCTTTGTGGTAACAAAGTTTTAACCCGTTTTTTGGCTAATATGACCAATCGTTCACTTTTATATGCTAAGAATTAATATAGTTTGTATGAGTCTACTTATCAAAGCGAAGCGGCAAGCTTTATCAGATATTCCTTGAATTCGGCACCGATTTCCGGGTGTTTAAGCGCGACCTCGCAGTTGGCCATCATTATGCCGAGCTTATTGCCCATATCATAACGGTTTCCGACAAAATCGACAGCGGTCAGCCTGCCCTCCTTGCCGAGCTGTGCGAGGGCGTCCGTAAGATAAAACTCGCCCGAAGTCAGCTGCTTCAAGCCGTCCTCCAGCAGCCCGAAAACCTCCGGCGGCAGCACCACGCGGCCAAGGATGGCGTAAAGCGACATAATCTGATCCTCGCGCGGCTTTTCGATTATGTTGTGAACCCGCATCACGTTGTCGCGCAGCGGCGTCACATCGAGCGTACAATATTTTTTAACTGCCTCGACTGAGCATTCCTTAACGCCTACGCTGCCGCAACCGTATTCCTCATAAACGCGGCACAGCTGACCGGTAACGGGGTCGTCGGAAATGATCACGTCGTCGCCGTAAAGCACGGCGAACGGCTCGTTGCCAACAAACGATTTGCCGCATAAAATAGCATGACCGAGACCCTTTGTAACCTTCTGCCTGATAAAGTAGACATTAGCGAGGTTTGCGATTTCCTTGATACTCTCAAGCAGCTTTTCCTTTTCCTTATTGCCCTCAAGATTCTTTTCCAGCTCGAAGGCGTGGTCGAAATGATCCTCAATGACACCCTTTCCCCTGTTGGTGATAATCAAGATATCCTCAATCCCCGCCGCGACGGCCTCCTCGACAAGATACTGGATAGCCGGCTTGTCGACAATGTTCAGCATTTCCTTGGGTACCGCCTTCGACGCGGGAAGAACTCTTGTGCCGAGACCGGCCGCCGGTATAATAGCTTTTTTAACTTTCATTTTGTATCCCCCAATTTATTTACGGCTGAGCACCGTTTTTACAAACTACTCAACAGGCTTAACAGCATCTGAACCAGCAGGAGGCAGCCGAACGCCGATATGAGCGAAACACCGCCGCGCCTCATGGCCAGCACCAGAAAAGTCTTGTCGTTCTTTGCGAAGCTGCGCATTGACTTGACATCTTTTACGGTCTTGGTTTTATATAAATTGTCACTGAACAGCGCGGCAAAAATACCCGGAATGAGTCTCACAGCGATAAAGAACGCCCCGGAACGGATAAGCTTTTTTTGTAGACCGTCAAGCTTGGCGCGTTCGGCCTCGGGAAGGTTGCCGTAGTTTTGTAGAAATTCGTTGTACTGTACCAGATATTCGTCAACCGTCGTATTACCCGTCATGTTGATATAATTGCTCATCTCGTTTCTGAACTCAATTGAGACATTGTTCCATGGTATCGATGCAAAAAGGAAAACGATTACGGCCATTCCGAGGAAAAATGCTCCTGCTTTGTAAAGCTTTCTGTAAAAGAACCAATAAGGTGTGAGGAAAAAGGCTGCCCAGTTCCAGCCGGTTTTCTTGTTTTCACGTGACATCGCGATAAACTTCGGGATATATCTCGGCGCGCGTGACTGTACAAACGCGGCCGCGTCCCCGACCCGTATCCCGTCGAATTCTTCGTTCGGGTTTGCATTGACGCCATGCATAAAGAAGCTGCCGTCTAAATTAATGTCCTGCTCGGCACCATAAAACGCTCGTCCGACCGCGCCGAAGCTTGTGCCGCATTCGGGGCACACCAGGGTGTCGGGCGGGCTGCTCGCGCCGCAGTTTGGACAGACTATGGCCGTTTCATCCCTCGGATTTTCACGCTTCCTGTCGTCGGTATCCTTTTCGGCCGAGCGCGGTGGCGCCCAGACAAAGTGTTCGCCGTGACGTCCCTCATTGGCGCATCGCCCCGTGCTTTCCCAGCAGCCTCTGTGGTGCGGTGTGCCGCACACAGGGCAGACGACAACATCATCGCCGTCGGTAAATTCGCCGCCGCAGACCGGGCAAGTCGCTTTTTCGTATAACATAACTATACCGTTTCCTACTTTCGTCATAATAATACGAATTGATTATAACGGTTTCTGTTTGAATTTTCAATGATTATTTCGTCCCATATGTTAACAATATGTAAAAAGTTCCTTTACTTTTTAATAAATGTTTAATATAATAAGAGGGTTAGAAACCAAGAAGGAGTAACAACAATATATGATTCAGTTTGAAGAGCTTAAGCTTGAGCTGCTTGGATACGACGACAAGCTGCGCGACCTCAAGGAGGCGCTCGGTCTCGACGCGATGCAAAAGGAGATATCGGAGCTTGAGGAAAAATCGGCAGAAGGAAGCTTCTGGGACGACCTCGCAAACTCGCAGAAGGTTCTCCAGCGTATCAGCCTGCTTAAAAGCAGGATTGCAGCCTATGCGTCGCTTAAGAATAATTTTGACGACACGATTATGATGATTGAGCTTTCCGACGAGGAGGGCGATCTTGAGCTGTTTCCCGAATGCCGCACCAATGTTGATGCCGTTGTCGCGGAGCTTGACCAACAGACCTTAAGCACCATGCTCACCGGCGAGTACGACGCAAAAAACGCCATTCTGACCTTCCACGCCGGCGCGGGCGGAACCGAGGCGCAGGACTGGGTTCAGATGCTTGTACGCATGTATATGCACTGGAGCGAAAGCAGGGGCTTTAATTGTACGATGGTCGACTTTCTCGACGGCGACGAGGCCGGTCTCAAGTCTGCCGTACTCCTTGTCGAGGGCGAAAACGCCTATGGCTATCTGCGCAGCGAGTCCGGCGTTCACAGGCTTGTACGTGTCTCCCCGTTCGACGCCTCCGGTCGCCGACACACCTCGTTCGCGTCGCTTGAGGTCATGCCTGAAATTGACGATACTATTAAGATAGACATCAATCCCGAGGATTTGAAGATAGACGCATACCGCGCAAGCGGCGCCGGCGGACAAAAGGTAAACAAGACCTCGTCTGCCATACGGATAACCCATATTCCCACAGGCTTAGTCACCACATCACAGGTCGAACGCAGTCAGCACCAAAACAGAGAGGTTGCGCTTCGTATGCTTAAATCGAAGCTTCTTGAAATAAAGGAGCGCGAGCACTTCGATAAAATTGAGGATATCAAGGGTGTGCAAAAGGAAATCGGCTGGGGCAGCCAGATACGCTCTTATGTCTTCATGCCCTACACGCTTGTCAAGGATCACCGCACAAGCTTTGAGGTTGGAAACATAAACGCTGTCATGGACGGGGCGCTCGACGGCTTCATCAACGCCTACCTCAAGATGGAGTCGCTCAACAGGCTTGAGGAGCAGAAGGGCTAACCTTACCGATTTAAGGAGGGGATGTCTTTGGAACTGATTGATATATCCCGCGACACGCTCCATACTGCGGTTTATCCCGGCGATCCAGAGCCGTCTGTCGAGCGGGTTCGAACCATCGGCGACAGCTCCGACTGTAACCTTTCGGCGCTGTACGCATGCGTCCACACCGGCACCCATGTCGACGCACCGCTCCATTTCATTGAGGACGGCTTTTCGGTCGACCGTTATCCCCTCGACGTGTTTTTCGGTCCCTGTACCGTCATTGAGGTCAAGAATTCACCGATAACCGGCGAGCTTGTTAACAACCGCTTTCCGAGGAACCGTGAACGCCTGCTTATAAAGGGCGGCGGTCGCGTCCACTTCATGGACAGCGCCGCCGAAGAAGCCGCAGCTCTAGGCTTGAAGCTCATCGGCACCGACGCCGAATCCATCGGCTGCCACGGCAGTCAGATAAAACCGCACAAAGCGTTCCTTTCAAAGGGCATCGCAATCCTTGAAGGGCTTGATTTAAGCCGTGTCGAGCCAGGTAACTATTTTCTGATGGCGGCGCCCGTAAAGCTCGGCGGGCTTGAGGGTGCACCGGTTCGCGCCGTTTTAGCCTCCGGATATATCTTCTGGTCAAAATAATCGATGGGTGATTTAATTTGAAACGTTTTTTTGATCTGCTGTTCAGCGTCACCGCGTTGATTCTGCTGTCCCCGCTGTCGGCGGTAATAGCTGCTGTCATATTCATCGCCGACGGTCGTCCTGTCGTCTTCAAACAGGATAGGGTCGGCAAGGGTAATAAGCTGTTTAAAATCAGGAAATTCAGGACGATGAAAAACGGTACCCGCAACGCCGCGAAAAAGGAATTAACCGAATACGACAGCTGCGTCACATCTTTCGGCAAATTTTTAAGAAAAACCAGTCTGGACGAGCTTCCGCAGCTCATCAATATCATCGAAGGTACCATGAGCTTTATAGGACCGCGTCCGCTGATTCCGGAGGAGACGGAAATCCGCAAGCTTCGTGAGGAATACGGCGTTTACTCTGTCCTGCCCGGTGTCACCGGCTGGGCGCAGGTCGAGGGACGCGACATGATTTCGGACGAGGAAAAAGCGGCATACGACAAGGAATATGTCGAACGCCGCAGCCTGCTGTTTGATATTAAGATTTTGCTTAAGACAGTCGCTGTCGTTTTCACCGGCAAAAATATGGCTGACAACGACAAATAATCAGGCTAAATTGAGATACTCCTCAAGGCACACACCGAGTGCCTTGATTTTTTTTGCGTCGGTCACGCCGACATAGCGCCAGTGCCATGGCTCATAGGTGATTTTCGTGACGTCCGTCTTATCTTTGGAATAGCGCAGTATAAAGCCGTATTCAGAGGCGTTTGCCTCAAGCCATACAAACTCGTTTGAGTTTTCAAAGCTGACATCAAGGCTGCAAATGTCCATCGCGAGACCTGCGTTGTGCTCGCTTGTCCCTGGCGGTAATATGATTTTTGCCGCCAGCTGCGTCGCCTCAGCCTTGCTATAGCCTTGATTTTGATAGTATGATATTTTGTTTTCAAAATTTTTACGCTGTGTCGAAATGCGCCTGTACCCCGACAGCGGTGTCAGCGTGATACCGTCCTCCTTCGCCGCTTTGTACATCTCGGCGTAATGGGGCGCGACGCGCGAGTCGAGGTTGACGCCGGTACCCGGAGCCGCTTCGGCCAGCTTGACGCTGTAGCCGTCCGGTAATATATTCTCTCTGTTTACAAGCAGAAGCCACCACTTTTCGATGTCGGTATCGGCAATATGCGGGTTGAACCCCGCGTAGGCATATTCATAAGTGTTGCTTTCCCCCACCGACGTCGCCTTCGTTGTGACGGGTTTAACAGTCGACGACGGTAAACCTATATCGTCGGTTTCGGGGACGGTACCGCCGTTATATTTTATGCTGACCGTCGTACCGTTATTTTCGGATGAACCCGATTGGGTCAATGCGGTGGTCGTCTTATCGTCCTGCCCCTTTCCGCCTTTAAGCAGTATCACGGCAATCAGTACGACCGAAGCCAGCAGCGTTACGGCAACCGCCAGTTTAATGCGCTTCTCTTTCTTCCTTTTTTTAATCAATCGTTCGATAGAATCCATTCTATTTAATCCCTTCATTTCACTCCGTGCTTCATTATAAACCTTCCCCGCTCGATGTCAACCCGTCTTGCGCATCTTGTCGAAGGTTTGAAACAAGATTGTGATATAATTATTGACATAAAATTACCGTTATGCTAAGATACTGATGTTATACTTTGAAAGGGGTCTTTGCAAGATGTATTCGAAAACAATCAAGGTTTTATCCGTTTTACTCGTGCTCGTCACCATGTTCACCTTGGCTTCATGTAGCCTTTTCGGCACCGAGGAGGAGGAAACGACTACCGAGGCTCCCGTTGTCGCCCTAACCGACATTCCGACCACTCCGGCCGACACCCTCGCATACTTCAACAGGGTTATCAACGCGATTAAGGCACAAAATCCGGGCGTCTCCATGGAGCGCAAGCGTGATGTCAAGGACGTCAGCGCGGAAAAC
>CAZDWM010000078.1:0-1128 GCA_964509145.1 uncultured Eubacteriales bacterium | reverse complement strand
AGATATTACCGAGGTTGCTTCACTTGTATCGCTTGCAAAAGGCTATATGGAGGTTCTCGACAAAACATCCGAAACCTCCGAATACGGCAAGAACCTTAACGATTTTCTGCCCATCAAGGGCTCGTCGTTGGTCAGCACGCTGACGCTCGACGATATCGCTTCAGCCGCCTGTACGCTTAATGAGGATGACGATGATTATTATATCCTCACGATTGTCCTCAAGGACATTGAAAATCCTAATGCTCTTTCGCCGATTGCCAAGGCGTTCGACCTTGATATCGATAAAACCCAGGTGCTCGAGCAGTTCCAGAGCTACACCGACAGCGTAACGGTGAGCGACTATTCGACGCTCTACACCGGCTGTACCATAACACTGAAGATTTTTAAAGGAACAGATCAGGTTACCAACATCTCCTACAACAAGAATGTTGTTGTCACCTCCGATGTTGTTTTTAACGGTCAGCTCGCTTCATGGGGCGACGCCACCGTCAAGCTCACCTTCAACGAAACTAAGGAATACAAGGATTTTGTTTGGGAGGCTCCCACCGAGGAAGCGGCGGAATAAACCAAGACATATTAACACATTAAATTAAAGAGCTGCCATTTCAGGCAGCTCTTTTAAATTATCTTGATTTCACTATTTACTTACCAAGTACGCGTACACGAATAACACCGTCAATGGTCTCAAGCGTAGTCTTATCGGCGGCTTTGTCGGCCACTGTGTAGACGATGCCGTTCTTTCCGGCGCTGAACACTGTTTCGCCGAGCGTCGCTTTGACTGCTTGGGCGGCTTCCTCTGTGGAGAAAACGCAGGTTCTGGCCGTGAAGCTCTCGGGCAGTGAGGCGGCGGGGAAGTTGACGGAATTTTTAATAGCTCCCGTCTCGAGGTAAAGCATCAGTTCCTCGGCGGCCATGATGGCGCAATTGTCCTCACTCTCGGGTGTTGAAGCGCCGAGGTGGGGCATAGCGATGACACCGTCGACGCCAAGCTGCTCATCTGTCGGGAAGTCGGTAGCGTAAGCCGCAACCTTGCCGCTTTCAAGGGCAGCGATAATATCGGAGGAATTGACAAGGTCTCCGCGCGCGAAGTTGACGATGCGCACGCCGTCTTTCAATGTCGCTATGGTG